>CAYVZT010000076.1:0-1607 GCA_964456455.1 uncultured Candidatus Peribacteria bacterium | reverse complement strand
TTGGACACAAGATGTTGTGTTTGGTCGACTTTTCTACCAACCCAAAAACTTCTCAATTTTCATTCTTATTTTTTAATACAGTTGTCGTATGACTCTGGACTCCATCCGCAAGCGCAATAATGAGCTTGTTCCCTTTGACCGCTCTCGTATCGAAAATGCTATCGAGCAGGCTTGCGTCGCTATCGGCTACAATGATATCACCTTTATTCCTCAGATTACGACTGAGATTATTCTCGCCCTCCAGACTCGATTTGGTGGTACAGAATATGTCCCAAGTGTCGAGGATATCCAGGATGCCGTCGAGCTCCACCTCATGCGCTCAGGTCGCTATGAAGTCGCAAAAGAATATATCACCTACCGTCAAAAGCGTATAGAAGAGAGAAATGAAATCGTCGAAGAAAAAATCGAAAAACAAGAACTCAAGGTCCAGAAACGTGACGGCAAAGTCGAAGCATTTGATATGAGCAAAGTTCGTCGTGTCTTCGAGCTCGCTGCCAATGGTCACCCTGCTATCGATCTCGACTTGCTCGTGAGCAATTTCCATACCAATATCTTTGATGGTATCCACTCTCGTGATATCGCTCAGGCGACTATCATGACGGCGAAGAGCTATATCGAGCGCGATCCTCAGTATTCATACCTCGCTGCGAAACTCTTTCTCATGAACTATTACAAGGACCTCATCGGTTCTTCTGATATGAAAAATGCAGGATTTACCAAGTGTTACCGAGAGGCTTTTAAATACAATATCAAATTCCTCGTCGAAACAGAGCACCTCTCATCTGATTTACTTTCCTTTGACCTCGATAAGCTCGCAGAAGCTGTCGATCCAGACCGAGACAATATTCTCACCTACCTCTCAGTCCAAAACCTCTACGACCGATACTTCATCCACCATGAGAAAAATCGTCGTGAACTCCCACAAGCATTTTGGATGCGTGTCGCGATGGGTCTCGCAAAACGAGAAACAGACAAAGAAAAATGGGCAATCCAATTCTACAATCAGCTCTCTCAGCTCCACTTCGTGAGCTCAACTCCGACGCTCTTCAATTCTGGTACAAAACGTTCACAACTCTCATCATGCTACCTCTCAACGGTTGATGATGATCTCCACTCAATTTTCAAAATCATTGCCGATGATGCTCAGCTCTCAAAATGGGCAGGAGGTCTCGGAAATGACTGGACAAACATCCGTGCAACTGGCTCAAAAATCAAGGGAACAAATGGTGAATCTCAGGGTGTGATTCCGTTCCTCAAAATCGCAAACGATACTGCTGTAGCCGTCAACCAAGGCGGTAAGCGAAAAGGTGCGCTCTGTGCGTACATCGAGTGTTGGCATCTTGATTTCCCAGACTTTTCAGAACTTCGTAAAAATACTGGTGATGAACGTCGTCGTACGCATGATATGAATACAGCGGCATGGATCCCTGATCTCTTTATGAAACGCGTGCAAGAAGATGCTGATTGGACACTCTTTTCTCCATCTGATGTCCCTGATCTCCACCACATCTACGGTTCTGCTTTTGAACGCAAATACGCTGAATACGAGAAGATGACACACAACGGTCAAATCACACACTTCAAGGTCATGAAGGCAAAAGACCTCT
>CAYVZT010000075.1:0-1807 GCA_964456455.1 uncultured Candidatus Peribacteria bacterium | reverse complement strand
CGATTTCGACGATTCTCAATGCTGAAGAAGCCAACAAACCATTCCTCTTCTTCGCGACAACTGATGGTACGGTAAAACGTCTCGAACGCACTGAAATCACCAATATTCGTTCTTCTGGTCTCATCGTCATGAAGGTCGAAGAAGGGAATAATCTAGGCTGGGTCTGTCCAACGAGCGGCTCAGATATGATGCTCCTCGTCTCAAACGAAGGACAAGCCATCCAATTCCCAGAAACTGATGTCCGTGCCATGGGCCGCTCTGCTATGGGTGTCCGCGGTATCCGTCTCAAAGGCAAGGATACTCTCGTCACCGCTTCAGTGGTTTCAAAAGAAATGAAATACGTCTTTACTGCTTCAAGTCGTGGACTCGGTAAACTCTCCGATATCGAGGATTATCGCTCACAAGGTCGAGGCGGATCAGGTGTCAAAGTCGGTGCTGTTACTCCGAAAACTGGCAAAATAGTCTCCGCAGCTATGCTCACAGAAGATGATCGAAAAACAGCTGATTTCCTCCTCGTCACAAAATCTGGTCAAACTGTCCGTATGCCTCTCAAAGATGTCAGATTGACAGGTCGTGTCGCTCAAGGAGTTATCCTCACTCGTCTCAAAGACGATGATGCAGTGACCTCTATGAGCATCGTCCGCGAACGAGAAGAAGAAGAGGAAAAGTAGGAATAAAAAAACAATTTTCTTACTAGAGCGCTTATTGACAAAAAAGTTATTATAATTATTATAATAACAGAGTATGGTTTTGCTTATAACTACATGCACTAATGACCACGAATTAGCGGATGATGGGGATGTGAGAAATGTAGATGCAGCAATAGTGCGTTGCCATTTAGCGGTCGAAAATCTGGCATGTCAGCACTGTACAAGGAAATATTTCACTCCATCTCCTCTCGAAGAAGCCATGGAAAGAATAGGAAATATTCGTAACGAAAAAAAACGCGTAACACTTCTTTTGCAACTAACTCTTTTGAGAAATATAGGAGAATTAATGGATCGATTTAGGGCTTACGAAAAGACAAAGTACGAAACGTACAAACAAAAAATAGAAGCAAAATATCCTGTCTTTGATAATTTTTGGAAGTTATATCAAGAAAAACACCCAGAAAACGAAGATTTTAAAACAGGATATGGGAAGTTATTTGTTAGATGTACTGAGTTTTTAGTAACATCGATGAGAGGATTAAGAAAAGGCGAAAAAATGGATATGGAAAAATTTCTAAGTATTAAACAAGAAAGAGACTCTTTACTAAAAGCGTGGCGGGATGATTTAGAAAAAGCTGAAAAGAATTAATTATCTCTATATTCTTTTCTTACATCCTGATCATGGAATTTAAGCATGGTATCAGAGATAACGACTCCCCACGGTTTTCCGAGTCTTTCATAGGTTTTTTGTGTTCTGGGAAGCCAGAGTTTTTTTATCAGATGTTCAAAAAGAGAGAAAAAACTAAAAATATTGCCTAATTTCATGAGAAATAATCTCCAAAAGGGATTTATGAACGAATAGGTTGGTTCGACTCAATTTGCCTCCATAAAATGCTCGTATGTGGCATTCTTATTCACGAGTGGAATCAGGGTATACATCCAACGGTCCAGATAGGGGTCTTCTGGTTGGAGACGAATATCTTCGAAATTCAAATGTTCTTCAGTAATAAAAAATGAAAGGCAAAATTTGTCCTTGGTGCGTTTGATGTAGTCCTGGCCTCATTTCTGAAGGCCGTGTGTATTCCGTCGTCGGATACCCATTAAAGAACTGAGAACTGTCACGATACATCGCGCAGTCCAGAGATTTCATTTTTTTG
>CAYVZT010000074.1:0-2047 GCA_964456455.1 uncultured Candidatus Peribacteria bacterium | reverse complement strand
CACACCTCCTCATCCTCGATGAACCAAGTAACCATATCAATTTCCGCCACCTCCCGGTAATCGCCGAAGCGCTTAACGACTACGAAGGAGGCATTATCATGGTCAGCCATGATGACGCATTTGTCGATAAAATCGATAACCTCGAGGTGATTGATTTGAAACGATTACTCGGAATTTAATGAAGATAATAGGATACAGGTTTTTAGGGGACAAAGTGTTTAAGGTCCATGAACCAGGAAGTAAGCTGATAAAACTGTCCGAGTTTTTGTCCCCTAAATAATTTTGGTACTTTTTTTATAAAAAGTACAATAAAGAACATTAAATAATTATATGACTCTCATTGGCACCCGCGAAGAATATCAGAAAATTCTCTGAGATAGAAAATTTATCGGTCGAGAAGATTGTCCTTTTTGTGAACCAGAAAAATTTGGGACACCCGTGCTCTGGAAATGAAAAAAATGGATGATTGTACAAAATAAATTCCCCTACACTGGCACAAAAGACCATATTATGGCCGTTCCCTACGAGCACCATACTCACGCAAGTGAATTTGATCATGATACATGGTCAGAAATGGAGGACATTCACGCTTGGGTTCAAGATTTTTATAAAGGAGAAGAATATTTCTCATTTACCCGTGAAACTATCACTCCCACAAAACCTGATACCAGAAGTGTGGAACACTATCACACACATTTCTGTCCATGAGTTCTCTATGGAGATATCCTGAGGAATATGCTCAAAAACCAAGGTTTTCCAGTAGATTCAAATTAATCAGTTTACTTTTTTCTATTTAGTCCTATATTTCAACATATGAACAAATTCGACACACTTATTGTGACTGTTCCAAATACTGCACTTTTCCCAGATGGTATTCATCCGGAGGGCTTTATCCCTCACGAAGAACGCGATATGCGGAGCATCATTCTCAGCAATTTCGGCTATACGCGCCGTGGTGATGCGGAGGTAGATTTTACTCTCAAGCAACCTATTTCGTATGCGATTATCCGCAATACTGAAGGAAAAATATTTGCCTATCAGCGTGGAGATAAGCGCACAGAAGCACACGAGACTCGTCTCGCTGGGAAATGGGCGTGTGGTATCGGTGGTCATATCGAAAAAGAAGATGAAGCGGGTGATATACTCGCTGATTCACTCATCCGTGAACTCGAAGAAGAAATCACACTCCATGGAAATATTCTCTCCGTCAATCCTATCGGCTATATCAATAGTGAAAAGGATGAGGTCAGTAAGGTGCACATTGGCGTCCTCTACGTCATCGATACAGATTCGAAAACCGCAGAAGGCAGTGAAGAAGTAGTTAATGAAGGATTTTACACACCAGAAGAACTCCACGAGATGATGCAAAATCCTGATACTATCTGGGAAGAATGGACGAAAATAGCGTTGAAAGCAGTTATAGGTTAATTACTAGAGTGGAATGAGGGACACGAAAACAGAAACGGGTTTTTAGGACAGCAACTGTCTGAGCGGGATGAAAATTGTATTTAGATGAACACAGTCTATAGCGAGTTTTGCTGTCCTGAATTGTTTTGGGTACTTTTGCAACCAAAAGTACCAAATGAATCGGGGTATTGTAATTTGCATTCTGCTGTTTTCTTTTACTATACCTCTATGCTCGAAATCAAGAATTTACACGCATCTGTCGCTGATACTGAGATACTTCATGGTATTGATATCGCCTTCGAAAAAGGAAAAAACACCTGTATTCTCGGGAGAAATGGCTCTGGGAAATCTTCTCTTGCGAGCATCATCATGGGTAATCCAGCCTATGAAGTCACTGAATGAACTATCACTCTCGATGGTAAAAATCTCCTTGAAATGCCCCCAGAAGAACGTTCTCTTGCTGGCATTTTTCTCTCTTTTCAGAATGTCACCGAGATAAAAGGCATCAAAGTCAGTGAATATCTCAGAACTATCTACAATCTCCACCTTCCTCGTATCGCACCAGGCACAAATGTGCTCTCACCAATGCTCTTTTCTCGCTTCTTGAAGCCTATTCTCGCAAGCTGCGATATACCTGAAT
>CAYVZT010000073.1:0-2124 GCA_964456455.1 uncultured Candidatus Peribacteria bacterium | reverse complement strand
AGGTGCCGCTGATGGAGCATGGAACAATTTAAGCAATTGGTGGACTGACAGTCTCCTGACCGTTCAGGCAACCTCATTGCCATCTAATTTGGACGATGTTATTGTCAAAAATAATGCCAGTGAGTATATTTTTCTATCTTCTAATTCGGGAGGTACGCCGACCGTGCGCAATCTGACACTTAACTGAACAGCGCAATTATCTATTAATATTAATGTCACTCAGACAGCGACATTTAATGGCACATCTTCACAAACAGGCGGTACACTTACAGCTGATAGTATTATCGTAAATGGAAGTAGTTATATATATGGGGATATAGTATGAAATCACCTAGAAGGACATGATAATGCAGATGTAGGTGTTAATTTTACCGGCACCTGATCTTTTTATGATAATGCTCAGTATAGCCTCACTTTCACAGGAGATCCAGTTTTTTATGACAATTCTTCTAATCAGGGATATATTATATGAAATCCTTTATTCTATGATTATTCTTTCAGCACACTGGAAATCACAGGAAATCCACACTTTTATAATTTTAGTGAACGTAGAGAAGGTTCATCATCCTCGACAGGCACTTTTACTTTTCATGACTCAAGTAAAAATCTTGCCTCAATGGGCTGACCTATGATTGTAGTGTTTAATGATAATAGTAAAAATGGTGACGCAGACCACATGCTTTTTAATACCGCAGTAAGCTCTTTAACATTCAACAACCAAAGTGAGAATTTTATATATATAGAAGCAGGAAACGTGAGTTTTTATGATACTAGTATTAATCACAATGTGATAGAGGTTGATGCCTACTATGCATGTGGAGCTGGTGGAGGTGCTGTGCTTGGAACTATTACCTTTGGACCTTGTCCAACTCCAGCATCTGCTCCTGATCTCGTCGATGAAAAAGATACTGGCACATCTTCCAGCGATAACTATACCAAAGAAGCTTTGCCGGTTTTCTCTGGAGAGTGTGAAGAGGGAGCCGAGGTCCATATAAACGTTGACGGTACTACATTATCTGCCACGGATATCTGTGAAAATGGTCAATATTCTATTACCCTCAGTTCTGCGCTTTCAGCTGGGACACATGATGTAAAAGTACTTTTTTCTAATCCAGAATGATTGAGTCATGGTACATCAGGCCTCTCCCCAGCATTATCAGTCAGTGTTGATACAAATTATCCTGTCACCAGCGATCTCGACTCTACCATATCAAAAACATCAGCAGCTCTTTCATTTTCAACCGACGAACTGACCACGAGCACAGTGTCATACGGCACCACATCTTCCTATGGTACGGATGTTACTGTATCTGCTTCTCTTCAGAATAATCATTCTGTTGTTATTTCTGGCCTCAACACATGTAATAGATATCATTATCGTATACAAACAACTGATAAGGCAGGAAATGTCAGTACTACATCTGATGCGACATTTCTCACAACGTGTGGAGGAGTTTCTAATTCTCTTCCAACCGTGGAGACCTCATCAGTACAAAATACTCCTACAGTTGTCCCTCAAAATACTCCTACTCCCTCAATAGAGAAGCCTCTTGAAAACACACCAGTTAATACTACTAATCCTAACGAAACAGAATTTACAACTCCTACTACAACATCTTCTTCTGCACCATCTGCACCAATCGTAGAGCCAGAAAAAAAAGAAGTTTTTATTGCCACTATTTTAACACCGAGAAGGTATGAATATGGTAATGTTTCATTGCTTCAAAGCTTCTTTAATGAGTATCAATGAGAGCATTTGCAGATAACTGGTGAATATGACGAGGAGACTATCGAAGCCGTCAATCGATTTCAGCTTCTCTACAAGGATGAAATTCTCAAGCCATGGTGACTGACTCGTCCAACTGGTAATGTGTGACCGAGAACCCTGGCAAAAATTAATAGTATAGTCAATCCAAACATCGCGAATCAGTAAGGAAACGTAGGCATACTTTTTCTCTTGCAATCCTGATTTCTTTTGTATAATCCAGTTACTTTCGTGAAAAACGAGAGCATTTATTTTTTATTTTCATCATACAATTCGCATGAAAAAATACCAACTCATGATCTTCATCGATCCGATGCTCGAGCAACACGCCCTCGAGACGCTCATTAGCGGTTTACGCT
>CAYVZT010000072.1:0-2130 GCA_964456455.1 uncultured Candidatus Peribacteria bacterium | reverse complement strand
AAAAACGAGAAACTCTGGCCATGCTCTACACCGTGCACACAGATGGATGATCACGTGGAAACCCTGGTCCTAGCGGATGTGCTTTTGTCGTGAGCCAAGGAAGTAAAGTCGTGGAAACTGGTAAATTTTTTCTCTGAACCACAACAAACAATCAAGCAGAATATATGGGAGCAATTCTCGGTCTCGAAGCTGTCAAAAAACTCTGAGGTACCGAAGTTCATCTCGTGATGGATAGTGAGCTCGTTATAAAACAACTCCAGTGAATCTACAAGGTCAAAGACGCTGGACTAAAAATACTCAATCAAAAAGCAAAATGAATTTTAGCGAGTTTCAAAAAGGCGACATTTACTTCTGTTCTCCGAGAGAGAAATAAACACGCTGACGAACTCGCAAATGAAGCAATGGATGCCCAGTTCCCTCTCCATAAAATGGATAAATCTCTCCAAGTTTCTCTCTGGTAAACACTATGAATAAACACTATATATTCATCGGCATGGTATTCTTTCTCGCGTTTCTCGTCATCGAGTTCGTGATTACAGGATATCACAATTCTCAGCGTACAGAGACGCTCCAAAGTCGTGAAAAAGAAATCGTTCGTGATGAAGCAGAGATAGGACGATTAACCACACGAGCAAAATGGGGTGATACGGCAGCTGCTCGTGTCTATCTCAAAAAACTCAATAATGATGTCCGACTTCCTGGTGAAAAAGTCCTCGTGCTCGTCCCAAAAATCATGTCTGGAGAATACTCTATCGAAAATGCCATCAAAGACGCAAAACAAGAAGAGAGAACAATACAAGAGCTCACTATACCAGAAAAGTGGAATGCGCTGATCTTTGGCAATGGTCTCAGGTAATTATTTTGTCTTCTCTCGATACCCCAGAGCTTCAGTGATATGCTCGGATTGAATCTCCTCTATTCATGCGAGATCGGCGATAGTGCGAGCGAGCTTCAGAGTCCTATAATAGGCTCTCGTTGAGAGATCAAGTCTCTGCACTGCTTTCTGGAGGACTTCATTTGCGGCTGGTCACAATCAGCAGAAACTATCAATATCTGCATTGCTCATTTCTGCATTGCAGGTTTTTCCATTTTTACGTAAACGAACGAGCTGAAGCTCTCGGGCCCGAATGACCTTTTCTCGGAATTCAGCGGAGCTCGTGGTAGGTATTCATTTGGCTGCTATATCATCGACATTGACTCGTGGTACATTGATAAAAATATCGATACGATCGAGAAGTGGACCAGAAAGTCTCGAGCGATATCGATCGATCTGAAATAGCTGACATGTACATTTTTTCGTTGGATCACCCATAAATCCACATGGACAAGGATTCATAGCACCAACAAGCATAAACCTCGCAGGATAGATACAGCTATTCTGGACACGATTGATACTGATAACTCAGTCTTCGAGAGGTTGACGAAGAGTTTCGAGAACGGTCTGTGGGAATTCGAGCATTTCATCCAGAAAGAGGACTCATTTGTGAGCGAGTGATATCTCACCAGGTTTGGAATCTCGACCACCGCCGATAATAGAAATAGCAGAAGCCGTATGATGCAGTCTACGAAATGGTCGCTCAGTGATAAGTGGATGATCTTTTGTGAGTTTCCCAGCAACAGAATAGATTTTACTCACTTCGACTATTTCCTCATAAACCATAGGAGGAAGAATAGTACCAAGTGCTTTTGAGAGCATGGTCTTCCCTGATCATGGAGGTCACTCCATGAGGATATTGTGTCCTCCTGCGGCTGCGATCAGAAGTGCCCTCTTAGCATACTGTTGACCAACTATTTGAGAAAAATCGACGAGCTCATGTGGATTATGTGATGTGATATCAGCTATCGAAGAAGCTGGTTGAATAGTAATCGGGAGAGAACCAGAGAGCATCCGAACAATCTCAGAAATATTTTTCGCAGGGATAATCTCTACTCCTGGAATGAGCGCCGCCTCAATAGCATTTTCTTCTGGAACTATGACGCGTTTGTATCATTTTTCTTTTGCAAAAATCACCGTTGGGAGAACTGCCTGTACAGCTCGAACCGCGCCATCGAGCGCTAGTTCTCCGACGACGAGGGTCTCATTGAGGAGAGCTTGTTCTATTTTGCATTCTTCGAGCAAGATACCGAGAG
>CAYVZT010000071.1:0-2242 GCA_964456455.1 uncultured Candidatus Peribacteria bacterium | reverse complement strand
GCTGTCGTAAACGGTATCAGAGAGAGCCAGAAAAGGAGGTGAGTATTTGCCCACATGATAGCTCCATTGACATGTTTCACGGTGTGAAACATGTGGTGATGATTGTGCCAATAGATGGCAACATAGACAAAGCTCAGGACATATCAGAGAAAAACTGGTATGAGTTCCATGAGAACATGTGCGTCTGTACTGTGGGGGACTTTGAGCTCCAATACCATGATAGTGATGATGATTGCGATGACTCCATCGCTAAAGGCTTCGAGGCGATTTTTGTTCATAAGAAAGAGATATTTATCCCTATATTAGAGATTATTGCTCGCATGTAAACTCTTCTTCTCTCCTGTTCTCTTTGACTTCGAGAATTCTTTTTCTAGTATTCGTGTATGAAAAAAACAAATACAAAAAAGAGTACTTCAACAAAGAAGGCTCCAGTCGCTGCAAAAGCAGTAACTCCAGTTGTCACTGAGGCAACAAAGAAAAAAGTGGCGGTCAAAAAAACTGCCCCTAAAAAAACGTCTCCAGCCAAAACAACAGCGAAGAAGACAGCGGCTCCTAAAAAAACACCTGAAGCAAAAAAACCTGCTCAGAAAAAAGTGGCAATCAAAAAATCTGCTCCTACTGCTCCAAAAGTAGAAACAAAGACCACTCCTCATGTTGCTGAAAAAGTACAAAAAGAAGATTCGCACGAGGATGTCAAAATGCTTGGAATATTTCATTTCGTTGCCAATATCATATCTGGAGGTACTCTCGGTATCATCGTTGTGTTGGCTTATTTTCTCTGGAAAAAATCAGAATTATCACATATTGAGAAAGCAACATGTTACGAGGTTCTCAATTTTAATATCAGTTTTCTACTCTACACGCTTGTCTTAGCAGTATCGGTCGTTGGCATTTTCCTTATTCCGTTCCTGGCTCTCATCTATTTAGTCCTTTTGATTCTAGGATTTGTGAATCATCTCAAAGGAAAAAACTATCAGTATCCTCTTGTAATACGCTTTTTGCCATAGTGTTTCGGACAAAAAAGTTGCCTTTTTCGGAAAAACCATAGTATTCTCACCGTGCCAATGTAGCTCAGCGGTAGAGCACAGGACTCATAACCCTGTGGTCGGCGGTTCGACTCCACCCATTGGCACCATGTGATATTTCTAAAAATCTCCTCTTCGGAGATTTTTTAGATCCAATTTCTCTTTTTAAAGAAGAAATAAACGCCACTTGTCATGAGTATCATGATGAGAATGATTCAGAACAGAGGAGCTATTTCGCCATTACTCGCATTTTCCGTAAACCATCCAAAGTGTATATTCATGCCAAAAAATGCGGCAATCAGACTTGGTCAGAGGAGGAGGGCATTGAAAAGTGTGAGCCTTTTGACTGTTTCGTTCGTACTTCGGGCAATAAGCGTCTCGTTTGTTTCTCGGAGGAGCTTCGTAATATCATGGAAATTATCGAGATTTTCGATGAGTTTTTTTATCTTTCTGAGGATGCTATCGATGATTGGTGTGGATGAGTTCTTCGTGTTACTGACGATGTCATGAGCATATTCATCAAATACTTCATAGAGTGGGAGAAGTACGGATTTGAAATTGATAATAATCTTTTTGAGGCTCTGAATTTCTGATATCTTATCATTGTTGGGTATATTTTGAAAAATAGACTGCTCCATAGTCTCTATACGGAGCTGTATTTTGGCGAGTATATCAAACATCCTGCTCACAGAGTGATCCATAAAATCACAGAAAAAATCACTCGCCTCAGGATATTTCTTTGTTGATAGTTGAGAGTGTTTTTTGTTCAAAATTTCAAAACCACTCCAGCTGTCTTCATCGATGAAAAATACCTTTTTATTCTCTATAAATGCATGTGTCTGTTTCCAGACTATGTTCTCATCTTCATATTCAGGGACAAGAAGAGCAAAATAGATATAGCCTGTTTTTTTCTCATAACGAGAAATTTTTATTGGCGATATTATGTCTCACAGGGTTTGTTCGACATTTTTAAATCTTTTCTTGATAAAATCTGATATACCGTCATCTACTCAATGATATATATCGTAGGGTATTTGAATGTGATTTTTTATAGAGGGCATGCGTTATTTCTCTCATCATGCCTTATTTCTTCTCTAAAATCGATTTTTTATGCGCGAAAAACGTCGTTTCTTCCTTGACAAGAGTCCTTCTTTCATACAATATGTAAGCATGTCGCGGGGTAGAGCAGTGGTAGCTCGTCAGGCTCATAATCTGAA
>CAYVZT010000070.1:0-2283 GCA_964456455.1 uncultured Candidatus Peribacteria bacterium | reverse complement strand
CTATGACCTCTTCCTTCGCAGGGAAGCGTTCTTCCAGCTGAACTACGGCTACATATTAGACCCAATCAGGATTGCTTTCTTCTTCTCGGTGAGATTCTTCGAGTTTTTTTATCTCACTGATTCGCTCACTCGCTTTCTCATATTGCTGCTTCATTTTTCGAAGTTGTGCTTTTGTGAGAGGTTTTGGGCGGTATGACCGAGGTGTGAAGTCGCCTTCTGACATGAGTACGTGTGGATTATAGAGATTATTTTCGTGTGACAAGTTTTATTGTCAAATTACTTTCCTTGAAAAACAGCTCTGAATGTGAGAAGGAGTATTTTTGTATCGAGAAGGAGACTCCAATTTTCGATATAGAAGAGATCGAGTTCTATTTCTCGGTCAAAAGAATTGGTATCTCGTCCGTAGACCTGTGCCATGCCAGTAATACCAGGTTTGATAGTGAGTACTTGTCTTTGCTTATCTGAATATTTTTCAACTTCCTCAGGGAGATGTGGACGTGGTCCTATGAAGCTCATATCACCTTTTATGACATTGATTATTTGTGCTAATTCATCGATAGACCAACGACGAAGCCAATGACCGAGTTGAGTGATTCGTGGATCATTCTTTACTTTGAAGAGAGGTCCATCTGGTCGTTCGTTATTTTCTTCAAGTGTTTTTTTGATGTATTCAGCATCATGTACCATAGAACGAAATTTTATCATCGAAAAGACGTGCCCACCTCGACCAACTCTTTTGCTCACGTAAAAAGGAAATCCAGGTGAATCAAGCACAATCAAGAGACTCATAACGATAGCACCAGGAAAGAGTATAATAAAGAGCACAGATCCGAGCGTGATATCAAATAATCTCTTTATTACTCTTCACCAGGCTGTGATACCGATAGTGCGTATTTCGACGAGAGGGACTTGTCCGAGAAAATCAACATGTGTATTATTTTTCGAAGTTTCATAAGGATTGCTCACATATCTGTAGGTGATACCGTGGATCTGGCAGTATTCAAAAAGTGTTTTTCTGAGTTCATAGGGGAGGTCGTGAGAGAGCGTTACTATCTCATCGATATCTTCTTCCTGAATAATTTTTGTATGTTGACCGATAGTTCCTAGATAATCAAAAGTACTTCTTTGTTCAAAAGGAGCGAGATAACCTACTATATTTACATTTTTTTCTTTATGGAGTAGGCGTTCAAGATGAGATTCGCTATGATTCATGATGAGGAGTATTTTTTTCTTCACGAGCCACCCACGTGCAAAAGCATATATTCGTGCATATCGAATCAAAATACGCTCCGCTATAATCCCTCACATAGCAAAAAGAAAAGCGTATATGAGGATAAGTCTGGGAATTAAAATAGTTTCATAGGGAAAACCATTCGTCAAATAGAGGAGTCCAATCATCACAAAAAAACTCACAAAAACTGATTTTATAATGGTAAAAACCTCTTCAATGATACCCATAACTTTTTCTATTGTGTAGAGTTTTTGAAATGAAAAAATCACTCCAATAATCATATAACTGACTACGGACAGCCCGAGTAGATAATTGATATCCAGTGTACGACTCGGGAGGCTAATACCAGGGATAAGATCTGTCGTGACTCGGATATGTCTCGCCAAAAGAAATGCTACTATGACGATAGTGAGCTCAAGAGGTAAGCGGATAAGTCAGAAAAAAAATTCGTGGCGACGCATGAAAAAATTATAGATAAAATATTTGACTTATCAAATAGGAATATGGTAACATAGTTCTATGAAACAAGAAAAAAGTATATTTTTGATGCTCGCTCTCTCGGGCAGTGTCCTCATGGTGATGCTCGTTAGCACACTCTTATTTGTTCCGCGAGTGAATAGTCTCCAAGCAGATATCACAAGCCCGACAGTGGTCATGCAGATTCCTCAAAAAGAAGAATCAGCTCAGACATCTGACATGAAGTTGGCTTCTGCTGAAGACCCAGAAGAAATCATCAAAATGATTCATGAGTATGTCAGAAAGAATAATCCAGATGCAGCAAAAAAACTCTATGATCAGCTCTACGCAATACGAGAAATAGAAATGACACCAAAGATGGGTGCAGAGGTTGCCGGAATTCAATAAGGACTATTTTCTTTAGATGCAAGCGTTTCTTTACCAAGAAAATCGCTTGCATTTTTGTTTGACTCTTTATACTACCTCCACTTCCAGGCTTTCTGGATGGTTTTGTATGGCGGACGTAGCTCAGCTGGTAGAGCCCTAGTCTGTGAATCTAGTTGTCGCGGGTTCGAGCCCCGTCGTTCGCCCCATAT
>CAYVZT010000069.1:0-2398 GCA_964456455.1 uncultured Candidatus Peribacteria bacterium | reverse complement strand
ATCATCATCTCACAGGAGAGCTCGAGCGATCGAAGTACTGAGGCGGTATCGGTTGAGAAATATGGATGTCCTGTTCCACCAGAGAGAAATGTGATATGGCCACTTTCGAGAGAATATTTTACTTTTTTTGCATCAAAAGTTTCACCGATACCAGACAGGTCACGAGCCGTGTAAACTGTTGTTTTGGTTCAGAGTTTTTCGACGATATCAGCGAGCATGAGGGCATTCATGGTAGTAGCCAACATACCAACTTCATGTCCGACGGTCGGAGAGATACCATTTTTCGCAAATTCTGCACCTCGACAAATATTTCCACCACCACAGACGATAGCTATTTGATGATTTTTTTGGAGTGCTTGTATTTGTTGACCAATTTTTTGGAGGTAGCTAAAGTCATAATTATTTCCTGTTTGATTTGAGAGTGCTTCTCCTGAGATTTTGATAAGTATTCGCATAATTTGTTTATTGAAATGAATTGATTACACTGGAGAGAGTATAGAGAAATTATTCTTCTTGCAATGACTATTTTTAGCTTTGAATTCTGGTGAATAACTATAGCTCCAACCTGGTATGGTCTCATGTACGCAGTGAGTTTTTTGATAGCGCTTGTGCTGATACAAAAACAGTTTTCAGAAAAGCATACAGATACACTTTTTTTTGCGACGGTTCTCTGAGTTATTTTGTGAGGGAGATTGGGCTACGTCGTCTTCTACAATCTCTGATACTTTATCGATCATCCACTCGAGATATTGATGCCGTGGAAGGGCGGTATGTCATTTCATGGGGGAGCAATCGGTGTTATCATTGCTTGGTATATCGCTGCACAGAAAATAAAGAAACCATTTCTCGCTGTCACAGACAAGCTCGTCTGGATAGTGCCTATTGGTCTCTTTTTTGGAAGAATAGGGAATTATATCAATGGTGAGCTCATGGGATTACCAGGCTATAACTGACCACTCGCTCGATACATCAATGGTGTGAGTTATTTCCCAACACCGCTCCTCGAGGCTCTTCTCGAGGGTGGAGTTCTACTCGTTGTTCTCCTCTGGAAAAAGAAGAAAATAGTATATCCAGGACAACTTGGAGTCTGGTTTCTCTGAGGGTATGGGTTGATGCGATTTTTTGCAGAATTTTTCCGTACACCAGATGTTCAAATAGGATATATATTTGGATGATGGATGACACTCGGACATATATTTTCGCTTTGTATGATAGCTATTGCGACTGTTCTTCATTTTTTGTTCAAGAAAAAATAGAAAATTGACAGTAATAATTATATATGTTACAGTATACATATATGATACGTTTTCTGATTCTTCTTTTTTGTTTTTCTTTTGCTGGCGTGTATGCAGTAACAGAAACATCTAATACAAAAAAAGCTCTCACAGACGTGCACATCGATCACCCAGATCACGTACCTCACAATCATGACGGAAAAAATCCTATAAAAAAAGTCACTCACGACGAAATAGTGTTTCCTCGAAAAAAGAAGAAAAAAATCTGACTTCTCGTCGCTTAACTATTCGTGGTGATATTTTCCTCCTGCGAGGAGATTGGTCGTACGATAGAGCTGTTCGATGAGCATGAGGACAGCGAGTCAGTGGGGGAGAGTCCAGTCCGTAAAGCTGAGAACGTAATCGACATGTGGTTTCATCAAACCCATATCGAGACCATATGCTCCACCGATAACAAAGATAACACTCTTATGTTGTTGCATTTTTTGACTGAGCCAGACACTCATCGCTTTCGTGTCTCCAAGAGTTTTTCCGAGGACATCACAGAACACGACAAAACTATCAGAATATTTCTCGAGTTGTGTGATGACGTTCTGCGTATCCAGTTTTCGAATCGTCTCAATCTCGCCTGATTTATGAGGTTTGAGAAGGACTATTTCGAGCTCTTTTTGGAGACGTTTTTCATATTCAGCAATTGGTTTTTCGAAGTGATGCCAAGAATCTGCGACGGTGAGGAGGATGAGTTTCTTCATGGGAAAATGATATGTTCTTTTGAGAAAATAACAAACATCTCTATAATCGCTGCATGGCCATCAAAGACACTTCAAAAGACATCCACAAACGACTCATAGAACCTGTGACTACGACAGAAGATAGTGGGGAAGAGTCTCTCCGTCCAAAAAAACTCTCAGAATACATCGGACAGACGATGATAAAAAAACACCTCCAAATAGCCCTCGATGCAGCAAAGATACGAAATGCACCGGTCGAACACATACTCTTCTACGGCCCTCCAGGACTCGGTAAGACGACCCTCGCTATGCTCGTTGCCGCAGAAACTGGTGCAAGTCTCCGCCACACTTCATGACCAGCAATTGATAAACCAGCAGACATGCTCTCCGTCCTCACAAGTCTCCAAGCGGGTGATGTCCTCTTTATCGATG
>CAYVZT010000068.1:1248-2476 GCA_964456455.1 uncultured Candidatus Peribacteria bacterium | reverse complement strand
CGGACGAGGAATTGTCCGTGATTTTTCTTTGCCCAGATATAGGCATAAAGAGCGGTTCTGAGACCTCCGATATGGAGTTGTCCTGTTGGAGATGGTGCGAAGCGGGTACGAGTCATAGATTGATGAAATTTAGAGCAAGTATAGAGAAATGCCGAATATTTCCAAACATCAGTATTTTTATTTTGCTCCTGGTAATTTTCTGGACACTAGCAAACCCATCACAATTACTTCTATAACCACACAAATAGCAACTACCTCACCTTCACTCATAGCACAATCCTTTTTGTGTGTGCTAATTTGTTTTGTATCTTGTACAACGACTACCGATTTATTTTCTGACTGATTATCATGACGTTCATCATATAAAGGACTTCACGGAATATCAGGACTTCAAAAAATAGAATTTGAAAAATCAAAATTGTTATAAGAAGGATTCATAATTAGTATTATTACTATTAACTATCATTGTCAAATCTTTGCTTTTTTTATGGTAATATATATATTCTGCCCATGCACGGCGTCCTCTACTACTCTACTATCTCAGGAAATACTCGCCTCGTCGGCGAGGCTCTTCAGGGTATTTTTGCCAATGCTGGTATCACACTTACACTCCAGGATGTCGCCGAAGATACGACCTGGCAGGATGAGGTCGATTTTGCGATGTTTGGTTCTGGGACGTATGCGCACGGTATGATAGAGAAAAGCCTGAGAAAATGCGTGGAAGAAATCTGGAAAGAAAAAAAGATACGAATCCCCTGCGCTGCTATCGGTCTCGGTGATCATCGCTACGACCGCGAATACAATATGTACGCCGCTGACCAACTCGAGGACTGGATCCACGAGCATGGTGGCGAGCTCATCTGTACTGCCCTCCGCATCAATCGGAGTCCCGTGAAACCAAACAATCAAAAAATTATAGAAAACTGGGCAAAGAGTTTTATTCAATCACTCCGAAAATAATGAACATCATCCTCACTTGATCCTCTGGTTCTGGTCTCCTCTCCGCAGGGGATATCGTGATGGAGTGACTCCAACATGCGGGGTACTTCGTCGTCGCTGACCGTGAATATCCGAGCCTGATCAAGGGTGGTTGTTCGTACTTCAGAATTGAAGTATGAGTCAACCCGATTCACAGTATCTCAGAATTTACTGATATCATCGTCGCATTTGATCGTGTCGGTTCAAAAAACGCTCTTCCTCATGTGAGAAATGGCGGACTCATGATCTA
>CAYVZT010000068.1:0-1148 GCA_964456455.1 uncultured Candidatus Peribacteria bacterium | reverse complement strand
CAAGTCGAAGACGAAATCAGTGTCTCTCAGATGACACTCGGTGCGAGCTTCGCAGGAACTCGAAGCCTCTGTGCCACTTCTGGCGGAGGATTTGATCTCATGACTGAAACCGTTTCTCTCGCTGGTATGATAGAGACGCCTCTCACGATTATCATAGCTCAGCGTCCTGGTCCTGCGACGGGTCTCCCAACCTGGAGCGGACAAGAGGATTTGAATCTCGCAATTTTTAGTGGACATGGAGAATATGCGAAAGCCGTTATCGCTGTCGGTGATCATACAGAAGCTTTCAAAGTATTAGGTGAAGCTCTCAATATCGCAGAAACCTATCAAATCCCCGTTATCGTCCTCACGGATAAAACCCTAGCAGAAACCAATGCTACTGTCGACCCTGCATCACTCGTTGGCGTAGACATCGAACGCTGAATAACAATTCCGTCGAACGGATGAAACGAATTAAACCAATTAAACCAATTAAACTCAGGAGACAGATATAAATTCACTGACTCTGGCCTCTCCCCTCGCTGGCTCCCAGGAACTGGACCTCGCTACTATGCCAATGGTGACGAACACGGACCAGATGGGACTCTCCGCGAAGACGCAGCAGGCGTCGCTGAAGCACACGAAAAGCGCATGCGAAAAATCCAAACCCTCGAAGCTGCTACACCAGAACCAATCCTCTACGGAAACGCAAATGCGAAAATAACTTTGGTTTGATTTTGAAGCACCAAAATGGAAATCCAAGACTTCGTGTTTCCAAACGAATTAAACGGATGAAACCAATGAAACGTATCAAACGCTTGTAACTATCTCCACTACACCCATATCTGGCCTCTCAAAACAGAGACTATAAAAAAGCTCTCAAAGAAAAACAAAATCATCGTGGTCGAACACAATATGACGGGACAATTTGCCGCTCTGCTCAAAGGCGCTGGAGTCCGTATCGATGAGGAATGGAAGAAATACGATGGTCGCCGATTTTATCGAGAAGAGATGGAGGCGAAAATCGCTCTTGCAACCAGTACAAAACGGACGATACTAGGAGGTATGAAAAATAAATATATCCTCATCCTCGCGCTCGCTCTCATAGCACTCGGAAACGCTGCCTATCTCAGCTACACTGCCTATCAACTCCTTCATCCTGTCGCAGG
>CAYVZT010000067.1:0-2761 GCA_964456455.1 uncultured Candidatus Peribacteria bacterium | reverse complement strand
CAAAAAGTCATGTGTTCTATCCTCAATGGGCCGAACTGTGAAGCTTGTCAGTAATAAATATAAATATTTATGGGGAAAAATGAATGATGATTTTGGCTAAGTATCTGATCAAAATGGAAAACTTTTATCATTATTATTCTTGACCCATGGGTACTGTTTCTTTTGTTGGCAACAGGGCTATCTATTTATTTTTCTAGCAAGACCGAAGCAAAGGAGATACAGGCTTTGCTAAATTTTGTAATATCTATTTTTTCTGGTTTATTATGAGGGGTTCTTGCAAATAAATTTTCTCAATTGACAGAAATTCAGGTTCTTGTGGCAAGAGGTAAAGGCGCAATAAGATGATTAAAATTAATCTTACTAAATATTAATCATCTTGTGAAAAGAACACAAGGTTATATCAAAACACTCTCTGTAGAAGAAAAAGATTATAAATTGATAGTCTCAAATTTTGAAGAAGTCATTGAAAAATCCATCATTATTGAAGAAGAAGTCTTGAGTTCGATGGAAAATTGGACAGATATAATTCCAGAAGTTGCTGATTTGAAAAGTCTTATAGGGACAGTATCTCAATTTAAAGAGCGAGAGACTGAGTTAGAAAAAGAACTCATTAGCCTACAAAAGGAAACATGAGAACAAAATACGCAGAAAGAACAAGAACTACGTGAGAAAGAACAAGAACTTGCGATTGTTAAAGATAAACTCAAAAACGCTGAATCAAATTTTGGCAGTTACCAGTTTTCTCTAACATCCCCATGGTCAATATGAGATAATTCTTGAAATTCTTCAATGTTTTACACATGAACGCCATCATCTAGTTGATATAATGGATGGACTCTAAACTCAAAAAAATAGCACTCCCCGAAGCAGCCCACGACCATGAGCACGGGGCGGAGATAACCTCAGTACTTTTCATTTTGCTATGTCTTCAGAACCATCTCCATCATTAGAACCTGCCCATGAGGAGGCACCACTTGAGTTGTTTCAGCCACCAAAACCAGCTATCTCAAAACATACTTGAGGTTTACCTGATATGGATATGAGAACAACGGGTTGAATTGGTGAAGAGAAAAAAAGAGTCTGCGGCAAATGTGCGGATTGTTTGGCGTGCACGAGAAAGAAGGCAGAGGAATAGCCCACAACCATGAGCACAGGGCGGGGAGGTTTTAAAAAATCCCCAGTGAAGGTTTATATGTCTATTCCGTTAGTCTATATATATCCGCGTAGGCTCACTCAAGCAGATCACAGCACATTTCTGTGATTTTTGGGATAAAGGGAAGTGCCGGGCAAAATCCATTTGTTATTTTCCCTCGCAGGACTTCCATGCTCGATTGACCGAGTTCTATCTCAGTGAGTTGCATAGCGCCTCGTTCAGCTGATTCGCAAAAATTGATCTGCCCACCTCTCTCTACCACGAGAGATGGTCGAGATGCTACTTTGACGAGCAGTGTCCGCACTGAGACAGCGAACAGAGCAGGGGATTTCCCGATCATCGCAGTAAAATCAGATATAAATTTTCGGAAAGATTTTGTTTCTTCTGGTGTTGGAAAGCGGTTGTATCTGGCCTGAAAAGCACGGAGAATATTTCTCCATGTATCATAGATGACTTGGACTCAAAATGGATATGCGAGGCGTATGCGGCTATACATATCGGAATCACTCGTGACTGATTGAAATCTATCTTCATTGAGTTCTTCTATGCCAGACATCGCATCGAGAAGTATATCGCTTACGACTCCATTTGAAGAAGTACTATATTGGATAAAGAGTTTTTCTATTGCTACTTCAGGGGAGGTATATTGTCATTCATTGATAGAAGCAGCCAGAGCATATCTGAGGACATAATCTATATGAAAATGATGTTCGAGAAGGACTTCTGCAAAGGCACAGGAAGCTGATGTAAAATCATCTCGCTCTTTGTCAGGTTTTCGGAGAGGTATTTTGTCAGTTATAAAAGATACTCTCGATTTAAACCATGCAAAAATACGATGAATTGGACAACGGCTTTCTTCTGATGGTTTTAATAGATGTTTGACTGGGCATGTAGGAACGCCGGAATTCATTTATTTATAATAAATAATTATGTATATTGTCAAATATTGCAACAATAACTTGCACAAAGAAAAAGATACATATCATCACATAAAAATTTTCTATGAATGCAATATCAAATAGACCAGGAGGGGGTACAGAGGAGCCACTTTATTACTCCACTCGTATTGTTTCCGCAGAAGAAACTATGCGTCTTTTAGAGGAGCAAAGACGTCCACGCAAATCGACAGAAGCAGTTGTTTTTTCTTGTCATGGTCAGTGTATGAAGTGTTTTTTCCCAGGATGTGGAATTCATGATACGCCGAAATAGTTTTCCTTGCCTACTTTCCCCGAATCACATAACGACCATGAGCACGGGTAGAGAGGTTTAAAAAATCCCCAGTGATGGGGATTTATTTTGTTCTGAGTTATGTATGCCATGTAATGAGTCTGGTTACTTGATCACGAATTGATTTTTCAAATGTTGCATCATCAATCTCTGGCGCTTGTTTTTCTCATCGGGAAGCTTTGTCTCAAACAAATACTTTTTTTCTCTTTGAGATATGTGAGTTCAGCTCTTTTCTGAGGCGCATTTGGACGATGATCTGAGATACTTTTTTTGCACTTTTACCTATTTTCTGGAGTTCCTCTGCGAGGATATATTCATTTGTTTGCATTTCTGCGAGATTGGTTGGTCGGATCAGAGGATTCGATTCTTCTTCTGCTACGA
>CAYVZT010000066.1:0-2848 GCA_964456455.1 uncultured Candidatus Peribacteria bacterium | reverse complement strand
GAAGTAGGGGATCTTCTCTTATTTTTCACGATCACCTGTTTGAGCATATTCGTGTTCCCACAATGCTTTTACGACAGGATTTATTACTTTACTTACTTTGTATTTCATAAACGCATCATCCACGAAGAGACGAGGGACATCGATGAGTGTACCACCATCTTCTTCATCATCCATGAGAGTGAGAGCACCATTTCGGAAATAGTGTTGGATACGAGGTCCAAATATCTCCTCGTCAAAGATTTTGATAAATATCGCTGTTGCATCGAGAGCGGCACGATCTTTTTCGATAGCGCGCATATCTGGATCGGTCGATATGACCTCGAGCATATTCATACCCATCGGTCGATCATAGTCAGCAGGGTCAAAGATAACCATATCCTTGGCTCTATCTTTTGGCGTGAACGCGAGGACGTCTTCTATGAGATCTCCGTGAGGATCGATGACGCCGATACCTTCACCAGCCCAGAGATCCTGGCGTGCGAGATATCCGATGAGGACTGATTTACCTCCTCATGATTTACCGATGATATAGTGATGACGACCCCGGTCTTTTTTGTCGAAATATATAGGAGTTTTTTTATTTCTGTATTCATTCCACCCGAGAAGTACAGAGTTTTTGTATACTGGGAATCCACCGAGAAGTCTCTCTTTTTCTTCTGATTTTGGCATTTTCCCCTCGTCGACAGGTTTTCATCTATTTGCCTCTTCTGTGGAGAGAAGAATTTCTTCATCTTTTTCGGTGAGAAATCCATCATTTGGTCCGCGCGCTATATTTCAGTATTTATCAGTCTTGAGCCGTGTACCATCTTCGGTGATAATGTATGATCCGTCGCGCACGTAGTCGGTCATGATCACTTTTTCTTTTGGTGTTTTGAGGTTGGTTGGAGGTGGTACTTTTTTGTATCCAAGCCAGTAGATAATGGGTGATTTGTTATAATTGACGTCAGGGAAGTGGTAGAGAGTCGTGAGTTCATCGATGCTATAGGATGACATCTTTGTAAAAAAACCAGCGAGCTTGCATCGAAAGGCGAGCATATGGATAGGACGCACGAGCCACCCAAAGGCTCCTTCGAGAAATTGATTATTATCGAGCTCGTTACAGTATTCATTGGTAAATACGCTCGTAGACGTCAGTATGCTATCGATCCCACTTTGTGCACCCTCCGGCGTATCGCTCCCTACGAGAACCAATATCGTAGCAGAAAAAGCACTCTGTGCCGCACTTTCACCGACCATTTTTTGGGCTTCTTGTTCAGCCTGATTAAATATCTTGTATGAGTCTCCGCCAGATGCTCACGGTGCATTTGATCCATCGTCCTTGTTTTGGACGAAATTCGTCACAAACCATGCAAGTGGGGCAAAGAGCTTGCTCAGAGAAGTGAGAGAAAAGAGAAAACTGCCTCCTTGTTTATATTTTCCTTTACTGTAGAGCCCCGCTATTTCTTTTGCTTTGGTATTATAGTGGTGGGAAAGGGGTTTAGCAGTGATCTGGTAGACAGCCACATCTGTTTTTTTGAGACCACCGAAGACATTGGTAAAAGTACCGAGAGGATCCTCTTCGAAATATTTATATGTCTTGATAGGGAAGTATTTGTCATCTACTTTTCGTATACTGGTGGTACGAATCGCACTATGGTTTCCTGAAAACTCTATATAGTCCTTCTTATCTCGTATCACCACCTCTGCATCAGGATATACTGAAGTAATCGTCTGACTCATGGTAGGGAAGAGATCCTTGTACGTGACGAGAAAAAAGTACACCTGCCCCTCTTTATAGATAATTTCGTATGAGACTTTTATGTGACGAAATATAGCATTGAGGATAGTATACTTGAGAGAAGTGGAGCTGATTTTCCAAAACGAGTTATGTACGAGATTCATGATACCTATCTTCTCTTTGAAATCTTTCTTTGTTTCGTGTTCTTTGTCGAGTTTTGAGTCTGAGCGAGGCAGGGATACCTGTATGTAGACGAGATTCTTCGTCAAAAATAACTCAAACACAAAACGTAGTATCCACCAGAGTGCCCATAAGACTATGATAGATCCGATGATCCACAAAGCTATATCTCCATACGATAGAGCGTGTGTCTGGGGTGCGATGATGTTGGGCGTCACTGTCGGAACTACAGGGGGGTTCAGAGAGGGGCTGATAAATATGTTTCAAGCCATATATCCTATATTACTGGAATGGGCGTATTCGTGCAACTCCTTTCCGCTCTAAAATCACACTTTCTTTACACAAAATCTGAAAAATGTGTATAATAAATAATGTTGCGAGTATTTCTTTACTTTTTCTCATTGATTTCTTGATTTCTCATGAGAAAAATCTATAACTCCCAACACTGTTCTCGTAAAGGGGGTGACCGGTTTCTATCGGCGCCTGTGGAATCATCTCTGCTTTTCGGTAGATGTCTGTATCTCCCGTCAACACCAAAACAGACTCAACTTAAGTGCTAACAAGTTTAACACTATGAGAAAGAATGCATTTGTTGCTGTAAAAGGCGCATTTGCTCCTTCTCTCGCTCTTGCTGCCTAGTGCGCACGAGCAGTCACTTTCCTCCGGGATGACATGGCATTTTGCCTGTGACAACCTCATGTAGGTGCATAGAAGGCCTCCATGTTGTACTAATTCTTCTCTCGGAGATTGTTGTCTGATAGGCACAATCCTCTCTGTACTTCGTCTATCAACCATGTGTAATTTTTGTTTGGTTTTCCCTACACTTGGCATCAAACCAAACTATAAAAGTAGACGGGATGGTACACACGCTGAGACATGGGTTCGATTCCCATCACCTCCACCAATTACTTTAAATGTTAAAACTCGAATTTCCCAATTTTTCGCATAAAC
>CAYVZT010000065.1:0-2855 GCA_964456455.1 uncultured Candidatus Peribacteria bacterium | reverse complement strand
ATATGGAGCGTCACGTGAGCAATTTTCACTCACATAGCTTTGATTTTTTCGAGGAGTTCAGGGGTGAAGTGTCGACCAGCTGTCGGCGCTGCGGTAGAGCCGAGATTTTCGGCGTAGACCGTTTGGTAGAGCTCAGAATTTGCGAGATGCTCGGTGATATAAGGAGGAAGCGGGACTTCGCCATATTTTTGGAGCACTTCCAGCCATTCATGATGAGGTACAGGAACACGGACCAATCGCCCCGCATAGGTTTCACTCACAACCTCCAACGTCATTCAGTTTTCAAGAATAATTGTCCGCCCAGTCTTCAGCCGTTCACCGGGGAAACACATAATCTCCCAGATATCTGGAGACGTATTTCGGAGAAAGAGACATTCAACATCTTTAGTTTTAAGTCCTTCATTTTTCTTTTTTAATTTTTCTTTTTTATTTGATTCGAGTATTGTAAATCCTCGAATCCTCGCCGGCATCACACGTGTATCATTGATGACGAGGATATCATCAGGTAGAAGAAGTGAAGTGACGTCTCGGAATATAACCTCACGAAGTGGAGATTCACAGACGAGCAATCGTGAACTATCCCGTGGTTCGATCGGGTGTTGGGCGATTTTTTCTGATGGGAGGAAATAATCAAAGAGATTTGTCTTCATATATCACACTGGATGGTCTTGATTTTCAGAAATTTTGCAAGAAAATTTCAAACATGAAAAACACTAGCCTCGAAAACCTCCTCAAAGTCCAACGCTGACACCTCGATAAGCTCAGCAATATAGTCCGTGAAGCGATTGAAGAAGAAGAACTTATCACAAATAAGGTAGCAAATCCAGGGCAAGAAAAAGTCTCCGGAGTACAGCGAATCGCTGATTGGATTACATGGTTTAGTGGGAGCATGCAGTTTTTAGCGCTCAATGCGCTCTTTTTTGCAGCATGGATATTTTTTAATACTGTTGACCTCGGCATCGGTTTTCTGGATCCATATCCGTATGGTTTCCTGACGATGGTTGTCTCTCTTGAGGCTATTTTCCTCTCTATTTTTGTATTGATAAGCCAGAATCGACAAGAAGAAAAGGACCGACAACGAAATGAAAACGATTACCTCATCAATCTCAAAGCTGAAATCGAGGTACGAAGCCTTCATCAAAAAATGGATCTTCTCCTTCAGGAGCAAATTGAAACACTCTACGATACACAAGCACAACAACTCGAAATGCTCGGGGAGATAAAAAACAAACTCCGAGGGACTCCAAAGAAGAAAGCAAAAAAGAGTGTGAGAAAATAAACATCCTTCTTTATTCTGATCAAAATCAGAAACGAGAGTCCGAGAGCAAATACTGTCTGAGCGTCGTGAATATAGAGAATGAGTTGTTGAACTGGAGAGCGACCTGCCTGCCGGCAGGCAGGGTTTTTGCCCCTTAAATGGTTTTGGGTACTTTTGCCATCAAAAGTACCAAACGAATCGGGAATGGTAACAAGTTGATTATTACCTATTTTTCCTATACTCTCCGCATGTCCTACGCCTCTCCTGTCATCCTCAGCTTCGATAAAGCCAGTTTTGCCTTCAATGATGGCAAACGCGTCATTTTAAACGAAGCAAGTTTCTCTATCCGTGAAAATACGAAAATCACGATCATGGGTCAAAACGGTGCTGGGAAGTCTACGATGTTCAAACTCATCATGGGTGAACTCAAGCTCCAATCAGGCAAGATGAATCTCGTCCCAGGGAAAACGGTCGCTATCGCACGTCAGGTTATCCCTCGTGATCAGATGCATCTGACAGTGAAGGAATACTTCGCAACAGCTTTTAAAAATCCAGATGGAAAACTCGAGAAAAAAATAGCAGCCGTACTCGAAGAAGTCAATCTCGTTGCTCCTCTGGATAAAACGCTCAAACAATTCTCTGGTGGACAACAGGCTCGTCTCCTCCTCGCACATGCTCTCATCCAGGAACCAGATATTCTCCTCCTCGATGAACCAACGAATAATCTCGATACCGCTGGTATCAATCATCTCATCAGCTTCATCCTCGCCTACGAAAAAACAGTCGTCGTTATCTCCCATGATGCCGACTTTCTCAATATGTTTACCGATGGTGTCCTCTATCTCAACGTCCAACGTCAAAACGTCGAACAATACTGGGGAAACTACTATGACGTCGTCGATCAGATAGCGGCTCAGCTCGAAAAAGAACGCATGCAAAATGCTCGTATGGAGAAGGAAATCCAGGACTCAAAGGATAAAATCAACTTCTTCTCAAACAAAGGAGGTAAGATGCGTAAACTCGCGAGCAAGCTCCGTGAAGACGTCGAAGAAGCAGAAGAAAATAAAGTCGCTGTGCGCAAAGACGATAAAACGATTCCAAAATTTACGATAGAGTTTCCAAACTTTATCGGTCCCATCGTACAGATCAATAGTCTCAGCCTGATGAGTCCTCTGACACACGATGTCGTCCATGTCCCCTTCTCGCTCACGGTTAAGAAAAATCAACGCTATATCCTCAAAGGACCAAATGGTATTGGTAAATCCACCCTTCTCAAGCGTCTCACGAGTGGTGAAGATGCAGATGCTGTCATCACACCAGAAGTCTCTATCGGATACTACAGCCAAGACTTCGACGCACTCGATATGAATATGACAGTCTGGGATTCTCTTCACTCTGTCACCACAGAATGCACCGATCAGGACGTCTACAAGACAGCAGCACAATTTCTCCTCGTTGGTGACCTCCTGAAGAATCCTATCTATGCTCTCTCAGAAGGCCAGAAAGGTCTCCTCTGCTATGCACGATTTGTCCTCCAGAAACCACACCTCCTCATCCTCGATGAACCAAGTAACCATATCAATTTCCGCCACCTCCC
>CAYVZT010000064.1:0-3482 GCA_964456455.1 uncultured Candidatus Peribacteria bacterium | reverse complement strand
CGAAGAAGGGTTTGAGATTATTGTGTAATAAAAAATGGCCCGAAGGCCATTTTTTTAAATATTTGTGAATACTTTCTCTTTTGTGAATCGGAATTTTGGTCGTGGGTGTTCATCGACAGCACGGTAACCGATAGGGAGCATGACAGCGACATCGAGATTGCTTGGGACTTCGAGGATTTTTGCGACAGCAGCAGGGTCAAATCCTTCCATAGGACAGCTGTCGATCTGGAGCTCAGCACATGCAGCGAGTGCAAAGCCTTGAGCGATGTAGACTTGTTTCTTTGCCCATTCAGGAGAAGCGTGAGGGATAAAACCTGTCACCATATCTTCGAATCCTTTGAGATTTGCTCGGACCTCGGCATTGCCACCAGACAGAGCATCGAAGTATTCATCTTTCATGGCTATAAGATCATTTCTGGCACACATGACGATGAGGTGTGATGATGTCCCGACTTGAGGCTGATTCCATGCTGCTGCTTGGATAGCATCTTTTTTCTCCTGATTCGTCACGATATAAAAATGATACGGTTGCATACCAAATGATGTTGGAGTGAGACGGATGGCTTCTGTGATTTTTTCGAGGTCAGCGTCTGAAACTTTTTTTGTGGTATCAAATTTCTTTGCAGCGTAGCGCCATTCGAGGTTTGAGAGGAAAGACATAGAGAAAATAATTAGAAAATAACTTGATTACAGGCGTAAGAGTATTAATATGTCTTATATTAGCAAGTAGTCATAATAAAAATTACTAGTCATAAATAATAGACCAATATGACATCAAAAGAAAAAATTACAAAAAAATCAGTTGATTGCAGTGAGAAATCATGTCCCGTATCTCGATGTATGCGAGTGATAGGAGGGAAATGGAAAATCATCATCCTCTACGCCCTGGGAAATGGAGCAAATAGATTTGGCGTTCTCCAAAAAACTATCCCAAATATCAGTAAGCAGATGCTCACAACACAACTTCGGGAGCTCGAGAAAGATAAAATCATTCGTCGTACTATTTTTCCAGAGATTCCTCCACGAGTAGAATATGATATTACGCCTCTTTGAAAGACCCTATTCCCAATCATTGAAGCGATGGATACATGGGGGAGAAAGAGCTAGTCTACTTTCTTGAAGAAACAGGTCTTGAGAACCATCATAGTACCGTCGATTTTCCCTTCGATGACTTCTGGATCATCAGTGAGGCGGATATTTTTTACCTTGGTTCCTTTTTGGATTTTTTCTTTTTCAGCCATGAGGTTCTGCGTCGAGATAACCGTATCACCTTGAGCGAGTACATTTCCATGAGCATCTTTCGTGACCACTATTTCTTCATCTTCCATAGCATTTTGATGTATAAAATTAATACCAAGGAGTTTTTGTTCCCTGGATTTTGTGATAACTGAGGTATGAAACTGCGAGTACTGCGAGACATGCAAGAGGGAAGATAAAACCCATGACGCCCATGATCGTGTAGAGTGCGATACCGGCTGAGATAAAATCGATACCAAGTGCGACATAGGTCCATTCTTTGAGGCGACCTTTTATAAATGGGGCGAGGAGTATGAGCCCACCGAGAGTTTTCCCGATATTGAGTTCATAACGGAACCAGTCACCAGTTATCCCGAGCTGTTTAAAAATTTCAATTCCCTGAGCATCGTTCATCATAAAAACACTTGGTACAGTCATAAGAGCCACAAGGATAGTAGAAATCCAGAACGCGATTTTTACTTTTTTTGAAACAGAAGACATAAAAGAAAAATAAGAAATAACTCTTTGATTGTAAGTATTTCAGTTTACTAAACAAATTTTTAGATTTTGAGGAGAAACTCTTTTACTGCTTCAATTGGTTTTATCTTGAGATAGGTGACTTTGTAATCATCTTCTCCAAACTCAGAACGGACACAGTTGAATCATTCTGGTATCAAAATCCTATCCCAACCAAACCCATTATCGTGCCCAGGATGTTCTGCAATAGTTCATCGTAGTTCGCCTGTAAATACTTCTAAATGTACACCATCATAATAGGCGTATTTTGTTCGACCAATAGCTGACCTGTCTCGACCATCGACGAGACGACAGAGTCATTCGTGACCGAGTTCTGCCACGAAAAATCGGATAAAAGTACCAGGAAGTTTCCCAAGTGAACAAAACTCAAGCGCAGTATCTTCGACAAGCACAGGTTTCTGAGCTTTTTCATAGGCTTGTTTCACCTTGTGTGTGACGACTTCTTCGAGATTGAGAGATTGTATCTCATCGAGATCTATTTTTTCATGTAAAACTTCTATTCAGAGATACTTCGCGAGATAGTCTGCTTTTTTCTGATTTCAGGTGATAAATGTAATTGATCGCATGACTAACTTTCTATGTATTTTTTGAAATTTGCGAGGATAGCTTGCCAGCCCTGGACTTGTTGTTCGGCACTATGTATTTCCTCTGCATCAAAGACTTCTGTGACGAGAATGCCATTTTCTTGTTGTTCAAAAGTAACAATAACTTTTCGTCCAGCATCGAGAAAGTATTCCTTCATCTCACCCATGGTGTAGACGATTTTTTTATACGCAACGACTTCATCGTATTTTGCTGTGAAATCAAAAGAAAAACTTCCATCCTTTGCAGCAAAAGTATTGGTGAATATTCCACCGACTTTTGGTTCAACTCCGTCGGCTTTTGGGCAATGCCAATCATCTGAAGCAAAACACCAGTGAACGATATGTTCTGGCTTCCAAAATGCTTCCCAGACTTTCTCAAGAGGAGCATTGATGGTTATGGAGACAGTAAGTTGAGTCATAATTAATTGCTTACTTCTACACGAAATCCGCCACTCGAAAATCGATGCATTTCCATGACTTCAGCACATTCCTTCGCAAATTCTGGGTTTTCTTGCATTTTGACTCCCCATTCAGCAAAGACTTTTGCATTGACCTCATCACGGTGCTCCTTGGAATTGTACTCAATATATGAAAACCAGACAGTTTCATCTTCTTGAAGCTGTGTGAGCGCAGGAAATCCAAGAGGCTTCATATCGCCTTCTTCTTTTGGCGTGATATCATCTCCGATACATTCTCTGTAGCTCAGTGCCCCATGTTTCATCCACATAGCACATCCATCCTGTGCCATTTTTTTGTATTTCTCGACGTTATTTTTTTTGACGATGAGGACATAGGCATCGATATAGGTTGGTTTCATAGTGATAAAATAAGAAATAAATCATCCTCATTGTAATCATCCTCATTTTCTCCGCAAACCTTATTTCTTGGTCATAATTTCGTATATTTTTCTCGTCGTATTCACATTTCTCGCAGTCATGTATTTGTAGACTCGCGTACCGATAAAATCATGCATACCACTTTTGTTATAACTTTCACGACTGACTCACCAAATGACGGCACCATCGACGTAGATCAGAGTATCGACAGATGTATGTTTGATATCTTTGATAACCTCAGGAGTATTGACTTCATCCCAGAGGAAAATCACATCGGCTTTCATTGTAT
>CAYVZT010000063.1:0-3675 GCA_964456455.1 uncultured Candidatus Peribacteria bacterium | reverse complement strand
TTGCCAGTTATGCGAGGTGGAAGTGTCAGATCACCTGCCAGTTGTTCTCGACTTTTCTCTGTAATTACTATACTCATTGTATGATTATTTCTCTCGCAGGACGACAAGGCTCTGGAAAAACGACAGTTGGTAAAATACTCGCTGAGAAGCTATGATTTGAGCGTTTTTCGACAGGAGATTTTATGCGTGAGATGGCTATGGAGAAGGGTATGACACTGATGGAACTCAATACTTTTTCAGAAACTGACGGGGGAAAGATTGATGCCATTCTCGATGAGAGACAGAAAAAACTCTGACAAGAGAAGGATAATTTTATTATTGATGCACGTTTGGCATGGCATTTTATTCCTCATTCTTTTAAGGTGTATTTAACCGTTGATGATTTTGTTGGTGCTTCTCGAATTGTGGGCGATAGTGCAAATCCTCTTCGTCATTCGACTGATGTGCATGCCAGTATCGAAGAGGCAATGGAAACAACAAAAGCGCGCCGGGAAAGTGAATCAAAGAGATATATGAATCTTTATCATGTAGATAATCATGATCTAACACACTATGATCTCGTCATAGATACGACCAATACTCCTCCAGCAGAAGTAGTACAACAAATACTCGATACACTGACACAAAAAGGACTTATCACCCCCGAATCTATCGCATAAATCAGAAATGCTTGTGAGCGTGTTTTTCCATATACCATGAATAGAGATATCCGGCAAGTGCACCCGAGAAATGTCCCATAAGACTGACTGTTCCACCAAGTCCTAAAAGAATATTGATGACGAGGAGGAGAATGGCCCCTTTGAGATCTTCGTATTGTTTTCGTCTATAAAAATCATGTGCATAGACAGCGAGGAGCGACATAGCAAAGCCACTTCCTCCGATAGTAGGGCTCTCTGAAAAGAGAAACAGAAACATGCCAACAAAGAGCGTCGTCCATCCCCAGAGCATCCATGTCCACTTCTGACCGTGTGTTAACTCTATGATTCGACCGATAAAGAGAAAAAATATGACATTGCTGAGAGTATGGAAAAAACCCGCATGAAGAAAGCTATACATGATAAACTCTTGAATACTTCCAAAAAAACCAACAGGCGCTGACCATATAGCTCAATAGATGACAATATCACGATACAATATATATACTAAACCACCCAGAATTGAGAGTGCCGATACTGTATTTATAGGACTTTTCCAATCAATATTTTGCCAATCAGGCATTCTGATATCTGGGAGGTGGATTTGTTTCATATGGTTAGTATATGTTTTTCCTTGATTCTGCAAAGAGAGGAATATCATATCTTTTATGAAAAATGCCTTTGTTGAGAAATATATCCGAGAAAACAATCTCACTGTCATCCAGTGCGATGAGGACAAGCCCTGGGGGGCGTATTATGTCATAGAAGAAACTCCAGAATATGACAAAAAAATTCTCTGGCTCAAGCCTCATGCGCTTCTAAGTCTCCAATACCACGGCAATCCTCTCCATCCATGACACCGTGAAGAGGGGGAAGGTCTGACAGATATGGCTCTCGTGCTCTGAAAAGAAGACATGACTCATATGACTCCGGAGAACATCTATGAAAAAATCCCAGCTGATTTAGAGGTCATGAAACTCAGAAAATGAGAGAAATTTTCTACACCAGCAGGCGTTCTCCATGCGTATATCAATCCATTTGACCATGATGTCTATCTCCTCGAAACTCGGATTTCTCAGGTTGCGGAACAAGCGAGTGATCGTGAAAAAAATATCATCCGTATCTACGACACGACGATGCGAGGTGGTAAGCCTGATTGGCCAGATTGGCTTCGTCAAAAAATAACAGCATTACGCTAGTTTTCTCTTATACCAGACGAGGTCATAGCTTCACTTGTCTTCACGAGAGAATTCTTCGTAGAGTTCTTCAAAAGCAGGGAAGTAGGTGTCGCCGTCATAGTCTCCATGAATTTCGGAGAGACGAATTTCAGAGAGAGGATTATCGAGGAAGAGTTTATAGACTTCAGAGCCTCCGAGGACGAGTAAGTCTTCATTTTCTCAGAGATGTTTTTGAACTTCTTCAACAGATGTATAGATTTCTATGACTCATTTTTCTCCGCCATTGACTCTCCATCCATTTTCTGTCTGTATAGTTGGGAAGTCACCAATTTTTACCGCAGCAGGATCACGCGTGAGCATGATATTTCGTCTTTTTGGGAGTATTCGCCCGAGTCATGCGTAAGTTTTTCGCCCCATGAGAATGGTTTTTCCACTCGTAAAAGCACGAAAATCTGCGAGTTCCTCAGGGATATCCCAAGGGAGTCCATTATTTTTTCCTATAACACGGTTTTTTGCCATCGCGGCGACGAGGATGAATTTCATTTTATGATTTTTTAAAGGTAAAATGTATAATTTTAACGATTGAATTTTCATCAACAGTATCTCCATAATATTTTCTCAGATTCTGAATTATTTCTTCTATACCTCTGAATTTTTCATGACCACTGTAATCATTTTCACTTATATCTCGTACTGGTTTTTCTATTAAGGAAGTTATTGCGCCGTAGCCGATTATATCATTGTCTTCAGATTTTCTAAATTCTAATTCGTCTCAAATTGATAGATTCTTATCGTCGAAAACTCTCCAGGTAGAGGTTTTTTCTCAGGATAGAAGCTTTCGTACGGGATGGGTCGCAAATTTCAGTGTTTTCATCTATACAGCAATAGGGGCTTTGATAGCTGGCCATGGGTCATAATCCACGATCTGAAAGTCTTCAAACTTGAAACCAAAAATATCTTTTACTTCGGGATTGAGTATCAGTTTTGGGAGAGGACGAGGTGTGCGTGCGAGTTGCTCTTTGACCTGATCGAAGTGGTTGTGGTAGATATGGAGATCACCTGAAGTATGGACGAAGTCACCGACTTCTAGGTCGCAGACCTGTGCAATCATATGCACGAGGAGCGAGTAGGATGCTATATTAAAGGGGAGTCCAAGGAAACTATCAACAGAGCGCTGATAGAGCTGACAAGAGAGTTTGTTGTTGGCTATATAGAACTGGAAGAGGCTGTGGCAAGGGGGAAGTGCCATGCTGTCTGCCTGCGCTGGATTATACGCTACGACGAGATTGCGTCGGCTCGTTGGATTTTTCTTACACGTATCGATGACTTTCTGTATCTGGTCGATGTGCTGCCCATTGAAATTCCTCCATTGGTAGCCGTAGACCGGACCGAGGTCGCCCCATGTTTTCGCAAAATCTGCATCTTCTTTTATTTTCTGGACAAATACTGTGAGCTCGTTTTCCCATTCTGGTGTGTATTTTGGGTATTTGTCTGCCAAATTATTTTTTTCGAGATAGTTCTGAAATGGCCATTCGTTCCAGATTTTTACATCATTATCGACGAGATACTTGATATTGGTATCCCCAGCGAGGAACCAGAGAAGCTCATGAATGATGCCTTTTGTGAAGACTTTTTTTGTCGTCAGAAGTGGGAATCCCTCAGAGAGATCGCAGCGAAATTGGTATCCGAAGACACTTCGTGTACCTGTCCCTGTGCGGTCATCTCGGTCGACGCCTTTATCCATGATATGTTGGAGGAGTTCGTGGTATTGTTTCATAGTATTATGTGAGAAGTGTTTGAGTTATTGTATCAAAAATTGTCCTATCGACCACTCTTTTTTCGGTTGACTTTTTATGTTTTTT
>CAYVZT010000062.1:0-3806 GCA_964456455.1 uncultured Candidatus Peribacteria bacterium | reverse complement strand
TGTTTAAGGTCCATGAATAGAGAAGTGTGAGATGAAAACAGTCCGAGTTTTTCGCTCCTGAATTGTTTTGGGTACTTTTGCAACCAAAAGTACCAGAACGAATCTGTATCTGACCTGGACCTGCCTACCGGCAGGCAGGTTCCGTTTTTCAACGGTATGACAGAATTACATTCTTGTTTTCTCTTCTAAAGAAGTACAATGATTTTACTGTATTTCTTTTTTCTTTTTTATGCTTGCAAACGCCCTTGGGTATATCTGGATGATCGTGATGAATACGCTCGCGATTGTACTTCCGTTGGGTGGTATTTCGACGCAAGCACTCTCAGAACGCTATGACAATCCTTTTACACCGATAGGATTTACTTTCTCTATCTGGAGCGTGATTTACCTGCTCTTATTACTCTTCACATGTATACCACTCTGGCAGTCATGGCAAGGCAAAAAGACGACACCCGTGCAAAAAAATATCGCATGGCTCTACCCTCTCTCATGTCTCCTGAATGGTCTCTGGATTGTCGCATGGCACTATCAGTTTATCGGTGTCTCAGTCGTGATTATGATAGGACTCCTCGTGACACTAATCCGTATCCATATGGCGGTACGTGCAGCGAAGCCAACACGATTTGATAGCATCATCACGATCCCTGCTTTTAGCATCTATCTCGGCTGGATATCAGTCGCGACAATTGCCAATATTGCGGCTTGGAGCGTAGAGGGTAGTTGGACTGGAGATCTGACATCACAGATTATCGGAACAAATATCATGGTCGGTGTAGCGACTCTCTTGGGAGCTACGATGTTTGTACGGTATCGTGATGTATTTTTTAATCTCGTCATCATCTGGGCACTCTACGGCATCATGTCAAAAAGAATCATGGTGGATCAAATAGTATTTTCTTCGACTATTCTCGTGACACAGATGTGCATGGCTTTTTTGGTTGGATTTATCTCGAGTCAGTATCTTATCAGAAAAAAATAATCTATGAAAATCACACTTATTCTCGTCCTCGTCGGACTCGTCCTCTGGACAATCTGGAGTATCTATATCTCTCGCGCTGAGCAGATGACCTACACTGTTCTCGAAAAAAGAGAAAATTATGAAATCCGACAATACGATCCCTATATCGCTGCGACAGTAGAGGTCGACCAAGGTGGTCGTGCTGGGAGCAATCAGGCATTTCGTATCCTCGCTGGATACATATTTGGCAATAATATAGCAGAGCAAAGTGTCGCGATGACGGCTCCTGTCATCACACAAGAAAAAACGAGCGCACCGATTGCGATGACGGCTCCTGTGATGGCCAATGAAGAAGATAAGAAGACGACTATGACCTTTAGCATGCCAAAAAAATACACTCTCTCAACACTCCCAAAACCACTCGATACACGTATCAGTCTGAGTGAAGTCCCTGCAAAAAAATTCGCAGCTCTGACCTTCCGATGGTGGTATAGTGAATCACGAGTAGAAAAAAAGAAACAAGAACTCATGGATATCCTCAAAAAAGAAAATATCAAAACGCTCAGTGAACCTATCTTTGCTGGATACAACGGACCAGGAACTATTCCATTTCTTATCCATAGTGATATACTCGTAGAGATACAATAATTATTTTTAATCTTTTTATCTATGTTCAAGAAGCTCCTCCTCTCTCTCGTCGTTATCATAGGGCTCATCCTCATCGTCGCCTATTTCCTCCCTCGTGATTTTCGCTTGAGTAAATCTGTCGTGATCAATGCTCCTCGTGAGACGGTCTACGACTATGTGCGTTTCCTCAAGAATCAAGAAAAATATTCTGTCTGGGTGATGGCGGATCCAAACGTCAAAATGACCTACACAGGAACAGATGGAACTGTCGGAGCAATAAGTGCTTGGGTCAGTGATGATAAAAATGTCGGCGTCGGTGAACAAGAAATCAAAGATCTCGTCCCAAATGAAAAAATGACCGTCGAAATACGATTCAAGAAACCAATGGAGGGAATAAACTATGCCGATACCACTCTCGAATCAATCGGAGAAAATCAGACGAAGGTGACAAATACTTTTTATGGCAGTAATCCCTATCCATTCAACATCATGTGCCAATTTATGGACATGCTCGTCGGTGGAGATATGCAGAAAAATATGGAGAATCTCAAGAAAAATCTCGAAACTAAATAATTTCTTATGTCCAAAATCACCCCCTTTCTCTGGTTCAATACTGAGGCTCTCGACGCTGCGAAGTTTTACACTTCGATTTTCCCAAATTCCAAGATTCATGGTCAAGAACAATTTGAAAACTCTGGGCCAGACGAGAACCAAACAGTCCAGATTGTTTCGTTCAATTTGAATGGTCTCGAGATGCAAGCCATGAATGCAGGACCGCTTTTCAAATTCAACCCCTCTATTTCACTCTTTGTAAAATGCAAAACTCGCGAAGAAGTAGATACGTACTACTACAAACTCATCGAGTGAGGTCATGCTCTCATGGAGCTCGGAAAATACGACTGGAGCGAGCACTATTGTTGGGTCGCTGATAAGTATGGACTGACATGGCAAATCATGCTCCAAGAAGCTGAAATAATCACACCTATCACGCCTTGTCTTCTTTTTACAAAATGAAGCTTTTGAAAAGCAGAAAAAGCCCTCAACCTCTATACTTCTCTTTTCCAGAATTCACGGGTGGATACCTGCCAGAAATATCCCGCTGGACCTCTCGAAGGAAATATTCTCTACGCTGAATGTACTTTGGATGATTCACGTCTCATCCTCATGGATGGACCTGGTACACACGAGTTTGTGTTTAATGAAGCTTTTTCTCTGATGGTTGATTGTGCTGACCAAGCAGAAGTCGATCATTTCTGGAACGGCCTCATCGCGGATGCTGGAGAAGAGAGTCAGTGTGGATGGCTCCGAGATATCGCTGGTGTATCATGGCAGATTGTCCCAAAAGCTCTCGGCGAATGCATGAGTCGCGATACATCAGGCAATGTAATGAAAGCCATGCTCGGGATGAAAAAACTCGTGGTGAGTGAACTCGAAAAAGCTGTCGGTTAGTCAATTTATTTAAACCACTTCTTCGCACTTTCGCGACGATGGGGACATCCAGGCCAACAGCAGGGTCGTTTTTTCCCTTTTTTTACATCTTCAAGGAGGCGAGCAATATGTTCTTGTCTGGTTTCTTCTTTTTTCACGATCGTCGTCCAGCAGATCCATTCATTTCTTGCAAGCGGCGTAAGAGTATTCCATGCTTCGGCAATTTTTTCATCAGCCATGATTGCTTCACTCATATCCTCAGGGAGTTCATGGACGACACCGGCAAGAAGAGAAATTTTATTCATATAGATAATTATAGTCGGATTTAAAACAAGAAAAGTAGAAACGAGTGTCGGAAAGCAAAATGGAATCTTGTTTTTCCCATTTACACAATATCATAATTCCATGAAATACGTCGCTCTCCTCCGCGGTATCAATGTCGGCTGAAACAAAAAAGTCGACATGAAAGAACTCAAAAAAATCACTGAAAAACTCGGATATACGAATGTGTCCACGTATATCAATTCGGGCAATCTCTTTTTCGAAACAGACGAACAGAAAAATGTTATCTTGAAAAAGCTAGAAGAATCTATCGAGAAACATTTTGGTTTTTCTGTATCAATTATCTTGCGCAACGAACGAGAAATACAAACAGTCTGTGACGCAATACCAAAAACGTGGAAAAATGATGATACAATGAAGGCAGATGTGATTTTCCTCTGGGATGAAGTCAATACGCCTGAGGTCACCAAAGAAATAAAACACACATCAGTTGATACACTGATCTACGTCG
>CAYVZT010000061.1:0-3901 GCA_964456455.1 uncultured Candidatus Peribacteria bacterium | reverse complement strand
AAAGATGCTCATCTGAGTCAACCGGGTGTAGCACGTCGAATCGCAGAGCTTCTCGCTGTCGGCATACCAAAATGATCTATTCTTATAGCGCCTGAGACCCGTTCAAAAATAAAACTCGTCGAAATGGTAGGACAAATTGCTGGTTGTGAAGTATTCTCTACAAAGAAAAATGCAAGTGGAGAACATACCATAGATGCAAATCATATACCACTTATCCAATGAGATCATCCTCGTATTGTCATGGATGATGTTTTCAATAATGGTGAAACTTTCAGACAAATTTTGAAAGCTCTCACGGAACACAATCTATCATTGACAGAATTTCGAGTCATGGTGAGCAGAAATCCTAAACTCGCCGAAACTCTCTGAATACGATTTTCGGCATTGGCGAGCGTAGAGATAGAACAATGGGAAGAGACGGTTGTACCAGCGTGGCTCAAAGAAAGACCAATTACTACTGAACTCTGAAATGGTCGCGACTGGATAGCAAAAGGTAGTGAAACAGACACCACAATTCCAGCAGAAAGACTCCGCAAAAGAAAACACAAAGAAGATTTAGGATTTCATTTTGAGGATGGTAAACATGTAGTTCAAATGGATGTAGATGAGTTTTTCCTTGATAAAAGAAATTAGTTTTCCACATCTATCACGACGACTTCTGTCCCCGCAGAAAAAGTAAACTCGATTTCATGCGCATCACTGATACGAGCTTGATCGCCTGCTTCGAGAGTTTCACCAGTGATGAGATCGACACTTCATTTCGTGACGTAGACAAAGACATTTCCAGTACCAACGTGGGGCATATGTGTCCAGAGAGTTTCTTCGTCAAAAATTCCACGATAGATCACGGCATCAGAGTTGATCAGGAGAGCATCATGATCATATCCCGATGCGACTGGCACGAGTGTGTCATGTCTCATGGTAGAGAAATCCCTCTCTTCGTGTCGAGGTGTGAGATTATCTTCTCGTGGTATGATCCATATCTGATAGAGATGGACTGTCTCTTCTCCCCTATTCATCTCACTATGGAGCAGTCCTGAACCAGCAGACATGACTTGCACACCTCCAGGACCGACTGTCGCACGTCATCCATGAGAATCCTCGTGAGAGATAGCTCCCGAGAGAACGAGGGTAATAATCTCCATATTTTTATGCGGATGCATATCAAAGCCCTGATGTCACTCTATGAAGTCATCATTGAAGACACGGAGTGCTCCAAAGTGCATATTGTTTGGATCATAGTAATCGGCAAACGAAAAAAGATGCTTGGATTCGAGCCAACCATGCTTGGCCGTGTAGCGTTCATGCGCTGGGATGATGTGTATTTTCATACGGTCAGTATAGGGATTTAAATTTTTTGAACATACACGTGCTCCTGTAATTTTATTGAGAGATCGCATTACTCACCTATTTAAAGTTGAAAGGTTTCTATAAATGGTTATTTTGACATCACGTCGAAATAATGGGTATCTCAGTCTGACACAGATTGTGCTCAATACACAGTCCAGATCTGAGCCAGCAAAGTAGACGTTTTACTACAATGGAGTTTCTCAAAGAGCTCTCTAGTATTCACCCCTACCTCCCCCATGTATTTATAGCATCCATTGTGATCGCTCTCTATATCCTGTGTGAGGTGATCAAGTCATTCTTTTCTTCCGTCGTCCGTGCGATTGAGGCTTGGCAGGCACCAAACATGCCCCCAAAACCTCCTGATCCACCACCAGCCCCAAAAAATCGCCATGATGTTCTCCTTGCGCTTATCGCAGAAAGAGACAAACTCAAATTGAGCATGGTGCCCATTGATCGTCAATGGCAACGGGATACACTGGAAAGGTTGAGTGGTCAAATTGATGGTCTTCTGAAGAAAGCGTGACTCTCACCCGTCCCGAGCATGTCTCGGGCGGGCTTTTTTATTTTATGAGAGTATGAGTATTACCCTTCAACTTCGGAATCTTCATCAGGATCGCATCCTTGAATCGCGATACATGATTCACTAAAGATGTGTACGTCTCCATTCTCTAAATATGTAAACATCTTTTTGGCAAAATCAGCGAGTCTCTCCACCATTCATACCGCCTCTGCAATTGCTCATTCATCGATAATTCACGCGACAATCATGCCCAGACTATCATAATCCTCTATCATCTCTGTATGAAATTCTCAGACAATGCCACATTTCTCTTCATCATCTTCTTGATCTATCTCGCCATGAATCACTCCGAAAAATCGATGGAGTTTTTCTCGCATACAGATGATATCCGATGCGAGGATCTCTCTGGCGTGGAGGACATGTGCATCGATTTCCCCACTCTCAGAAGTATCAATTATCTCTTTTCATGTTAATCGTTTTCTGAGCGCATCGATATCGACCTGTAGATTCACTATTTCACTTCTAAACTCTCCCCTATCCATCTCTATATCTTCTATAAATCCATTTTCCGTGAGTTCTTCCAGATCTCTCACCTGCAAACTACCACCACCATCCAAATAAGAATACATACCAGAAACAATGCTTTGATATCTTTTCATGAGATCTAAAAGAGCACTTTTATCACCATGAGTAAGTAGGTTATATGTTGCTGAAGAAAGATTTTGTGAATCATCGTTGAGACACGATCGATAGATTGGTCGTGTATGTTTGGTTTTTGGAGATTCTTCAAATATCTCTAGCACTGCCTCTCGCACAAGAAACATCAGAGCAGCTGCTGATTTGTGCTGTTCAACCTGTTTAGTATTGAGATATAGACCTACTGTTTTGAGATTATCCTGAGCCTCTTGTATCAGTTCAAGTCCTGTTGCTTCTGACATAAAATATATTTATTTGATGTATCATAAATAAATATCTAATTATGCAAATCAATCTCACGCATGCGTCGTTGGCCGAAAAAAGGCAAAAAAAAGTCCCAAGTTATTGGGTAATAAACTTGGGACGAACCAACTTCTTGCGTGTTCACACACCACAGCTGGTTGATAAAAATATCGATTGTAGCTGGATATGAGATACATAGGCGTTCTGAACGACAGAACAAACCATGACAAAATAGGAAACATAGGTCTCAACTCTCCTTCGGTAATGGAAGCATTTTCACCCGTCTTCATATCGTGTATCCAACACTCAGTACCACTTTTGCCACAAAACCAGAGGAATATATGAGAAAAGTGGTACCGAGAACAGATGACATCGACAGATAAATATATGACGTTCGTAGGCAAGCCATCGAACAGTCTATCTATTTGTATTTTTGTAAAGCGGTGAGGGACCGTGAGATCCTCTCCATCGAAGAGTCAAAGTTACCAAAAGCACAAGAACAATTTGTAAACGTAGTATAGCACGTCTAATTCAGAAATGAAGCTCCCCTCTCATTGCAAAAAAAGAGAAATTATTCGTGATAAAAAAATAATGGCTTGTATAAGCCATTTTTGTCATATATATAAAAACATACAGAAAGTCGAAGAAAAACTCTAAAAAAGCTCTTCAAATGAACTTTTACAGAGGTTTTGTATAAAATTTGTATACGTCGAAATGCCTATTTGAAGCGGAAAGTAAAAATCTCTGTTTTAAAAATGAAAAGAACCCTACCAAAAATAGTCATCTATTGGCTTCTTATAACAAAATAAGGTATCATTTGCCTATGAATACACCTGATGTATCATCAGAAGCATTATTACAGGATTTTCGATGAAAAATCGCACAAGCCATCTCCACTCTCTGAGTAGAAGATGCTTGTTGAGAAATAGCTGATGCCATTATCGAATCGGTCTGAGATACCTATTTCGAAATAACAAATTTTGCAGGTGATACGGATTTTTTGATCAGCCCATTTTGGAGAGAAGTTCATGCCTCTCTCGTAGCAGAAGAAGAATCGAATCCTCTGATCCGACCAACCAATCTCGCAGAAAT
>CAYVZT010000060.1:0-3942 GCA_964456455.1 uncultured Candidatus Peribacteria bacterium | reverse complement strand
AAAGTCGAGAACAACTGGCAGGTGATCTGACACTTCCACCTCGCATAACTGGCAAGAATGAACTGTGATATCTTTGGTAAATATATGATCTATACCGAGCCCCGAATGATGTGGTTCTTTTTGAAATAATGGATGAATACCTCGACAGAGCGTATTGGTGAATCAACTGGTATGTTGTTCGAGTTTTTCTCTCAGGACCTTAATAGCCATACTTTCATTCCTGATATTGAGATCACCAGTCAAAATAGTTGGTATGTCGCCGTGGACATTGAGATATTCGACGATTTTTTCAGCATCTTGCCAGATTTGAAGTGTCTCAAGACAGTCATAGGAAACATGAAAATGAACCGTCAGAAGTCTGATAGGTCATTTTTCTGTCTGAACGTGTGTTACTAGGAATGGTAGATTGAGTTTCCAAGCATAGGGATATCGTACATATTTTGGTAAATCAGAAAAAGAGATGTGGTCACTCGGAAGGATACTGGGTTCATCATTTCCGATATGCAGAGCATCGATTTGAGTCACACGATATGAACTCAGCACCGCTGCACCAAAAGCAATTTGATACGTACCAAAGTCTCGAAATACTGTCGGATGAAAGACGGAATTCCAGCCAAATTTTTCACATAATTCACCAATATAGTCTCGCTTCTGACCTCATTCAGAACCAAAAAACACACCATCAGTCGCCTCAACCAGTGAGAGCATATCTGGTTTTTCGTTCTCTAAAAAATCCACCAGAGCATCAAAGTATTTAAATGATTCGACGTTAAGGTGGATAAGTTTCATAGAGTTTATTATGTTACCCTCTCTTTCTCTCGTGTTCCTTGAGTTTTTTCTTGCGGAGACGGACTTTCGTAGGAGTGATCTCTACGAGTTCATCATCGCCGACGTAGTCGAGAGCGTCTTCGAGTGTCATGAGACGTGGAGGAGTGAGCGTCATGGCTTCATCCGTACCAGAAGCACGCATGTTTGTGAGTTGTTTATTCTTCGTAGCATTGACGACGAGGTCAGAACCCTTCAAATGTTCACCAATAATCATACCTTCGTAGATCTCAGTTTGTGGAGCAATAAAGATAGGGCCACGTTCTTGGAGATTCCAGAGTGAATAGGTCATAGCAACTCCGTTTTCACCAGAAATCATAGAACCTACTTCACGTTTGTTGATATCACCAGCGTATGGCGCATATTTTTCAAATCCGCTTGAGAGGATACCTTCACCACGAGTGAGAGTGATAAATTCTCGTCGGAAACCAAGAAGGCCTCGTGTTGGGATGAGGAATTCGAGATTCGTGAGACCACGTTCAGACTTCATGTCTTGCATGATACCACGTCTCTTCCCCATCTTTTCGATGACTGCACCAGCAGATTCATCTGGGACATTGATGACACATTTTTCAAATGGTTCTACCTGGACACCATTTTCCTCGTGGAAAATAACTTCTGGAGCACCAACCTGGAGTTCAAATCCTTCGCGACGCATCGTCTCAATGAGGACAGCGAGGTGGAGTTCACCACGACCAGCTACGACAAATGATCCATCATCTTTGAAGTCTACTTTGAGACCGACATTCATCTCGAGTTCTTTTTCGAGACGATCACGGATATGACGAGAAGTGACATAATCACCTTCTTTACCTGCAAATGGTGAGTCATTCACGAAAAATTGCATTTTGAGAGTCGGAGGATCGATAGTGATCGGAGGGAGAGATTCTGTTGCTTCATCAGTTGTGACTGTTTCTCCGACGTAGATATCTGGGATACCCGCGATAGAGATGATGTCACCTGCAAATGCTTCAGAGATCTCAGCCTTATTGAGTCCGAGAGAAGTTGTAATTTTACTAATTTTTGCTTTTCGTTTTACACCATCATTGCTGATGACAAAAACATTGGCACCAGTTTTGACACTACCATCGACGATACGACCAATACCCTGACGACCTGTAAATGAGTCATAGGCGAGGTTTGCAATTTGCATGCGGAAAGGCTTTGTCACGTCATTTTCACGAGGTTGTACGCGTTCGAGAATAGTATCAAAGAGAGGCTGGAGATTACTTGATTCATCAGCGACTTCTCGTTTTGCGACACCATCACGAGCGATAGTATAGACGTGAGCAAAATCACATTGTTCATCAGTCGCACCGAGCTGTACAAAGAGATCAAAAACCTGATCAAGTACCCATGCCGGCCTGGCTGTTGGTTTATCGATTTTATTGATGACGACAATTGGTCTGAGACCAAGTTCGAGAGATTTTCGGAGGACAAATCGTGTCTGTGGCATCGGACCTTCGTAAGCATCAACGAGGAGAAGGACTGAATCCACCATTCGGAGGACTCGTTCTACTTCTGAACCAAAGTCAGCATGTCCAGGAGTATCAACGATATTTACTTTCGTATCACCGATTTGGATAGCAGTATTTTTGGCATAGATTGTGATGCCACGCTCTTTTTCCTGATCATTTGAGTCCATCACACAGGTCTCAACAGCTTGGTTTTCACGGAAAGCACCTCCTTGTTTGAGGAGCGCATCAACGAGTGTAGTTTTACCATGATCGACGTGTGCGATGATGGCAACGGTTAGGTATTTCATAGAGAAAAATAAGGGAATATGCGGTGATTGTAGGGAAATATTGAATATTTCAAATTTATTTCGGAGTAAAAATGTCTTGTAGGTTAATATTCGTATTTCATTGCTTTGCTCATACAAGTCTATGAGAATAAGCTGCAAGAGAAGAATGAACAAAGTCTGATATAACTCTCCTCCCAACTACCGGACTTAAGAATTCAGATGCCTCTTTTAATGCAACAGCATCTGCACTTCTCTCTTCCTCCAAAATAGCAGCACCCTGATCATAAGTTAATTTATGTGGTTCTTTATCAAGAGTAGAATATGAATTCTCCAGGAAAAAATTAGGTTCTTGAAGTCTCTTGGCCCTTAAAAAATGTCCAAATTCATGCAATAAAAGCAAAATACCGATTGGCGCATTGAGAGGAAAATCAACAGTTATTTCATCTATCGCATGTTTATAGCCACCAATATTAAAAATCTGTTTTCACTTGGAGGCATTTTTCATTCTATTATTAGCCATAAAAAATATGCCATGCTTTGGGACCGGAATCATTTCGGTATCAAATAAAAATCTAGCAGACTCAATACGTAGTTTTCGAATTTTTCTTATAGATTCAGAATAGTCTGTATCCTTGGGATTAAAAAGAGAATAAGCATTTGTTCCTAATTCATATTCAAGGGTTATTTGAACTTCTCCTTTAGAATTTTTTTGTTTGAGTTCAAACTGAATAATGCCCTCATTTTCAAATAAATAATCACAAAATGGGGTACTTAATCTTCTTACTGCATCTCAATATCGAGCGATTCTCTCTTGAACAGTTCTTCATAATTTTTGTAACTGCTGATTATGTTTATTTATAATAAATTCTCTATTTTCCATACCAAGTCCATCTGAACTAAATAAAATTTATTATTTAATTAAATAATAAAATGTCAAATTCAAGAATTTAATGCGTTTCTGCGAAAATATAAGAATGCCTAAGTAGTAAGCCGGATTCTGTATCTCGATATGTATCTCTCTGGGGTGATAGTCGCCTATCACCTCAAGCATGAGCCTCCTCTTGCGAGGGCCAACTCACTTGCACTGCCGAGGGTTTTCCACTTGTGTATGTTGCCATCCACAATTGTGAGCTCTTACCTCACTCTTTTCACCCTTACCTACCGAAGTAGGCGGTATAGTCTCTGTGGCACTTTCCCGTCCCGACAAGTCGGGAGGCAGCCGTTAGCTGTTCGGTTGTATGAGGATTGCTCCTCAATAGTGTCCGGACTTTCCTCAGTGGATTGCTCCACCGCACATATCTGCTTAGGTTTTTGTATTATGAGAGATTTTCTTATTTTTGCAAAACATCCTGCACAATATCATAAATTCTCTC
>CAYVZT010000059.1:0-4306 GCA_964456455.1 uncultured Candidatus Peribacteria bacterium | reverse complement strand
TTTCATCGAGGATAGAATCAATCTCGACACCCGCAGCGACGATAGCACGAAGTGCATTGTCACGACCAGCACCAACACCTTTTACGACGACATGAGCGCGTTTCAGTCCGTAGAGACGAATTGTTTCTTCGAGACATTTTTCCATAGCCATAGTCGCTGCGTAGGGAGTAGCTTCACGAGCACCCTTGAAACCTGCACGACCACCACTATGCCATGTGAGGACATTTCCGTCTGTATCAGACACGCTCACATGAGTATTGTTGTAGAGCGCAGAGACACAGATCACGCCCTGTTCGACAGTGCGTTTTGTTTTCTTATTTCGACGAAGAGTTTGAGCCATAGGATAAATTTAATTCGTTTAATGATTTATTTCGCTGCTACTTTTTTATTAGCGACAGTTGCTTTTTTACCTCGTTTTGTACGAGCGTTTGTCTTTGTACGCTGTCCACGAACTGGGAGACCTTTTTTGTGGCGGATACCTCTATAGCAATTCATATCCTGAAGAGCCTTGATATTTGAAGTGATTTCTCGTCGGAGATCTCACTCAAGAGTATACTTCTTGAGTTCGTCTCGGATGATACCGAGCTCTTCTTCAGAGAGAGTTTCAGCTTTTCGATCGAGTTTGATCTTGCTCGCAGCAAGAATAGCTTTTGATCTCGTAGGACCTACACCATAAATAGATGTAAGAGCGACCCAGAGGTGCTTGTTGTTTGGAATGTTGACTCCAGAAATACGTACCATAATAGAAAAAAATAATTAGCCTTGACGTTGATTATATCGTCGATTCTTTTTATTGACGATTCGGACATACCTTTTTGTATGACTCTTGTTCCATCGGATAACGATAACATCGTTTCGTGGATCACGTTTTTTTATTGACGGGCGAACTTTCATACAGGATGATTGACGTTATGACGATAAGTGATTCGACCTTTTTCGAGATCATAGGGCGTGAGCTCTATATCGACCTTATCACCATTGATGAGGGAGATATTGCACTTACGCATGTGACCCGAGACGTGGCCAAAAACGACCATACCATTATCACCGAGGTCCTGACCAGAAAGAGACGTCACCTGAACCCGATAACTCCCGTTAGGAAGTGATTCGAGGACAGTGCCTTGAGCGAGGATTTTCTCTTCTTTAGCCATGAAATGAGGCGAAGTTTTTATGATATGTGGCGGCATGATAGTAAAAAAGTTATCTATTGCAAATCTTTTTTATAAAAAAATAAAAATCTCATTAGGGAAGAAGAAAAAAATATGATAAATAAGAGAAAAAGTCTTATGTGAAGATTTTTTTGGTGTCGATTATATATCTTTCAAAGAGTGCTTTATTTATAAAAAATGGACAGGTAAAAATTTTTCATACAATAACCTGAAATATTGCACATATATAATTTTTATTTATAGTATATAATATATGAATTCTGACGGTCTTAGAATACACGAATCTACTTCCCCTCTCCTCACGTATGATGATCTCAAGGCTCGTTTTCCAATCTTAGATATACGAACTAAATCACATGCAGCAGACACATCTGTTGAAGCATGGTTCCATACAGACAGTACTGATCTTATTGATGCTTCATTGCAGTCGAAAGTTATTGGACGAGCCTATTTTTTGAAATATGGAAAAGTCGTTGACACTCTTGCCGTCAGGGACTATCTGAGAAAAACTCGAAAGGGATCTGTCCACACATCCGTACCATTGAATAAGCTCGGGTGAATCGTCTGTGATGCTGTGACCGCTCTGGCTCCAGAAGGAACTCAAGAGAAAAAAAGAGAGGTGAGCCCGTATCTCACATTAATCGACCTTAAATCTAGATTTCCGCAACTTTTCCCTGAAAAAGGTGATGACGCTATAAAGCACGACACGACAACTCCCGTAGATACGTGGTTTACTAGCACCAGTAAGCAAAAAGTTGATCCCTCTGCTCTCCCTCCTTTTATTGGCAGATTGTTTGCTCTCAAGCATGGCACCACAATTCATCCGAGTCATATTCGCAGATATCTCAATGGATCGTCAGGTAAAGCAGTAGAACTGAGACAATTGCCTAGTTTAGTTTCAAGAGCTGTTGATACACTCATAAAAGGTCGCACAGAGAGGCCCGACCGAGAACTCAAACGCATATCAAAGGATCCCCCAGATTATCGCGGTATAAATTTAGGTGATAGTTTTAGGCTAGGAGAAGGTGAAACTCAACATAGAGATGCTATCATTTTTGAAAGGTATAATCCTGAGTATATAATAGGCGATGCCCGTGGTCGTCTCACGCCACTCAAGGGTACAGCTCCCGATAAAGCAAAATGAACTGAAAGAGTGCTTTGTAGTAGAGTTTTTGCTTCAATGAGATGAGATTATAATGAGGTGGATGTGACCGATGATTTGCTCCGTTCTTGTATTATAGCAGCATGGGATCAACTCGGTGGTTTTGGCTCTGGGTACGAGGGAAATAAAAAATCATCAAAAAGCTCCTCAGGAGGTAAGCCTCTCAATATTCGTCCCCGATAATAATTGCTCAGGCACTACACCACAAAAGCATCTTTCGGAAATCGTTCTTTGACGACTCCGACTATTTCTGCTTCGTCATCTTCATCGACAACAAAATCACCAAATGCTGGATTAAACGATCGCAGGACAAGTTTTTTACCATCCTGTAATACTTTTTTTATTTTTGGGAGACCATTGTGGACGACCATGACTTTGTCCTCAGGGTTGAATCATGATTGCACTTTTATAAGGAGAAAATCACCTGAGTGTATAAATGGTTCCATCGAGTCCCCTTTTGCACGAGTAACGAAGTAGCTATCTTTTTCAGATTGGACAATGAGTTTCTTGTCTATTTCGAGCTTCTTGCGCGGATATTCTGCGAGAATATTTTTACCAGCATTGCCACACTGCGCAAAACCAAAAAACGGGATTGTCAGTTGATCAGTTTCCTCAAACCGTCGGAGCACTTGATAGCCACCAAAAGGACTTTTTGCGATATAGCCAAGACGTATAAGCTGATCGATTTTGTCGAGCACTTTCTGTGGATGATCTATACCGACTGCCTCTCCTATATCAGCGAGAGTCATGCTATACTCCTGGTTATCGTAGAGATAATCGAGAATATCGCGTTGTCGTCCATCGAGGGGTTTCATAGAGATTGCGTTATGAATACTCCCCTATTCTATTCAAAACTATTTTCCTGGCAAATTATTTTTCGGGAAATAGTTGAAATACAATAAAAGTTGAAATATCTATTTCTGATAATAGAGAACGCAAAGACACTCTCTCCAACAAATATAAAATTATAATTTTGTATTATGAAATAGAGAAATTAGTTTGCAAGAAGAGCTAGTTTTAAAATACAAAAGACAATCTATACTTATCGTATTATTTTTTTATTTCTCTATGGGGCTTTTTTCTGACGTAGTTCATATCATGACAAATATATCATGGAAAGCTGATATCACAGGTACGGTAGTGATGTGTGTTATCGGAGCATTTTGGCATAGCGACTTCGCATTTGGCCCTCTCTGGAGGAGACTCATCGGTCTCAGCGATGAGACATACAATGATGGGAAATCCACGAATCTCAGACTCTTGCATATACCAGTAGCATTTCTCATCACAGCAAATATTTCAGCTTTTTGTAAACATTTTGAATACCATACAGCAGCAAAAGGTTTCCTGATTGGGTATGATCTCGGGCTTATCGTATGCTTATTTTTGGCTGTGCAACATATCTATGCTCAGCGCTCGTTGAGTCTCTACGCTATAAGTGCCTGATACGTGATGGTGACTATGAGCATCGTTGGAATGCTTGTCGGTATTCTTGTCTAAATAATTCATCATGATCACTCTCGACTTTCGCTGGCTCATCGCTCTCCTCTCGGACATATACTGGATACCAGATATCATCGCTGTCGGTGTCGCACTCGCCCTCGGCGTCGTATGGTATCACTCGAGTGTATTTGGGACTGCATGGAGACAGCTCGCTCATCTCTCACTCGAAGATGTCGCACTCAAACAAAGAGCAAAGACAGCCCTCATCTGGCAGTTCCCTATTCTCTTCATCATCGCGGCAGACATGACAGCATTTCTCGAACACCTCGGATGGCACAGCGCTGGGAAGTGACTCCTCCTCGGATATAATTTTGGTATGGTTGTGGCACTCTTCATCGGTATACACTACCTCTACGAGATGCGTCCATCAAAACTCTTCTTCATCACCGCAGGCTACTCCGTCGTTGCCCTCAGCGCCATGGGTTTTGTCATCGGTGCAATGTTTTAGAGGTAAGGTTTTTTTACTTACCTG
>CAYVZT010000058.1:0-4424 GCA_964456455.1 uncultured Candidatus Peribacteria bacterium | reverse complement strand
TGTAAGTAATAAGTAAATCGATTCTTTGTTATATGATGACGTACCATAGCCTTATACTATGATATTAAAACATATATTTAATTAAGTGTCAAATTATGATTTCATACCGTCAAAAAAACCAGAATTTGGAACAAAATGTGTAACAGGAAATGGGTCTGTCTTATTACGTTTATGGTCAAATAATCACTTCTCAATCATATACACTATTTGAGATGGTGTAAAATCTGATTTTCTCAAATAATAGTCAGCACCTGACGAATATACTTTTTCTACGACATCACTTCATTCAATATTCGAATTTACAACAATAACACTTTGAAGTGAAGTATTTTCTTTAAGGGTCTTCATCATCTCATAACCATCCATATGAGGCATCATGATATCCAGGAGGATAATATCGGGCTTATATTGACTGGCCTTTGCTATACCATCTAGCCCATCTATTGCCGTCTCACTCTCATATCATTTCATTTTGAACATCATCTTGTACATATCCAAAAGATCAGTCACATCGTCGATAATCAAAATACGTCGACTTCTCTTTTCTTCCTGGGTAGAAGGTGCAAAACTCTGTGATACTGTTTTACTTAAAGTGGAATCAGAGATTTTTGTATCCAAAACTATAACAGATGAATTTTTAATTTCCGGAGTAAATGACAAGTCCGCGCGTATAACAATACGACCTGGAATATGAACCAAATTCGAGAGCGCCTGAAGAATAAAATCTATTTCATGTAAGCCACTATCTAGAACAAGCAAGTCAATCTGTGGATTGGAAACCATCACGGCAAGAATATCAGCACTTTCGGGAATAGAAATAACTGAATGACCATCTTGAGTAAGGGTCTCAATGAGTTTCTGCGAGTGGGTAACCACAAGACCATGCTGACTAGAAAAAGGCATAATTATTTTTAATTGGACAGTGGTATTGTACGCCTTTTTTGGTTAAGAGTCAAAAAACTAGAACTTAAACAAAATAAAATATTTTGATATACATAATTATGAATATAATGCCCGCAAATCAATATCATGGAAAAAAATGATACATATCTGATAACGGGAGCTACGGGTCAGCTCTGACCAATGGTATTAAAATCGCTCATACAGGAAGGGATTGATCCAGAAGTTATCCATCTTTTAGTCAGAAGTAAGGAAAAAGCAAAAAGAGTATTTGAAACACATGGAATTCCAGAAATGCCAACAATAATTTGAGATATCACAGAAGGTTTCGAAACATTAAAATGAAAAATCCCACCAGAAATAACTCATATCGTGAACATGGCAGGGAGTGTAAAATTCTGAGAAGCATCAAGAACAGAAGTAGAAAGAGTGAATCTACAAGGAGCTATAACAATGGCAAAGCTGGCTCTAGCTCAGTGACGCCTGACACACGTAAGCACATCATACATACTCGGAAGGGTAGATACAGAACTAACAGAGAATTTCATAGGGACAGAAACAGTGCGCAAACCAAAGAACCCTTATGAAGAAGCAAAGTGAAACGCAGAGGTTGCTATAGGACAAATTTTTGCATGACAACGAGAAAAACTTCAGATAGTCAGACCAAGTATACTAACTGATGCTATTGCTAGACCAGACTTGTGATGAGAACTACATGCAGCAATGTGATATTATGCGCCGTTTATTCATCTCAGAAAAAGCCTCAATGAACGATGAATAAAAGGCTGGGTAGACCTAGAATGATTTGAATTTGCTGGAAATTATGATAATCCTATCAATATAATAGATAACCAAATAGCTGGTGAAATTATAGGCAGAGCTATTATTGAACACAAATCACGAGCATTAAATGTAGTCAGTAGTACCCCACCTGCTTATGGTGATTTGACGAATTATGTATTAGAAACACTGCAATTGACAGGGTATAGCATTAATGGGCGCCTGATACAGCATGGCCAAACAAGTATAAAAATAGGGGATATTGAACAATGAAGAGCATTAAAAAGAGTTATAGAATCTGGATACAACAGAAATTCTAAACCAAACTATTTCCCTTACGCAACACATAACAGTCGTTTTGCTGGTGGCATAGAACTCAATAACAAAGAATTGGCAGCATCAGCAGTCAAAGCACTTTTGCAATAAAATTGCTATCTGAAATAGTATGTGGTAGGATAAACGTATGACGTTTTTCTCCCTTACAGGACTTGTCATCGCCATTACCAATCTGAGTATGGTGATTGTTTTGATGTCATACAAAAACAAAACACTCATGCATATCACTTGGATGATGTTTTGTATTAGCGCATTTATATGGGGAACTGGCGGAGTATTTATAGGGGCAAACACAAATCCTTCCCAATGACTCATACTCTGGAAACTCACGCATATAGGTATCATCATGATCCCCGCTTTCTTTGTACACTTCACATTCGAATTTGCCAGATCAAAAGGAGGCCTCATAATCACTTTGAACTACATTATTGCTCTTGTTTTTCAATTTCTCAATAACTACTCAAAAATATTTATTAATAGAACTCGTTTTGTTTTTGATGAATTCTATTACGATTCCCCTGCAACACCCGTGTACTCAGCTTTTGTGGTGTGGTTTGTTGGCTGTATTATCTTTAGCCATCTCTATCTCTATATAAAAGCTGTTTCTTTCGAAAAAATACAACAACAACAAGCTCATATTTTTATTGCAGCGATGATACTCAGTTTTTCATGAGGAATCACGAGCTTTTTCCCTGTATATGGAATTGATATATATCCTTACGGAAATATTTTGGCGAGCGTCTATCCTCTCGTAATCACTTATGCTATCGTAAAATATAGATTCTTGGACATGAGGTTCACAACAGTAAAAGTAACAAAATATCTATTTTTGCTCATACTGAGCAGCCTCACAGCAACATCTCTCGCAATTCTCAAAGTAATACCATACAATGCAATTGGTTTTGCATTTGCATCTGCCATAGGTACTGGAGTTTTTCTCTATATACAGAGTTGGCCATATTGGGAAAAAATATTTTGAGTCAGCTCTATTACAGATCTCAAAGAAAAAGCTCAAAAAGTCATGCAGAGTAAAGTCACTTTTAATAGTGTCGAAGAATTAGAGCAGTTTTTGAATTCAATATTTCAAGAAAATAATTTCGCAAAAGAAGTAAAAATTATCAAAAAAGAAAATATAGGAGAATATCAAAATGTATATAATTTTTTCGCTGCGAATCAATGAGATGTCTATGTGAGTGATGAACAAATAGAAATAAAGTGACGAAGTGGCAAAAACATAAGTTCTGAAGAAAAAAAATGAGCTCATAAACTATTTTTTCCTCTTCTTATAGAGCAAAATAAGCTGAAGTGAGTGATTATTTTTGAACAAGCTGATGAAGACCAACTTTACAATGTAAATCAGATACAGATTATAAAAACCATTATACCAAAAATCAGTCTCGTCTATGAAGCAATCCAGTTTAATGAAAAATTACAGCTAGAAATACGTGAAAAAACAAAAGATCTCGAAGAGAGAACAGAAGAACTGTTTATTAGTAACGATAAACTAAGAAAAATAGATGAGGAGAAAGACGTATTTATAGGTATGGCTGCTCACGAGATGAGAACGCCAATGACTATCATGAGAGGTTATGCAGACATGTTACGAACAGAACAATGTGGCCCACTAACAGAAGAACAAAAAACAATGGTACAAAAAATAATAGATGGGAATGAGTCTCTCATGACTCTCATAAATGACATATTAGACCTCTCAAAAATAGAATCAGGTAAAACACCTTTCAACTTCGAAGAAGTAAGCATAGGCTCAATTATACAAGAAATATATATATCATTCCAATGATTGATGATGGAAAAGAAAATACAATTCTCTCTCTGAAAAGAAATAGATGAAAATTATCCATTTGTAACTGATAAATCCAAGTTTATACTTATAGTCACAAACCTTCTCAGCAACGCCTATAAATACACTCCAGAAAATGGCCAAGTAATGTTCAAGGTAAGAACAGAGTTTAAGAAATCACTTCCTCATATTGTCATATCTGTAAAAGATTCATGAATCGGTATTCCAAAGGATGAAATACCAAAACTATTTGATAGATTCGCGAGTATCAGTACTCATAGTAAAATAAAAACGAAGATCCAAAGTACTGGTTTGGGTCTCTCAATCGTAAAAAGAATTATCACAGAAATGGAAGGCGATATTAGTGTGGAAAGTGATACTGATAAAGGATCAGATTTTACAGTAACACTACCCTATAAACCAGAAAGAGTAGAAAACAAAACAGCCTAAGGCTGATATGGAGGAACACCGTAATACTTCAGAAGGAAAGTAGCTATTTCTCGAAATGCCTTGGCAGAAGAAAACTCAGCATACTGAGTACTCCGAGGTCGGTCAAAACGAACGACGATAACAAATTTTGGATCATTCGATGGACCATAACCAGCAT
>CAYVZT010000057.1:0-4448 GCA_964456455.1 uncultured Candidatus Peribacteria bacterium | reverse complement strand
ACTTTTTTTGGAAATCATGCTAAAAATATCACTACTGTTACACTATGATACTTTAAAAATTTTTGCAATATTTTTTCTGTTGCCAAAGCCACAATTATCTACTTTGTTGCATAGGTAAAAAGCGTCATTTCTCTGGACGTAAAATATTGTCCGCTTCAAACTTTCCAGGGTCTTTTACAACTCCATGAAATAAAAATGGCTTATTTATCTGTTTTTTTCTACTATCACATTCTGGTGTATGGCATACGAGATGTACTGCCCAGGAGTGGCCAGCGGGATCATTTCCAAAAAAAATATCATCATCTACTCTCAAAACGCGCAATGGCAAAACTCCATCTTCTGGACGAGGCATCATCATGCGTACACCACGACGAAAGTCTCGATAGTGTGGCTCAAATTGTCGAAATCTCTGCTCCCCCCAGTGTACCACATGAGTGGAAAAGAGTATCCATCAGAAAAGTAGGGATCATACCAGTAAAGAAAGGACGACAAAAAATGCACGAATACGATATCATCGTTCTGTTCGAGAGAAAAGAAAATATCCAAGCAGCAAAGCAAGAAAAACTCACAAGAGCCAGAGATATGGGAGTGCGAGAAGCAGTGTCGCATTTTCTTGCATATCCATCCAGCGTATAAAAACACGCTCCGGCATATCAAACTCCATGAGCATGAGTGAAAATGCAACAGCGCCCGCTAGAAGCGTCAATATACATACGCTCCAGAGAATAAAATGACCCAGTACATACTGCCATCTAGGCCGTGGGATGAGTTTTTGCTTATGGATATTACTGATTATTTTATCGCGAAGGCTAATCATAGCGAAAAAGGTAAGAAAATTGAGGCTCCTGACTCAGAGCGAGGAATTGTTTTTTGGCACGACTGAGAAGTGTCCCGACCGTACTGACTGGTATCTGGAGGATATCACTTATCTCTTCATAGCTCTTCTCTTCCGCGAAAAAGAGGATAATAGCAGTGCGATATTTTTCTGGAAGCATTCCGATTATTTTTTGAATTCCCTTTTTCTGCTCGTCAGTTTCGAGGTGGAGGGAGACATTATCCTCACTCGCTATAGTTTCTATCAAGGCTTGGCTATATTCATCCTCTGCATCGAGACTCATGTGTTGGTGTTTCGAGTTTTTACGGAGATAATCGACACAGAGATTATGAGCGATACGGTAGAGCCAGCTAGAAAATTTGAGTCGGACATCAAAACCATTGATCGAGCGATATGATTTGATAAATACCATCTGTGCCAATTCTTCTATCTCCTCGTGAGAAGTGCCTAACATACGGCCTATATAGCGTAAAATTGGTTCTTCATATCGATCGATTATGAGGGCATAATTGTCGGGATTTTCGAGAGTTTTCTGGACGAGCTCAGCATCTGAGAAATTTTCGGTCATGAGGGTATTATAGGAAAAAATGAGTTCCGCGAAAAAGATTAAAAATTCCCCCGAACCTTCGGGGGAATGATGTGGAATTATTCACCTTTTTTCTCCTGACCACGTGGACCATGTCCACCATGACGGATGAGTCATTTATCTGCAGGACCAAAACCTTTTCCCATTTCAGGAAGTTTTCCATTCGCTTTGTAGTATTCCACAAGCGTATTGAAGTGTTTTTTGAGCTGGGAATCTGACAAGGCTTTCGGAGCATCATCATCTGTGTTTGGATTACCTGCCTGTCCGGTAGGCAGGTTTGCTGCCATCCGCGTTCTTTCTGCTGTGACAGCAGCCTTGAATGCAGCGAAATCATTGTTCTTCACAGCGGTTTCTATGGCTGCCTGTGTCTCAGCATGAGCTTTGTGTTCAGCAACCATTTTTTGGAACTCAGTCTCCGAAGGTATCTGAGCGATCATGGCAGCTTTAAATGCTGCATAATCACCAGCGGTGATAGCATTTTCTACAGCCTTATGTTCGAGAAATTTTTGTACCATATCAGCAAATTCAGTTTCTGATATTTTTGCTTTCGCAGCATCAGGGAGGCTCGCATAATTATTGGCCTCCACCGCTGTCTGCACAGCAGCAAAGTCAGGACGGGCAGTTTTACCAGAAACAGCGGCAAAAGTCATAGACCCGAGAAGAACGGTCGTAACTCCTGCAGCTATGAGAAGACTTTTTGTATTCATATATATTTTGTTAGAAGTAGGGAGGCAAAGAGAAGGAAATGCGGGAGAGGATTATGTACAATGAGAGAGCTCTGTACTATGAATCCAAGAATTGTTGATACTTTTCGTTGCCTGTACCTCCTATTACGAGAGAGTGGATAAATTATTTCAAAAATCTATCACCATAACCCCATCATCGTCATCGGTTTGTATTATCTCATAGATGATTCATTGCCCTGCGAGATACTCATGAAATCAGTCCATTTTTGTGCGATATTTGATAGCATCATCGAGGATGATAAGTCCATTTTTGGTCAAAAGTGGAAGAGAAAGGTCAAAAAATTCACGGGTCATACGAAATGCTCCGTCTATAAAAATAAAATCAAATTTCTGAGCAAGAATATCCGCGAGAGTACTCTTTGGGTTGGAACAATGCAGGGTTTTTTCTCCTCTTAAAAATGCTGGGAGCAATTCCCTGGCGTCAGCATAGTAGAGGGAAAATTGATCTATCTGTATCTGAAAAATATCAGAAGTCACTTTTGGTCAGAGTGCTGCCGGCGACAGAGAGGTATGAGACCCCTTTTGGAGCAGAGAAAAGGCCGATATATTGTGTCTGAGTTCTTCAAATGCATGACGAGAACACTCAACCGAAGTAATGAGGGCATCCGGACAAGCCAGAGAGAGCATCATGGTCGAAAAACCATTTGCCGGTCATATTTCGAGGATATTTTTTGGTCACTTTTTCTCTAATGTCTCTATGAGAAACCGGCTCGTGCTCCATGAAATATTGGGAATATGCCGATCTATTCCCATGGTTTTCATCTGAACTAAAAAATCCAAAACAGGAGCATGGGTAAGTCAGGTAAAAAATGTTTTTATATCGTTATCCGAAAAAGTCATGCGGACATGCTATGATATTTGCAAAGATGGTCAAATTATGATACGATATGGACATGACTGAAATAAAAAAAATTGGTAGTGATAACGTCCTCGAGGATTACTTTCTCGATTTGCTTGTAGAAAAGCACATTATCGACCGAGAAATACAGGATCTCCTCGATGTCATAGAGAAGAGCGCGATACACCCCGACTATCAGAGATTGATGAAAAAAATCCTTTTCTGAGAAAAAAATATATATCTCGAAAACTGGGGAACGCTTGAGACCAGTCTCGCGGATATCATCAAGAGTATAAATATTCGAGGGAATGACGTGGCATCGTACGGTATCGTACTGCGCATGATGATGCGTGTCATTGAAGAAGTATTTGATGTAGAGGACGAATATTTTCACGATTTTATACTCTCCGAAGAAAAGGAAGACGTCGAACACCGACTCATTATCCTCATGAAGCGAATTCTCGACTATGTCGAAAATGGTCTGCGTGATATGATCACCCACTCCGAACAGTTAGATGAACCGATTGATGACCATATAAAAGATGAATTTCTCATTATAAAAAGCGCGCTCTTACAGTATCCAGCAGAAATCATGACTTCTCAGAAAAATGCTATCGAAGGCCTAAAAATAGAAGTCGATGCGGTGCTCATAAAAATCAAAGAAAGAAAAAAGAATCTTTCACGTCTCCGCTAAAAGCTTGATTCCACTCAGAAAATCGATACCCTCTAAATCATTATGAGTACCTATACTATCACGGGCGGAGCACAAACAAGCGGAGATATCACAGTAAGTGGTTCAAAAAATGCTGCACTTCCGATGATTGCGAGCGTACTTTTTTTCGAAACAGCCGAACTCACAAATGTTCCTGACATTTCAGATGTCCATTTGATGAAGGAAATTCTTGAGAGCCTTGGTTCCAAAATTTCATTTGAGAAAAATACCTTTACCGTTGATAACAAAAATCTCTCATTAGAAAATATCCGACAAGACCTCTTCAAAAAAGCCCGGGCAACCTACTATCTCATCCCTCCCCTCCTGGCTCGATTTGGTGAAGTAAACCTCACCTATCCAGGTGGTTGTAGCATCGGGAAACGCCCCATCGACGGCATCGTTCGTGGTCTCGAACAACTCGGCTACGCGAGCACTCTGATTGATGAAACGCTTGCCTTCAAAGGCCAAAGTCATGCCAATGACATCACAGTAAATGCATATTTCTCTGTCGGAAGCACTATCGTTCTCCTCCTCGCTGCCCTCAAACGCACTGGAACAACACGAATCGAGCTCTCCGCCTACGAACCACACGTCATGAATATCATCGATGTGCTCCGAGATGCTGGGGCAGATATCGCTCTTCGCTATGATCATACCGTCATCATCAAGCCTAAAGTACTCCAAAAACACCTCTCAGGAACAGTCATTGGAGACTATATCGTCTCCGGTAC
>CAYVZT010000056.1:0-4688 GCA_964456455.1 uncultured Candidatus Peribacteria bacterium | reverse complement strand
GGATGGAAATCTGGAACAATGTCTTCATGCAATTCAATAAAAAAGCTGATGGAACACTCGAATCCCTCCCAGCACAAAATGTCGATACAGGTATGGGTCTCGAGAGAACACTCGCAGTTATCAATGGTAAAAAAACAACTTATGATACAGATTTCTTCGTCAATACGCTCGAACATATCAAGCGCATTGTGGGGGAAAATAATTACAACGAACGAGGAGCGCGTATCATCGCTGATCATCTCCGTACTGCAGTCCACATGATTGCCGATGGAGTGAAACCAAGCAATACTGATCGTGGTTATGTCCTCCGACGACTTATCCGTCGAGCTATTCGTGAAGCACACAAGATGGGGCACGAAGATGCTTGTCTCGCACAAGTCGCTCGTGACTTTATCCATATCTACCAAGATGTGTACGCATCAGTGAAAAATAATGAAACAGTTATTATCGATGAAATTACGATGGAAGAGAGTAAGTTTCAGAAGACAATTAAGACAGGTATTCGTGAACTCCAAAAAGTAATTCAGGATATCAAAAAATCAGAAACCCCTCATAGGAATTATTTTACCGGAGAAGAAGCTTTTAGTCTCTTTGAAACGTATGGTCTACCTATAGAAATGATTGAAGAACTTGCTTTTGAAACTGGATTTACAGAAAAGTGACTTCATCCAGTACCAAGAGCAGATTTTCAGGAAGCCATGAAAAAACATCAAGACCTCTCTCGTACAGCGTCTGCTGGTATGTTCAAGGGTGGCCTCGCAGATCATAGCGATGTCACGATTTCTCTCCACACTGCGTGTCACCTGATGTTGGCTGGTCTCCGAAAAGTACTCGGTGAACATGTGATGCAAGCAGGTTCAAATATTACACCAGAGCGACTTCGTTTTGATTTCACTCATCCAGAAAAGATGACCTCAGAACAAATCAAGGCAGTGGAGGATTACGTCAATGGCGCTCTCAAAGCTCATATCACTGTCACGATGACCGAAGAGCCAAAAGACAATGCAAAAGCTCGTGGTGTCCTTGGTGCTTTCTGGGAAAAATATCCTGAAACAGTCAAGGTGTACAAGATGGTAGGGGATGATGGAATGGTCTATTCTGAGGAACTCTGTGGAGGTCTTCACGTGGAGGAGTCTTCGAAACTCGGAACGTTTAAAATCCAAAAAGAAGAAGCTTCATCAGCAGGCGTAAGAAGAATTAAAGCGGTTCTTAATTAAAATATATGAATCTAAGAACAATATTTTTTGGCGAATGAAGAATAAGCCGGGTGCAATTTCTGATTTTTATGCCCATAGTATTTATTATCAATTATATAATTGATTATTTATTAGGTAACTTTTTTTGAGAAGGTTACTATATGTCGAGCAATATTCTTGGGGTATTTGATATATTTTATTCACTCATAATTAGTTTTCTGATTACCTCATTAATCATTAGACGTGGTCATGATATTTCTATTCCTACTTTAGTTTGAATTCTACTATGTCTATATATGTTTATAGATTCTTTATTTTGAATTATTTACATGCCAGTATTTAGTGGCTCACCAGGTTCATTTACCGATTCATATTATATGACATATTACATAAATGTTCGAGATATTTTATCAGTTATCTTACTTCTTTACTGTATTGTTATTGCATTCATCGGATGAAAATTTAGAGAAAATAATAAATAAAAATAAATTCAATATGACTCAAAACGGAAAAATTATTGTCGAAATTCTTCGTACCACAGCCAATGTCGGCAAACAAGGGGAGATCAAAGAAGTCTCGCTGACTTTTGCTCAAAATAAGCTCTTTCCAGAAGGAATAGCACGAGAATACAAGGCGCAACCATCAAAAGACGAAAGAAGGGCGAAGATTTACACAAATCGTTTTGATATCATCAAGCGTCTTCACGAGAAAACATTGCAGGTAGAAATCCCACACACAGCAGGGCACCTTTCTGAAACAGTCGATGAAGATTGGCTCGTAGAAAAAATCCGAAGCAAATTTCATATCACACTCCTCGCCGAGATGATTCGTCTCGATGAAAAACACATCAAAAAAGCAGGGAAGCATACAGTACACATCGATCTCTCGACAGATGCTTATGCACAATTAATTCTTGATATTCGCTAGTATGTATCTCGGTATCGATTATGGTACATCAAATATCGGCGTTGCTATTTCTGAGATAGGGATAGCTATTCCGCAGGGCATCTATGATCATGAGGAATTTTTTATCGAGCTTCCCGAGCTCGTAAAGAAGCGAAAAATAAAAACGATTGTCATCGGAGAAGCAGTCGGATATGATGCCTACGGAAAACAAAAAAAGACGTTTGAAAAAGCGATTGAGAGAATCAAAAAAACTGTTCCAGATGTTCACATCGAGATACAAGATGAGGATCTTACAACGTTTGAGGCACAAGAGTCTCTCGGTAAGCTCGAATCGGACGAACACCTTGACGATATCGCTGCAAGTATTATACTCCAGCGGTTTATTGATAAAAACAAGTAAAAATGAGCTGGAAGTTAAATGCTGCTAACCTATGTGATGATCCAGGACCTATCCTGAGAACTATTTTTGACCCTACAATCATGCGGACTGTGAGGGAATATAGCGGTAAAGCTCGTTTGTGTGCTGGTTTTACCCTGAATGGAAACAGGACTTGGGCAAAGGACAAATGACTCCCTATCCACCGGGATGCGGTTATATGACATAGAAGCTGAGCTCAAGCAGTAGAGCGAACAATTATTGACATGAGAAAGAATCTTTGACATGTTTTTGATTCGGCATTTATGTGGGGGCTTTCTGTCAAAAATCTTGATCCGGAGAATGGAAGAGGAGAGGATGAGATTAGAGGACTCTTTCGATTACTAAAAGAATTTGCTACGTGAAGATGACTCGATGTAGCCCACAGACATAAAGCACATATATTTATGATTTGAGATGAGGGGCTTCTTAATGAAAGAGATTCATCTATTGTTGCGACCATGAATAAGCTCTCTGAAGAAACAGCACAATATACTGATGACTTTAAGCTCGCTATAGGTCTTGCGTATGATTATAATCATGAAGTTACGAGACATATAGATCAAATGAGATTAAGAGGTGAACAGTGAAGCACCGAGAAATTATGGGAACCGGCTTTTCAACAATCACATAAATGATTACGATATCCTGATGTTGCTATTCGTACTGGTACTGATGGTAATAGGACGAGTTGATGACTTGTTGGTCCAAACACAGAACTTTTGTTTTTTAGGACCTATTGGCCACTTTTTTGACCTTTACTTTTGAGGTATGCTGCATATCGTCGTTTAAGGGCAAAAATTAATGATGGCAAATAAACCTCGAAAATCCTCCGAAATTGCAAACAATAAAAAAGCACTCTTTGATTATGAAATAATCGAGGAGCATGAAGCTGGTATCGAACTTTTTGGCTGGGAAGTCAGAAGCATGCGAGAGTTATGAGCACAACTGAAGGGAAGTCACGTGTCTATCCGTGGTGGCATTGCTCAGATTCTCTGAATGCATGTGAGTCCTTATAAATTTGCAGAAGATGCTGATGTAGGAGTCAAACGTTCGAGAAAACTCTTTCTTCGAAAAAATGTCATGCTCCGACTCGAACAAAAGGTAGCTGAGAAAGGCATGGCTCTGATCGCGACTCGTGTCTATTTCAAATGAAACCTCGTAAAAGTATCTGTGGCTCTCGCAAGAGGTCGCAAAGAATATGATAAGCGTGAAGTGATAAAAAAACGCGACAACCAAAGAGCTGTCGCGTTAGAATTATCCGGGAGGTAGTTTTTATTGTTTTTCTTCGGGAGTCATAAATAACTCAAAACGTTTCGTTCAAAGATTGGGTGGATAGAAAGCATCTGCCTCAAATCCGAGAGCATGCCATCGGAAAAACCATGGTGGAAGTTTGTCGGGTACCCATATAGAATTTGAGCCAGTTTTGAAAAAACCGAGCGAGTTCAAGATTCACAGAGCTGCTAGATATTTTCATCTCGTGGTCTCATCAGGTATCAATGCTTGTATAACTGGATGATTGTAGAGTTGTGATAGATTCTTGTCGCCACCAGCTACGAGAGGGCTTTTGCATACTTCTCCGCCTATTTGCCCCACTACATTACCAGGTATTTTTTTCTTTCGCAGCTTTACTCCACCATCACGTAATGCTCAATAATTTCCCACTAATCAGATATCTCTAAAAGTATCTTGTTCTACATCTACTATGAGAGCGTCTTCGCCATCTCATGCCCTGAGTGTCATCGTTCTGGTATTAAATCTTCATTGCCACACAGGAGCATCTTCTCTAACAGCGAGGAGTATATCGTGGGAATTTTTAGCAATCCTTCACCTCAATTCATGGATATCATCTGTTTCCAAATTGATTCCTCATCTCTGAAGTATTCCTTCTAGTGCGGCTATCCTCATATTTACGAGTTCACTCACTGAAGGTACACGCCATTCTTTTGGTGCAGTAGCGAGTTGACCTGGCTCCACCACACGATAATGTGCATAAGATTCTTGTTTGCCTATTTCCAAACCTACTTTCTCAGGCTGGAAATCAAGTGCGTCATTTATTGCGGATAGGGAGGGGAGCATATTTACTAGTTGTGTATACTTATAGAGTATAAATATTATTCTATTAAAACAAATTCTGTAATAATAATGGAGCCACGAACGGGAATTGAACC
>CAYVZT010000055.1:0-4825 GCA_964456455.1 uncultured Candidatus Peribacteria bacterium | reverse complement strand
CTTTGTCATAATAGGTACAGGTCATCGCGGTGGTATCGACGGTCCATTTTTCTACGCCGGCGTTTGCGGAGTCCTGACAGAAGGTCATATAGTCTGTCTGACCTTGTTGGTGAGCACGGAGTCGCTCAGTAAACCCTTCGGCGTCGCTCGTATCTGCGATGGTGAGTGTGTCGTACTCCTGCCTGCCGGTAGGCAAGGTGGGAGGGGAGACGAGTGTGTCGCCGTCGGCGCTGAAATATTCTCCGTGACCGTCATGGACGAAGATGTCGTATTTCTGGACTCCGAGGACGATGAGATCCTGGATATAGTGTGGGAAGTCGGCACCGCTTTTCACGCCTGCGTGTGCTTCGCGGATTTGGTCGAGGGTGAACATGAGGGGATTATATTCGACATATGACTATTGCAAAGTTCCCCAAGGTAATTGACATTATAGAAATATTGATATAAAGAACCAATGAATTCCCCTGAGACACTACCAGTGAATTGAATAAGCAGGCGAAACATGCTCACCCTTTTGAGTCTTTCTGCTCTAGCGCCAACTGTATCAGGTGCGGTGGAGAGTATTACGTCCCGAGAATCTAGTACGCTCAAGCTCAAACATCAACAGAAACCTGAAAGAAAAGAAGCAGCCCAATCTCGTGGCATGAATGTATGAAAATCTGCTCTCATAGTTACTGCTTTGCTTTGATTGGATGCCGAGACGAGAGATGCTATTTGTCGTGCTATGGATGATTTTTTTGAAACATATATTGTCAGTCCTCTGTCTCGAGAATACGGTAACACAATGAATGGAACACTAAATATGTTGGTCCCCATCTTTGCATTGGCGATGATTTCAGGACTTTTTTCTATTAAAACAGGGAATGCGAGTCAAGAATATCATGAAGAGGTAATGAAAGAGCTCTGAATAGCTCCTTCTTTTTGGGAGGAAATATGGAGCGGATCGGTTGAGGCGCCTTTTATTGAGGAGGGCATTTTTCGGATGACTCTACCCTTTATTTTGAAGAAATTTTTTAATCATGAAGTAGCTCAGTATTATTCGAGTTTAGTGTTTTGATTTGTGCATAATTTGAGAAGTGATCGAACCTTTGACGCTAATACTTTCCCCGCGCAGATTATTTTGTACTGATTTTTTCTTTTTTATCTCAAAGAATCACGAGATGTGTCTCACAGTATGGTTGCACATTCATTTCATAATACTCTCATGACGACCGTAAGGCATTTTATATGATTCAAGCAGTCCTAGAAGTCTATAATTTTTTCCTTCATTGCGCTTGCTGAGGAAGATTTTATTTCTTATTTTTTTCCTTATAATCGAAATCCTATGACAAAACTCGCTATCACATCAGGATATTTCAATCCTCTTCATCCAGGGCATATAGATTGTTTTGAGATGAGTAAATCTGTTGCTGGAGCTGATGAGGTCTGGGTTATCGTCAATAATGACCGACAAGCATTTCTGAAGAGAGGTGTGGAGAGTTTTCAAAATGAGCTCTACCGCTGTCGTCTCGTCTCTGCCCTGAGATCGGTCGATCGTACATTTCTCAGTGTCGATGAAGATGGTTCAGTCTGTCAGAGCCTCGTTCTCCTCATCGCGGAGGCTCGTGTGAGTGGCAAGTATGATGAGATAATCTTCACAAAAGGTGGCGATAGATTTGCTTCGAATTGTCCTGAAGCCGCTATTCTCGCTGAAAACAAAGTCAAAATCGTCGATGGACTCGGAGCAAAGACGCACAGTAGTTCTGATTATGCTATTCGGAAACAGGCGTAGTTGTATTTCGAGTACTTTGCATAAAATAGAAGCATGGCCCTGAACTGAAAAATTCCTGAAAATAATGATAATCTCGAAGGAAAGAAAAAACCCGGAGAAGGTGATGATATCTCTGAACGCGAAAAAATCCGCATAGGGAAGGAGCGCCTCGAAAGTAAAACACATGAAGAGCTCAATAGCCTGAAAGATGCTCTCAATAAAGCTCATGCTCATGAGACACTGGAAAGCTCCGATTGGCTCGGCCGAAATGCTGGAGGCGGTAAAAAAGACAAAAAAGATCCAACAGGTCTCAATGCACTCTTTGAGCAACCAGTCGATTCGCACGTTGCATACACTTCAGATATATTTTGATATGATTCTGTACGGAGTGCCCTCGTACTTGCCAGAGATATCACACTTGATACAGCTCGACTCGCCCTACATCCTGTTCGAGAAATACGCAACACGAGAGATATTTGGTGACCACTCTAAAACGGATGTTTTGTTCTATTCTTCCATATTCTAGGTCATTCGATGATGGTCTTCTGACCTACCATATCCCTGATGAATACAAGCCTTTTGTCAGTATCGGGAGTAGCGTACGTATTCCATGGTGAGATGGGGAAGCGTTGGGTATCGTCGCTTCGATGAGTCCAGATATGCACTATGAAGGTGATATAAAGTCGATTCTCTGACCGCATTCAAGTGTTGCTTGGCTTTCGGCGAGTGAGATAGCATTGATTGTCTGATTAGCACGACACCTCTTTGTCCGTATTCATACTTTGGTCCAGATTTTCCTTCCACTTGGACTCATCGCGCTTTTTGAGAAAAATAATTTTCTCGATCTCACAACTCCAGTTGTGCCTGATGGGAGAGGAGAGAGGACATATACGGTTGCTCCTGACGAGGTATCTCTGATGGATTACCTGGAGAAAAAACTCAGAGAAACACCTGGTGTAGTGATCCTGCCTGAGGGTGTATCTGTGAAGTGGTGGAGTAGGATTTTTCCTGATAGTCTCATAGACACCCACTCAAAGTCTCTCTCTACTCAGAAGAGAGTGTATCTCGATTTGCTCACACAGAAATATCCTGTTGTTTTTGGTACTCGTCGTACTCTCCTCAAGCGTCTCTGATGATACAAACATATCTATATCATTCATGAAACCCTCTCACCAGATATAAACTTTGGACGTCGAAAGATTCCGCTCTGGATGATGACGGATTTTCTGGAGGCACACGGACATATCATACACTTCGTATCTCTTACGCCGTCCATCAGAACTCTGACTCACTTTCTCCAGCAGAAAAAAACTCCCGAGTACCTCTAGGGGTATTTCTTCTGGGAAAATCAAGTGAGAAACATTGAATAACAGGAAAACCCTCTATCATGGAAAGTACTTTGTATGCGAGAAATTCTTCGAAAAATTGCTATCATTTTTGATTTCCTCTCTACCCAAGCAAGAATGGGGATTATTATTGCTATAGGCTTGTTTTTTATACTGTTTATATTGATCACACTTGGTCGGTATACCCTCGTTGATCATGAATTTTATAAAAAACTCGCAGATTCCCAGCAGCTACGAGAGATAGAGCTCTCTGTCAATCGAGGTACTATCTATGCCACCATAGACCCACATCGATCTGGTGGAGGCACTCTGCTCGAAAATACAACACTGGCGACTACTTCGATCGTCAAAGATCTCAAGATCGACCCTACTGCCAGCTGCAATCTCGACATGCTGGAACAATTTCTCACAGAAGTTGTCTATGAGCACCTCTGTCTCGATAGAACGCAGGTGAGCTGTTTTGATAACATGCTCAAGTATACAAACACATATATTGTTCCCGATAAATTTGATTTTTCTCGTGAGTCCGTGATGGCTTTTATCGCACCAACTGTGAGAGAGCAGACCCATCGTATCTATAAAACTCGCATATTTCTCGCAGAAAATGTGAGTACAGATGCTCTCAATATCCTCTCTTCTATTCAGAATCCTGGCATCATCATAGTGGGGGATACGGTTTATGTTGATCCGACTCATTTTGATCGATCTCGTGGTATAGAACAAATCGTAGGAGCTCTGCATATCACCCCAAAAACTCTCGATGATGCTCTCGAACTCCGTAAGAATAGAAATGTCGATATCGTGGAGAAGCTCGATCCAGAGCTTTCACTCAAAATCAATGAAAAAATAGCAAGCCAAAATGCTCTCACAAAACAACAGCCCGTCAAAGGACAAGACGAATTTATCCTCAAAAATACGTTTTATAAATGTCTCAAGCTCAATGACCATCCTGTCCGTCAGTATCCAGAGTGATCATCTGCCGCCCAAGTCACAGGTTATGTGGATCGTGATGGTATAGGACGACTCGGTATTGAGGGGTATTTCAATGATATGCTCGCTGGTAAATCAGGGAAAAAAGAAGAGCGACGTGATAGTCTCGGGCGACCGATTTTCGATGAAGATGCTGAACAAGAAGTGAAATGAGTTGATCTCTTCCTCACCATCGATCCAAATATTCAAAATGCTGTCATGAAGGCACTCGCTGATGGTGTTCGTACGACAGGCGCAAATACCGCTGCTGCTATCGTCATGGATCCTATGACAGGAGCTATTCGTGCTATAGGGAGTTATCCGACATTTGACCCCGATAGACCTGGTAATGTCGAAAAAATCGTTCCTTTTATCCCAGCAGATCATGGCGAAGAACCTGTGCGATTTCTTCTCGGAAAAGTCCTCTTTGTAGAATCACCGACTGGATCGGTAAAAAAAGTGTTTGAAAATCGTCTTATCACGGTCGATGAACTCCATGATGAAGATCTCATGCTCCTTGCTCTCGCTGATCCAACGAAAAAACTCTATGTCTACGAAAATGGTGTCGGACTTCTAGCACATCAGGATATCCCCATCACTGCTCCGTACGAACCAGGTAGTATTTTCAAGGGTCTGACGACTGCTATCGGTCTCGATGCCGGTGAGATAGAGCCAGATATGATGTACGAGGATAGGGGCTCGATAAAAATCGATGAATTTACAATCAGTAATCTCGATAATAACAAATGTCAGGGCTGGC
>CAYVZT010000054.1:0-5061 GCA_964456455.1 uncultured Candidatus Peribacteria bacterium | reverse complement strand
TAAATTAGCACCTAAACACTTTTGGTGCTAAAAATATTTGCATTGGTAAAAAAGTTTGATATACTGAGAGGGTAAATTCAATTTTTAACCCCTATTTTTATGTGAAAAATTATTGGTATTGACCTCGGTACGACCAACTCAGCCCTTGCCTTTATGGAAGGTGGTGAAGCAAAAATTATCCCCAATGCAGAAGGAAATCGTACGACTCCTTCAGTGGTCGCGAATAAAAAAGGCGAGATCATCGTGGGTACTCCTGCAAAGCGTCAGGCAGTCACGAATCCAAAAGAAACCATCTTCTCTGCGAAGCGTTTTATCGGTCGTAAAAAGAGTGAAGTCGAATCAGAAATCAAAAACGTGCCTTATGAAGTCACAGCCGGATCAGGCGGTGAATCACTCATTACCTTCAATGGAAAAAACACTCGCCCAGAAGAAATCTCAGCACACGTCCTCATGAAGCTCAAAGAAGATGCTGAGAAATATCTCGGTGAAAAAGTTACAGAGGCAGTCATCACTGTCCCTGCCTACTTCAACGATGATCAGCGCCAAGCCACCATCAATGCTGGTAAAATCGCCGGTCTCGATGTAAAGCGTATCGTAAACGAACCAACTGCTGCCGCTCTCGCCTACGGTCTCAATAAAAAGAAAGATGAAAAAGTCGCTGTCTACGATTTCGGAGGCGGAACATTTGATATCTCGATTCTCGAAATCGGTTCAGAAGGAACATTTGAAGTGCTCGCAACCAACGGTGACACACACCTCGGAGGTGATGACTTTGATCAGAGAATATTTGAATACGTGATTGCCGAATTCCAAAAAGATCAGGGTATCGATCTCAAAAAAGACCCAATGGCCGTCCAGCGTATCCGCGATGAAGCTGAAAAAGCAAAGAAAGAGCTCTCATCTGCAACAGAAACAGAGATCAATCTCCCCTACATCACGATGGATGACAGCGGACCAAAAAATCTCCTCGTGAAAATCACTCGTGCGAAGTTTGAAGAACTCATCGCTGATCTCGTCGAGCGCTCTATCGAGCCATGTCGAAAAGTCCTCGCTGATGCTGGTCTCCAAGCGAACCAAATCGATGAGGTTATCCTCGTCGGTGGTTCGACTCGTGTCCCTATGGTGCTGGCAAAAGTAGAACAATTCTTCGGTAAGAAACCAAATGCTTCTGTGAATCCTGATGAAGCTGTCGCTATCGGTGCGGCTGTCCAAGCTGGTATCATCGCTGGTGATGTCCGTGATGTCCTCCTCCTCGATGTCACTCCGCTCTCTCTCGGTATCGAGACGCTCGGTGGTGTCATGACTCGTATGATTGAGCGCAACACGACTATCCCTTCAAGCAAATCTCAGGTCTACTCAACGGCTCAAGACAATCAACCAAGTGTAGAAATCCACGTCCTCCAGGGTGAACGTGAAATGGCGGCAGATAATAAATCTCTCGGTCGATTTATCCTCGAAGGTATCGTCCCTGCTCCTCGTGGAGTCCCACAAATCGAAGTCACTTTTGATATCAATGCCTCTGGTATTCTCTCTGTCTCTGCGAAGGATAAGGGAACAGGTAAAGAACAGAAGATCACCATCCAAAATTCAGGTGGCATGAGCAAGGAAGAAGTCGAAAATCTCGTCAAAGAAGCAGAAGCAAATCGCCACAAGGATAAAGAGAAAAAAGAACTCGTCGAGGCTCGTAATATGGCTGACTCTCACGTTCACCAAGGTGAGAAACTCCTCAAGGAAAATGCTGACAAAGTAAAAGAAGAAGACAAGAAACTCGTCGAAGAAAAAATCGAAGCGATGAAAAAAGTTCTCGAAAATCCTGAGGCAACAAAAGCACAAATCGAGGAAGCTGCCAACCCACTCAATGAAGCCCTCATGAAGGTCGGACAAGCTATCTACGCTGCTGGTGGCACTCCATCAGATGACGGCGTAAAAGTCAAAGAAAATGCCAATGGTTCGAGTGAAGAACCAACGGTTGAAGCAGAAGTTGAGGAAGATGACAAGAAGTAGTTTTCTTGCTCTTCTCTAACTTGATACAAATCATCAAAGAGTATTTATCAATAGAGATGAATACATTTTGATGGTGTACTATTTTTAAACTTTAAATTTATGAATCCACCTCTCCACAATGAGACATCGAAGCGATTTATCGCTGTTCTCAATAAAAAAATAGAAATAGGTCGAGCAATGAATGCGCTCGGTCATATGGCTGCTGGTCTTGCTGGTGGCTCTGGCCATGCAGAAGGCATGAACTTCCTCCAATATGAGGACAAAGATGGTGGTATTCATCCCACAATATCTCACTACCCTTTTATCGTTCTGAAAGCTGATAATTCAAATAAAATTCGAGCTATCAGAAACGAGTGTATCGCACGTGGTATTCCTTTTTCTGATTTTACCAGCACGATGATAGCTGGCTCAACACAAGAACAACTCGATGCTACACGGGCCACAGCAGAGGCCGATCTCGAATACTGGGGCATTACAATGTTTGGTTCAACAGAAGAACTTCGTGAGTTCACAGGGAAATTTTCGTTGTACTCGTAATGAATCTTTATTAAAAATCCCTCGAAAGAGGGGTTTTATTTTAGTTGCATAGCATAAGAATCCATAGAATTTATAATGTTCTGTAAATCATTAAAAAAATCATTAAATTCTGCATCCAAAGCATCCATAAACATTTTTAGTGCAAAAATTTTCTTGATAGATGGCATAACTGAGTACATCAAATTCCATTTTTTCTTATATTTTTCTTTTTTCATTAATTTTTTAAAAGTTTTTCATTCAACTTTATCTGCAATAAAAGCGATGTAGGATTGAAAGAGTGTTAAAATTATTTTTAAGCTGTAGGAATCAGTCTCATTCATAAAGTTGTCTGCCTTAAAAATATCATCATCTTCTTCTTTCCATTTTTCTTCGTTTTCCTTTTTCTTCGATCTTTTATCCTTCACAGCTACATTGGAATCACTAGATTTTGAAGCATCATCATCTTCGGAATACTCTCTTATAACTGCTTCAATTATGTTAGTAGCTAATTTCATCATCTCTTGAGTATCTTTCTCCCACCATTTTGTTGCATATAATTCTCGGATACGTTTATTCATAGCAACTAAATCTTTATTAGCCTCTTTTGCTATAAAATCGTTTGATTCTAATATCCCTAGTTTTCTTTTTAAGTGTTGTTTAAATTCTGTCTTATCTTTGCGTGATAAAATTCTGTGGGCTTTGAATGCAAAAATAATTTGTGTCATTCGTGCATCCACCTCAATTGCCTCAAAAACACGTTCAAAGTCTGCTGTTATTCTCAACCGTATTTCTTCTGTTTCTGTTTGTTTCAGGCCAGACAATACATGACTAATTGTTTCTTGAATATCGGAGCTCGTTGGTTTATCAAATGCGCTTGTGCTCATATTATGTTATTATTTATACTAATAAATAATATAAGTCAAAACATTATAGAGTAGTCCACCGACTCACATCCTCTCATTGTTTTATCATTTCTCGAATCCTTGTCCCAGAAATATCGATATCATAGGAACCAATCCAGTCAGTCTGAATTCCGTGACGTTCGCAAATACTTTTCACCCAGTCATTGCCGGTAAATAACGTTCAACGTTCAACGTTAAACGTTAAACGTTTCAAATTCTCGCACCACTCATCATCATCTGGAACATCGGCAAGCGAAGTGATGTCTATCTTTTCTTGGAGTTCGAGAGGGATACTAGCACGGATAATTTCTTCTCGCTCTTGGACACTCCAGGGATTTTCATCTGTTCCAGATTTATCTGCTGAACCGATGATAAGGAGAAGTCTCTCAAAATTATTCTGAAAAATCTTCTCCACAATACTCATATGTCCAATATGAAATGGCTGGAAACGACCAAGGAAGACTGCCATTTTTCAATTATTAATCATGGTAGAAGTATAAGGCTTGGAGAAGAAAACGGAAATGGGTTTTTAGGACATAAACTGTTTGAGCGGGATGATAAAGAGAATTTTCTTGAATTCAGTTTATAGCGAGTTTTTATGTCCTGAATGATTTTGGTACTTTTTTCAGAAAAAGTACAAAGTGGAAATTGTTTTGCGTCTGGATTCTCGGATCAAGTCCGAGAATGACAAAAACTACAGTGTAAACAACACCACTTCCGGGTGAGCATTCAAGCGGAAATCAAATCCAGGACCGTTGCCCATTCCTGTCGAGACATAGAGTTTCCAATTACCTGTGTGTGCATATTTTCCTTTTGGACCGTACCATCATTTGTAGCGACCAAATCGAGTCTTGCACACACGCAGTGCACCACGACGAATCACGGGGAGATCGAGGGTTGCGCCATGGGTATGACCAGCGAGGAAGAGTGTCGGTTTTGTGAGTGTTTTTCCAGTTTTTTTGAGTCGGTCGAGGAGATATTCGAGGCCATCAGGATTGTGCAGGAGTACGACATGGAAATCTGCTTGGCTATTGGTGAAGAGGTGAATATAGGTATCGAGGAGAATATTTCTATCGGCGACATCCATGACTTCGAGATGATCAAGGAGGGTATGAATACCGTGTATATCTATCTCTGCATTGCCACGATGAATTCGTCTCGTATCTCTGGGCTGCGTCATGAAGTGAAGATGATATTTTTCTTCGAGAAATTTTTTCATGCGAGGAAAATCGAGATCTTCTTCGTCGTGATTGCCGATGACGCCAAAGTGCTGATATTTTTCTGTACCAGTGAGAAGTATATCAGCCACCTCGGTGATATCCTGTTCGGAGGTCGAATACACACTCGAGTCCCCGCAGATAAAATCTCCTCCATGAAGAATAAAAGTATTATTTGTCTCTCGGTGCTGAAGAAGTCACTGAATACCATCCGACACAGACGCCGCCATATCATCGATATTTCCTCCTATGTGCGGATCAGTCATGAAGAGAAATGACGTGTCATGAAGAGCCGACGGAATGCCTGTTAAACCTACTTTTTCGGTCTTGAATTGCATGAGTTCGGCATTTTTTCGACCACGTTTCCCGACCAGAGGTGTACGAGAAAATGTCCCGATAAATATCTTCAGAACTCTCATCTT
>CAYVZT010000053.1:0-5304 GCA_964456455.1 uncultured Candidatus Peribacteria bacterium | reverse complement strand
CACGTATTCTTAGTTCTGAAAGAGCTATGTCCGATTTCTTTGAAAAAACAGTTTCTCTCACGAATGAACCAAAAAAATCTGCTTCGCTTATTCTCACTGTGATTCTTGGAATCCTCAAAAAAGGCGATGAAGAAATCGATTTTTCTACCCTCAAAATCACTCCAGAAGCACTCGCTCGGGTTGTGAATATGCTCAAATCTGACGAGATTTCGTCTACTAATGCCCAAGAAGTTGTCAAAATACTCCTTAATGAAGGTGGCGATCCAGACAAAATCGTCGATGAAAAAGGTCTCCGTCAGGTAAATGATACTGGTGCCATGGAGGCAGTTGTAGATGCCGTTTTGGCTGCAAATGCATGACAAATCGCTGAATATAAGGCAGGCAAAGTCAATCTTTTTGGCTATTTTGTCGGCGCCTGTATGAAAGAGAGTAAGGGGCAGGGGAATCCTAAGATTTTTACGGAAATATTGACCAGAAAATTGACAATGCAATAAATATATAGTAAATTTAAGAAGTCATGAGAAAAATTCTTTTTACTTCTATTGCCATTTTACTTTGTAGTCAAGTGAGTTTTTCTTATGCTCTTGATGATTGTTCTGATCTTGAATCTGAATATGAATCTATCAAAAATCAGGTGACAGCCAAGATGGATCTATGGAAATCCATGCGTGAATCTGATCCGAAAAAAGCTATTGAATGAAAAAATCTCTCTGATTTGCTGGCTAAAGGGGTAAAAACAGAAAATAGTTATAATGACTGTATCGCTTCTCTCAAGAAAACTAATGAAAGCATCGAGACGTATTTTGACCTTGGTGACACTTATTTTGAATCAGAAAGATGGGATAATGCTATCGAACAGTATAAAAATATACTACAACTTGATCCAAAATCTTACAGGGCTTATTTTAATATAGGAGCAGCCTATCTCAATAAAGGTAAATATGAGGAAGCCTTTAAAGCATATAAAAATGCTCGAAATCTCGCAAAATGAAGAAGCCAAATAGAAGAATCAAAAAATGCTCTGGACGATGTGGAGCATCTTTTGCGAGAAAATGGATCGGAAAATGACGCGCCCAGTGATGATACTTTTGCTCATCTTCAGTATTATCTCGATGTTCTCAACGTACCAAATGCATGGACAAAGATTACTCATCCAAAAGAAGTCATAGTTGCAGTAATAGATGACGGCGTAAATATTAATCACCCCGATCTGACTGATCACATATGGCTTGATCCTGCTTCTCCTTACGGCTCTAGTAAAATAAAAGATTTCGTAGGAGATAAAATGCCTGACAATCTCCCAACTGGAGAACATGGTACCATGATATCATGAATTATAGCTGCTACTTCTGATAACAAAAGAGGTATTGCCGGTATTGCTAAAAATGTAAAAATAATGCCTTTGAGAGTTTTCGATTTTAAATGAAATGCTAGAGAGGACAATATCGTTAAGGCTATGGATTATGCTATTAGTCATCATGCAAATATTATTAATTTGAGTTTATGACAAAGTCAATTTGCCTATAGTACTCGTTATGATGATGTCATGAAGAGGGCGTATGAAAATGGGATAATAGTGGTTATAGCTGGAGGTAATGGTGATGTCTTATCATACAGTAGTAGTTGAGTAAATACGACGGTTAATCCTATTTCACCAGTTTGTAACAATGGAGGAAATAATAAATACTCTATTGGGGTTGAGTCTCTCGATCAAAAATGAACCAGGGCTCGTTGGTCAAATTACGGAACATGTATAGCATTTGCTGCCCCTGGAGAAAATATTTTTTCTACTTCCGTTTGAGTCTTTAATAAAGATGCTGGTACCGATTATGAGACTGCCAGTGGTACGTCTTTCTCTGCTCCTATGATAGCAGGTATTATAGCTCTAGGTTATAATAAATTTGGTTATGTATCACCTGATACTGTTTATAGAAGTCTCAATGAGAGCATGCAGATGAATACTGTATGAAATTATGTGGTCGATGCCTCTCGTTATCTAGATATTCTGGAAAAGAAATACTCTCTCATCAAGAAAGAACAAGATAATTATGCAAAAAATATAAATATTCGTACCACGAAAAACAACACTACAAATAGGAAAAATAAAGACAATAATCAGAAAAATATTTCGGATACAGATTTTCTCATACAAGCAGGAATTATCAAACAAAAAAGCGACTGAGACTATCATTTATCGGACTTTGTCATGAGAGAAGAAGTCGTCGCTATGGCTGTAAAAATGCTCAATATCTATATACCAGATGATTATTCTTGTCGTGGATCGTATGACGACCTTTCTGCCACAAAACCAAATAACTGGGCCTGTAGAGTCATGGAATTTGCTGCAGAAAAATGACTCATCACTCTTCAGGGTTCTCGCGCAAAACCTGAAGAATATGTCACACTTATTGAGACCTTGAGCATCTTTTTCAAGGTTGGTGGCATCAAAATAGAACAATACACAGGTGGGGAGTTTGAACCATGGCAAAACAATATTATTGGTACCGCATTTCGAAAAAGTATCATTGACATTTCTTTTCATATTACCTCAGCGAATAGAAAAACTTCACGTTCCGATCTTTTTCGAATAGCGAGGAAGATATATACTCTCCAGCAGTGATAAAACAGGTTGCATTTTTGCCACTTTGGATACCATAGCAATACTATGGCCAATAAACATGGACTCAAATGATCAGTTGTAAAAGCCCAAGCAAAAGCTCGCCGGTTAGCAAAGAATATAAAAAAAACTGTTTATCAGGTGTATATAGGAAGTGAGAATTCACAAACGAGAAGCAATCAATCGTATAAAAAAAGAAAACATTATTACGAAAATAAGCAAAGCTGGCCTAAGAGAAAACTTCCTACAAAAAATTTTCAATCCCTCTTAGAGATGGGACTGGTTGATGAGCGTTGATTTTTCAAAAAAGGTAAGAAGAAAAATTTTCACACAAAATCTATGGTAGATCAAAGGGGTCTCGATTTTTATGGTATGCCAAGAGGAAAATAGTTATGCCGACCACTTTTCAACAAAAAGTATACGATGCGCTTCTTCTTATACCAAAAGGGAAAGTAACAACATATAAGATGCTTGGGGATTTCATTAACTGTAGAAGTGCTCAGGCTATAGGGCAAGCTCTCACACGCAATCCTTATGCACCAAAAGTGCCATGCCATCGAGTCATAAAGACAGACGGAACTATCGGATGATATGCTTTTTGAGTTTCAGAAAAACGACGTATACTTTGCGCGGAATGAGTTTGTTTTGACATGCACGATAGGCTCATCTCCCCAGAAAATCTCTATTCTTTTTTGTAATCCTATGCTCACACATTCGCTCCCAGCACTTCCATACTCTTATGATGCTCTAGAGCCTCATATTGACGCGCTCACGATGGAAATTCATCATAGCAAACATCACCAAACCTATATCACCAATTACACTAACTTACTTCAGGATACTGGCTTGATCCAGAAATATGCTCCTCTTGAGCTCCTCACTCATCTCGACGAAGTGCCTGCTGAGAAAAAACAGGGAGTTATCAACAATCTCGGAGGACATATCAATCATAGTTTTTTTTGGGAAATTATTGCACCAAAACCATATTCATTCGGCTCAATTAAACTCGCACCTCAAATTGATACTACTTTTGGCGGTTTTGACTCTTTCAAGGAGCAATTTACACAAAAAGCTCTCACTGTCTTTTGATCTGGTTGGGCTTGGCTCGTGTTAGACAAGGAAGGGAAGCTCGCCCTACGTCAAACTATGTGACAAAATACACCCCTCTCTGATGGAGAAAAACCAGTGATCGGTATCGATGTCTGGGAACATGCCTATTATCTCAAACATCAAAATAAAAGAGCAGAATATATAAAATCTTTCTGGGAAGTCATCAACTGGGAACAAGCTGAAAAGAATTTTATTTCTTAAAATTATTTGCAGCTTTCTCCAAAAGCTCGGAAAATTGCTCTACTGTTATTCCAGGGGGAATATTTATGCGATTGAGCTTTAGGCGATGATCCAATAAATTTGCTTCTCAAAAGCGAGTCGAAAAAGCATACCTATAACCAGATTGTGCCACTGTTTTCATGGCTCCTACTCCGTAGAAACCGCCTGGATAGACAAAGGTTTGTATTGAAACATGAAACCATTTTTCTAAGTCTTTCTTACTATCGCGTATCTGACGGTTGAGTGCATTTTGCGATAATTGTGTCAGAATGAGATGGTTCCAAGTATGACTCGCTATTTCCCAGTTTGCTTTGTGTAACTCGATGATATCAGGTCAAAAAAGATAGTCAGACTCATCTATTTTTCAGAGTATCAAGCCTACAACACCTGTATAATTTACTTCTTTCATGAGCGGAAAAGCATTTTTGTATACGTCATAATATCCATCATCAAATGTAATCATGACTGATTTACAGGGTACGCTGTTCTTTACTATGTCCTTTGTTGTAATCGAGTGATATCAGTTTTTTGCGAGATAATTGAGTTGTTCCTTGAATTCACCTGGAGATACGGAGAGATTTTTGGCAGCCATGTCGGAAAATTCATCATATTCTCGTATATGATGGTACATCAGGATTGGGAAGTGCGATGTTATACATGCGGGGGCCACTTCTTGCTCCATAGCAAAAACTGGCTGAATAAAAATATCTATATTCTGGATTCACCAAGGTGATAGTAAAAAAAATGACGGAAAAAAAGAAAGTAAAAATGCTGACATGGGTTCAATGAAATGGTATTTTGAAGTGTGATTTATTCTGTTTTGAAATGGCGGAGAGTAGAGGATTCGAACCGGAGAAATGCGTGAATCGCATTTTGAGTGGTAGTGGGTTCGAATAAAAACTGGCGGAGAGTAGGGGATTCGAACCCCTGAAGCCTTGCAGCTTACACGCTTTCCAAGCGTGCGCACTCGACCACTATGCGAACTCTCCAGAGTAAGACGCCAGCAGTATAGAAAAAATGGATTTTTTCGCAAAATGATTTCAAAAAACACTTTCAAAAGAAAGTGTTTTATTTCATTTGGTGACCCCACGGAGAGTCGAACTCCGATTTACTGGATGAAAACCAGCTGTCCTAACCGCTAGACGATGGGGCCAAAATAAAAAATCATTACAGATTTTTTATTTATTAATGGTCGGGAAGACAAGACTCGAACTTGCAACCCCTGCGTCCCAAACGCAGTGCGCTAGCCAATTGCGCCACTTCCCGACGTGTTTCGTAGCATGGTGGGTATGCCTGGATTTGAACCAGGGACCTCGTCCTTATCAGAGACGCGCTCTAACCAACTGAGCTACACACCC
>CAYVZT010000052.1:0-5378 GCA_964456455.1 uncultured Candidatus Peribacteria bacterium | reverse complement strand
GAGCAACACGTGTGATGGTAGCAGTACTTGCACCAGTATTTTTTGCGATAGTTCTGTAGCTCACTCACTTCTGCACTTGTTCTGCCACTTCAAGCCTCTCAGCCATAGCAGACATCTCAGAGAGTGTACAAATATCGCGAAGAAGGGCGAAGACTTCTTTTTCGTTTTTGAGTCCTATAAATGCTTGTGATAAGTTTCTGAATTCAGATGTTTTCTTTTGAACTATCTTCATATATTGTTTTAACGTTTTAAAACATTTTAATTAAAATCAAAATCTGTCAAATCTAATTTTGTTTTTTATGAACAACAACCGCAGTCTTCTTTTCTTTCGCTCTTCCCATGAGCATCATCGAAGTTAAGTTCGATACTGTTTGTAGGACCACTGTAGAGTTCACAGAGGACGCCAGCAGAAGCATACATACGCTTCGCAGCGAGGAATTCATCACGAGCTTCGTAGGTAGGACTTGCGAGATAGACGACACGCTTGATTCAAACCTGAATGATCAATTTCGCACATTCATTACAAGTAGGCATAACACAGTAGAGCGTTGCTCCTTGCATATCTCTGCCCATCGAATTGAGGATAGCGTTTGCTTCAGCGTGGACCGAATAAGCATGTTTTGAATCATAGAGACGGGCTATGTTCCCATTCTCATCCCTTCCGCGCGACTGAGGAAATTCATCATCAGGGCAACCCCGAGGAAATCCATTATAACCAATACCGATAATTCTATTATGTTTATCGACAATACAGGCCCCCACATTTGTACGAGTGTCTTTACTCCTCTGTGCTGAAAGAAGGGCAAGCCCCATAAAGTATTGATCCCAAGTAATACGAGTATTCATAATTTAGTTGTTTATTAGTTTAGCTCATTAGTCCAGTTAATCAAGAGCTATATTACTATTACTATAAAAAATTGAAAAATCCTAAAAACCATGTTACCATACTACATATGGAAAAGACGAGAGATATATTTAAACATACATTACAGAGTACACTTTCAAGCATATGAGCATGAAAAAATATAATAAGTATTTTAACGGGGGGGAGAGTTACAGAAGCTGGTATTGTAAAAGATGCAAGCGGAAATTATTTTATCTACAAGAAAGCGAGACCCTGACAAGCGGAAAGAATGAAAAAAGACGTAAGACTGATTAATTTTCTCTGAAGTAAAAATATTCCTGGTGTGCCCCGAATACTTCAAGAATGAAATCTGCCCGATGGAACACCCATTCTTTTGCAGACTTATACTCCTTGAAAGTTATTATCATCAATAGAAGATACTTCTCAAATTGTTTTCTCATGAATGATAGATGGTTTAATCAATATGCATCAAATTACATCAAAAAATAAAACTTGGGGATACCCAGAAGAAGACGATCTTCAATCATGATCAGCAAAAAGCATGAAGGAGTATATTCTTTCATTTATGGGCTACATAGATAAATCAGATTACCTGAACGATCATCAAAAAAGCAAGTTAAGAAAAGGTATATTGCAATATTTAGATAGAACCAGTGACCCCAATAAATCTCCGAGTTTAATTCATGGCGATATTCATGATTATAATATAGTAGTGGATGAGAAAAATACAGCTCATCTGATAGATTTTTGAGAGGCGCGATATACTCTTCCTGAAGAAGAGTTCGGCAGAGCAATGATTAATGAAACATCGAGACATTTAGTACATCTTTGGATAAAAATGTATACTGAGAAAACTTGAACACAACTCGACAAAAATTTAATGATTCTTTTTATGTTATGCGCTGGGGCAAAACATCTACGGAAAGACAAACATAATGAACGTCAGAAAAATCTATGGGATTGGATAAGTAAATATCTTGAGTAAAAAATCAGTTTTTTACGATAAAAAACTATAAATATCCTGCTTTTTCACCTCTGATACGAGGTTTTTCCTTGTTTGAATGTGGTTTTCACGTGGTTCATTCAAGAGAACACCGACGGGCATTTTTGCGAGCTTGAGACAATTCAAAAAAGACTCACGATTTGGCATATAACCATTTCCTACGTGGACAATATTTCGCTCATACCATTCACGATTTTGTACACGATTATAGGTTGGACAGAGCTGGAGCACTTCTATATAGGCAAAACCTGGATGACGCAGTCATTCTCGGAGGACTTCTGTCATGTGATCCATATCATAAGAAAGGGTACGGGCTACAAATGTCGGATCACAACCAGAGAGAACACGGAGAGACTCGACTGGTGGCGTATCGACGCCTTTTGGAGTCGCATTCATCTTTGTTCCAGGAAGTGTGACAGAGCTTGCCTGACCTGTCGTCAAACCAAATGTCGCATTGACGTGATGAATAAAGAGAATAGTTCTATCATGCCGAACTGTATGAATGAGATGATTGATTCCTTCACTCAGAGTCGCTCCATCACCTGCGTGGGCAATGACGGTCATCTCTGGGTGAGCAATTTTTATACCAGTTGCCAGTGGCAAGACACGACCATGGAGACCGTGAATAGTAGTCAATCCTACTTTATCAGATTCATTTCCAGAACAACCGACATCATAAGCCACTATCGTTTCAGATGGCTTTTTTCTTTCGAGCGTGAGAGCCTGGAAGAGAGCCTTTTGTATAGCATAGTTTCCACAGTCATCACACCAGGTCATCACTTGATCAGTTTCTTCGAGAGAAACATATATAGCTGCATTTTTTTTGAGAGCGTCAAACATATGAAGGATAATAGCAAAAACAAACCAAAAATCTAGTCTTTTTGTATGCCCATAACAAAAAAGTGAAAAAAAGCACAAAAAAACTTGCATTTATCTACATTTCTCTAGAATAACTGGGTTAACACTTTCATTTTTCTATGTTAAAGATTCGTCTCTCTCGTGCTGGTCGTAAACACCTTTCACACTTTGATATCGTAGTTACTGAACACAAAAAACCAGCTAAATCTGGTGAAATAGAAGTACTCGGTTGGTATGATACACGTACAAAAAAGTACGCTGTTGATATGGACAAAGTACGTACTCGTGTCAGTCAGGGTGCTCAACTTTCTGAAACTGTTGCTCGTCTTTTCAAGGTCAATTCTCTCGCTGTTTAGTGTATAAAGCCCTTTACGGGGCTTTTTCGTGTGTCTTGTGACTGTATTTTTTCCTACATTTATGGCAGAAAAATTCATTCGTTATTGTATCACACATATCGTATCCCAGCCTGAAGCTGTATCTCTCGAAGTAAAAGAAGATACAGATGCTACTCGCTACCAACTCACCGTACACGCTGATGATATGAAGCGTGTCATAGGTCGTGGTGGTAAAACTATTCGTGCGCTCCAATCTCTCGTACGAATTATTGGTATCAAGAATGAGAAGAAAATTTTCTTAAACCTCCTCGAACCATGTTCACCTCAATAGTCTACGCTCAAACAGCAGGCTTCGCTGATTCTGCTTCCCAGATTTATACTCTGGAAGAACTCATGACTGTCGGTATCGCCATACTCCTTCTCATCGCTATTCTCCTCACAATTGTCTTCGTACTTTGGTGAGGATTTTTGTTAGTAATCTCTGGAGGCGATGAACACAAAGTCCACCCAGCGATCAATATGATACGATATTCTGTTATCGGTCTTCTCGTGATGATCGTCATCATTCTCATCACTCCTGCTGTCTCAAAAGCTCTCGGTTTTGAATCTGTCGGTGAAAAATTTAGTCCATCAAATATTTTTAGTACCATGAAGTGTGTCTCTGATCGTATCTTTGGCAAAACTGATATATCATGTTTCGATGTCGCAAGTGGAGCAAGTAATGGTCTCGGAAGTTCTACTTCTAACACAAGCATACCTACATTTGGTGGAGGTCAGAGAACTCAAGGCGGTAATAGCCCAAATGGTGTGGGTGCTTGGGCTGGCGATCTCTAATATTTTCCCATGAAACTCATCGTCGGACTCGGCAATCCCTGAAAAGAATACAGAGAAACTCGGCACAATGTCGGGTTTCTTTTTGTCGATGACCTCGCCTCTCAGATGGAGGCTCCAGAATGGAAAAAATGATACCAAGGACTCTATACATCGTGCACACTCAATAATACAAAGTGTATTCTCTTGAAATCTGAAACCTACATGAATCTCTCAGGAAAAAGTGTCCAGGCATGTGCATCTTTTTATAAAATCGCTCCGTCCGATATCATCCTCATCACGGACGATATAGATATGGATTTTGGAAAGGTTCGATTTCGTGAGACAGGCAGCGCTGGAGGACACAATGGTATCGCCTCTATTATTGAATCAATGGGGACACAAGAAATCAAACGTATCAAAGTGGGCATAGGACGTCATCCAACAATGGAGGCAGCTGACTGGGTACTCTCAAAATTCTCAAAAGAAGAACGAGAACAACTCGAAGAAGTCTTTATGGAAGTAGAGAAAAAACTCCTTGCATTGATATAAACAAAACTATAATTCCTCTCATGCCGATGTAGCTCAGCTGGTAGAGCAGGAGTATCGTAAACTTCAGGTCGCAAGTTCAAGTCTTGTCATCGGCTCCAAAGTTAGTTCAATTTTTTGCACATAAGCATTTGCTTATCTTCAAGACCATTCGATTTTAAGTAGAAACGTGCAAGTCTTAACTTTTCATCTTCATTTTTTGCTCATCGCTCAATCTGGGAAATAATTTGAGAATGATTTTTTAGTTCATCATCAGATATATTTTTTTCCATAGTCCATTTAGGCTCTACCATTAATTTCATTCAAAGATCATTCGGTATATCTTTTGATCGTATTTGCTTAAATCAATTTTTATTCCGGAAGAAGTGAGCTGTACGTAGGTTAGCAAAAGTCGCATATATACTTTGAGCTCACAGAGATTTAGCGTACTTTTCCAAAGCCGTGAAAACTTTAACTCACAAGCCTCATCGCAGGTTGTTATCAACTGTAAGGTGTTTAATGTTGAGGGTATTTCCTTGAATTGGTCATGAAACCATAAATCACTTACCTTCTTTGTTAACTCCATGAAAACGAAACCATTTTGTTCACAACATATCGGTAGTCTCAAAAGAATACGGTATATTATCAGGCTGATTTTCAATATATGATCCTGATTGAGAGCCGATTGCAGGGCATGGATGGATATATCACTCACTTAGAGGAGTTTTTTCTTTATTTTTTGACAAAACATTCTCCAATTTTGCCTCGATCCTAAGCCTCAGAGGTACAACTGATAACCTTTCAAAATTACTGTTATGTAGAGGAGATGGTGAATTAAATGATGACATCAATAAAATTCTACCCTACATTATTTTCTTTTTCAATAAAAATCCCTATAATTTCCCCGCTTACACGCGTGAAGAATCTCTGGATTTGCTCGATGACTGAAGTATTCAGTTATGGCGTAAGTCTAGGCTCT
>CAYVZT010000051.1:0-5544 GCA_964456455.1 uncultured Candidatus Peribacteria bacterium | reverse complement strand
ATGCTTTCAAACCAAATTATATCTCTTATCGCGACCCTCAAAGATGGTTGATCTTCAGCTCCAATACTGGTTTCTGAGGATCAGGTATGTGAGATTTTTGATAGCATCTACCAGACAAATACGCTCGATCTCGATGAGCTCGCTGAGCGATGAATCAATGATTTTCTCTACTATGATTGTAGTGACAAAGATGCCAGAAATCACAAGGCTGAACAGGTCCGTGAACACGCTCTCAAGCTCTATCAGAAACCAAGTGGAGAGATGCTCATAGCGTTGTTTCGTAATATAGAGATACTGACCGATACATCAGCCAATGCACTACTTCATCTCTTCGAAGATGTGCCACCCCAGGTATTCATAGTGGTCACCAGCAAGTCACCTCAAAAAATCATATCTACCCTCCAGTCACGCATGCTGATGCTCGATACTCAAGCATTTTCCCGATGAGATAACCCACACCGAGAGTCAATCGATGAGTTTGTCAGAGGTAAGCCCGAAAAACTCTTTCAGATGACTCTCGCCCCCAGTAAAGAATCAAAGTTCAGTCGTGATGATGCTCTCTGGGTGATACAAGGTTTGCAAGATGCAATAGAGTATGGTACACTGTCTCCGAGGTTTGCAAAAAGAGTCCTCCAGACTCGTCTGCATCTCGAAACAACCAATACTATACCAAAATACCTCATCGATCAGCTCCTTATCTCTCTTTCATGCGAATAATCTATACACTTTTCTCTTTTTTATGCGTCTGAATAACCTATGCAGAAGATGCACGGTCTATTTTTCTCGATAAATATGGAAATGGTGTGTCGAACGATCAACTTCGTACAGGAAATATACGTATCACTGAAATACCTGGCGTCATCGTCGCTGTCACGAATAATCTCCTCTCCTATGCAGGTTATGTGAGTCTCGGTGTTATACTCATGGGAGCACTGATGTATGTCTTTGGAGGCGTCAACGAAGAAGCAAAAGCAAAAGGAAAGGAAGCGATAAAAGTAGCACTTGCTGGTGCTATCATCGCATGGTCCGGGTGGATTATTGTGAATTTTATACTTGATAACCTCGGATAATACTATGGAACCTATTTTTTCTTGGCAGTTTGAGAGCCGATTTGAGCGAGGTAAAAAGTGGTACACTATCGCTGCCACTCTCGTTATCACAGCAGTTATTGTGAGCTTTTTGATTGGGAGTTATCTTTTTGGTATTGTGATGATAGTCTTCACAGGAGTATACCTCCTCTATGATATCAATACTCACCCCCATGTACGAGTCGCTGTCAATAACGAAGGAATCGAGCTGAATGGTGATATATACGCCTACGGCCGAATGCGATCATTTCTGATCGTACGTGTAGACAATAAGCCCCTCATTCTCCGACTCAAGCTCACTAGTCAGACGATGCCAAGTATCGATCTGTTTCTCGACCCAGGGATAGATATCGTAGCACTGCGAACCTATATTAGTGGTTATATTACCGAAGAACCAGAAACTGAGATGACTCCTCTTGAGCGTCTCTTGCTTGGTCTCCGCTTGTAATATTTATTTTTCGAGTACAATTTCTCTATGCACCACTCTCTTTCTCACATCGCCGCAAAGGTGAATCTCCACTCCCAGGGAGAGTAGAAAGGTGCGCAAAATATCACTTCTCACACTCTCCCCAAAAGGGAGATTTTTTATGGAAAATGTCGATACATCTCTGTTTCAATCGTTGATTCATACTATAGAACAAGAGTGTGAGTGAGTCCTTCGGAGTACCCTCGTACAGGTAGAGAAAACTCTCCAATATCTGACTGACAGAAAAGAGTTACCTCAAAATATTCAACTCGGACCTCTGCAGCAGCTGATGGCTTCGAAAACATGGTGCGAACATCGTATCTCGTTGGCTCGCTGCTATGTCTTATATCATATTTATTGTCTTTTTTATAAAACAAAAAATCCCTGTTCTGCGACCAGGAATTTTTTGGCACATCTGTGGCATACCTCACGGCATGCACTATCAAATATACAGTAACTACCACTCAAGGTTGCCCGCTGTCTGATACTCTGTGACTTTTGTTTCAAAGAAGTTTTTCTCTTTTCGGAGATCCATGATCTCACTCATCCATGGAAATGGATTTTCATCACCATGAAGAACGGGGAGATTGATCATCTCACAGCGACGATCGACGATGTGACGGACGTATTGTTTCACTGAATCACCATTGAGACCGAGCACACCGTATGGGAGACAATCCTCGACGTATGCGAGTTCGTGAGCTGTCGCTTGTTTGAAGAGATCGATAACTTTTGCCTTGAATTCCTCTGTCCATACTTCTGGATTTTCTGCGACGATACCATTGATGAGATCACGACCGTAGGCGATATGGATCGATTCATCACGGAGGATGTATTGAAATTGTTCACCGATGCCCTTCATTTTGTTATTTCGCATGAGCTGAAGCATCATCGCAAAACCTGCATAGAAAAATATACCTTCCATGATCATGTTAAATCCTATGACATCGAGGAGAAATGCTTGCTTATCAGCCGTGGTCTTGATTTCAAATGTTGGATCGAGGATAGACTTGGTGAGATTTACGACAAAATCATCCTTTGCCTTGATAGATGGGATGGTCTCATACGCTGCGAAGACTTCTTCTGGATCGAGAGAAAGAGAGTCACAACAATACACAAATGTATCGGTATGGACTGCTTCTTCGTAGGCCTGACGGAGCATATATTGACGACATTCAGGATTGGTGACGTGTCGGTACATCGCGAGGACGATATTATTCGCTGTGAGACTCTCAGCAGTTGAGAAAAATCCGAGATTCCACATGATGAGATGACGCTCATTATCGGTGAGGACATCTCTTGCCTTCCATTGCTCGACGTCTTTTTGCATCGGTATTTCCTCTGGTACCCAGTTATTTGCGACACCATTTTTGTAGTGTTGACGTGCCCACTTGTACTTCATGGGAAGTATCTTATTTGGATCTGTACCGACGGCACAGATGAGCCTCTTTTCAGCAGCCATAGAAAGGAAAAATTAGAAGATGAAATATTCATACACCACGCACACCCTTTGCAGCTGTTCAAAAAATGTATGCACGGCGTGATTGTTTGAAAGAGAAAAACACAAGATATTGTGTGATGCATTTATATTCAGACACTAGATGTAGTCAAATCGAGTTCGAGGAAATCGAGTTGCAAAATCTACTCGTTGAGTTGTATTTTAGAGAGCATATCTCTATAACGCCCATACTGAAGCACTTCTGCTATATCAATCCAACGCACACTTGCTACACCATCATCTTTATTGTCTGGGAGAGGTAAGGTCGAATCAGCGAGAAAAAGAAAGGTCATCGCATGGTGCCAATGTTCTGGTTCCTGTTTTTTCTCACTCAATGGAATAATGTGTGAATCTATATGAAGCAAGAGTGGATTTTTATCTTCATCAAAGACGTAATCAGTGACAACGCCTGTTTCCTCCAAAACTTCTCGTCTCGCTGCCTCTGCTGGGTGATGATCCGTTGGATCGATATGTCCTCCTGGCGTGAACCATTGTTTGTGGGTCGCATGATGGATCATGAGAATTTTTTTCTTTTTTGGATCTATGACACAACCATCTGCGACGACATGACCTGTGAAATTTTTTCGTGATGTGATATCCACACCCTCTGAGCTGAGCTGTTCTCGGAGCACTGGAAAAGTTTCTTCTGGATAAAGAGAACTGTAGGTATCAAAGAGATGTTGAATAAGAGAAAACATATTACTTGGCCTGTACACCCGCCATGTCACGATACAAATCTAGAAAATCTGGAAAAATAGGAACAGAGAAGATAACTGGTTTATTTCTGCGAATTTTTGGCTTGAACGATTTTGGCGATGTGTTGTGAGGAGGGTCCTGAATACGGATGCTCGCGATTGGCATACCTTGGTGGTCATATATAGATCCACTCACCGTCTCACCCCTTTCGTCTGTTTTAGAAAACTCATGATGCTGAAGTCGAGCACGATAATCGATAACACGATCTGTTATACCTTCGTGAAAAAATTGTAAGATGCGCAAAACTTGGCGACCATAATCATTAAATGTTTTATTACCCGTTGTTGCAATCATTTCAGACTGGTATCGAGAGCTTCCTGATTGTAAAAAACGAAGAGCTGTTTCGCGATTCTCTTGAGCAGTTTTGAAGCGAGGAAATGTCAGAATAGCCGTATTGTGCCTGAGTAAATCTCTCACGGCTTGAGGCACATCTCATCTTTTGAGAAATGGCTTATCATTGAGTTTTCTTTTATGGAGATCATTGATTTTACCGAGATTACCCCTCCCAGCAGCGAGCTGTATACCGAGCTGCATCGTCCCATGTACCATAGGGAGATGCATGAGCCAGTCGGTCATCATGTGATAATCTGCGAGCCTATCGGCAATAAGGATATCACCTATTGGATGAGGTGATTGTTTCTTGTACACAGAAAGCAAGATACGTTCTAGGAGGGCAACTTCGGCGTAGTGTCCATTGAGACGACGAAAATAATACTCCATAATATGGGGCCATTGCTCTTCTGATTTACGCATATCATACGATACACTATTCTCAGCTGTATGTGCCAATAACCATCGAAAAGCTCTCCGATGAACATCTGGATTATCTTCTTGTGCACTGATAATACCATACACTTGTGCAAAAATTTGTGCTTTTAATTGAGGAAGTTTCCTACTAATAATATGTCCTCAGCGCTCAGTATGATGCGCTGATCTTTTGAGCTTGTCATTGAGATGCATGAGTGTCCTAAATCGATCCTGTGGTGTCACTTCAGCAGTCATACAATACGATTAAAACTGCACAGGGATGACGAGACTCATATCGTTCTCTGGGAGTCATGATGGATTATCTTTTTTGAGGACGAGCTTGCCAGTTGAGCCTGCTGGTTGTGCTGGGAATGCGATCGTCGCAGTAAATGGTACCCAATTTTCGGTCATCCAATCTCCTTGGGGTGCTCCCGTAGTTTCTGCGATGACAGTACCATCTGCTTTCTGTAGCTCTATCGGAAATGATGCCTCGAAATACCATGGTCCACGCGCACGACCCGTGACAGAAAGCGGGCTCGTGAGTGTCGCATTGATGACAGGAGCAGATACTTCTATCATCCCTGATACTGTGTTGGCAGTTTCTGGAGAGAGTTTTTCGTTTTTAGCTTCAGTCACTGTTGTGACAGTATTGGTAGGAGCATGTGCACGTTCAGAAGAGAAAAACCAAACTCCCGCGACGATAACCACAAGAATAAAAAACCAAGAGATGATACACTTCATAACAAAATGATGATAAAATAATACGTCCATTATAGCCTGCTATTTTCTATTGCAAAACTATTCACCAGAAACCCGCACACTCACTCCATCATGATGTTCATAGACTCGTTTGGTATTTTTCTCCATTTTATGAATGATTTCTTGTTCGAGATCGATGCCCAGTATTTCTGCAAGTCCCAAGAGATATATAGCCACATCTGCGAGTTCTTCACCGAGATCATCTTTTTTCTTTCTCCACGCTTCAAATG
>CAYVZT010000050.1:0-5773 GCA_964456455.1 uncultured Candidatus Peribacteria bacterium | reverse complement strand
AGATTGTGCTCGTGGGAGATTTTTTTCAGCTTCCTCCGGTCTCTCGTGGGATGGTAGAGTATGCATTTGAGCATAGTGTGTGGCGGTCACTTCGTCTCACGCCGTGTGTCCTCACGACGCAATTCCGACAAGGAGAAGAGGGTGACCCACTCCTGACCATTCTCAACGATATCCGTCGTGGTGATGTTTCAGAACTTTCGAAAAACCTGCTTCGTTCGCGCGATATTCCTGTGATGACCGAAGACCACACAGAACTCTTTACCAAAAATATAGCGGTCGATGCCTACAATATCGACCGACTCTCGGCGCTCAGCGGTGAGCCACGCACGTATCAGATGGAGGGGAAGGGAGCAGATAAATTTGTCGAAGCACTCAAGAAGTGATGTCTCGCTCCAGAGACGCTCGTCGTGAAGCGTGGAGCTCGTGTGATGTTTGTGAAAAATAATCCCGAAGAAGGCTATATGAATGGTTCGATTGGGCACGTCGTGGGATTTGATGAGGGTATGCCTATTGTCGAACTCCTCGATGGTACAGCGATAGTGTGTAAGACTGCATCATGGTCGATAGAAGAAAATGGCAAACTCAAGGGCGCGATAGAGCAGATACCCCTTCGTCTTGCATGGGCTATCACGGTACATAAATCACAGGGGATGACGCTCGATACAGCAGTGATGAATCTCCTCGATGCCTTTGTCCCCGGGCAGGGCTATGTCGCTCTTTCACGAGTGCGTTCTCTCGATGGTCTCATACTCCGAGGATTCAATTCTATGTCCCTCGAAGTCGATCCACGTGTCCGAGACTATGATGCTACACTCGCTCGCTCTTCTCTCACCGTTGTGGAGGATCTGGAGATGATGAGTCCAAAAGAAATCCTCGAAGCTCAAGAAGCGACCATTCTCCGATTTGGTGGTACCCTCGAAGCCAAGAAAGTGCCAAAACAGGCAACGCTCGATACGTCATGAAAAAAGATTCCGCCACACCACGAGACACTTCCGTATCTGGAACAATGACTTCCACTGGACGAAATCGCAGAAATTCGACAACTCAAAGTATCGACGATTTTTACCCATCTGGAGAAGCTGCTCGACGAAGAGCAAGCTATCAATCTCGCCCCCTACAAACCTGAGGACTATCAGCGTATGAAAAATATCCACGAAGCGTTCGTCGATGTCGGTTCGCTAACTCTCGCTCCTGTTCGTCAGTACCTCTTTGAAACCTATGAAGAAGAGTATACCTTTGATGAGCTCCGTATTGCTCGATTATTTTTATCGATGGAGGATAAGATGGCGATAGAGTGACTCTAATAGAAACACAATTAGGTCGCATCTTCTTTATGACCGAACACTGCTGTTCGTATTTTTTGTATTGTATTCATCATGCGCTCTCTCTTTTTTCGAGAAGCTTGCAATGAATCGAGTGCATCTTGCATATCCAAGATGATAAAGTGCATTTCTTGGTTGAATTCAGCTTGTATTTGAGTGATTTTATGAGTTTCTCATTTTTCCTTTTGTATCATGAGTCGTGTTCTAAATCGTAGGAGATACCTCTGAAGGGTAAACCAATAGCGTTCTACTTTTTTCCAAAAATCATCATCACTGTGTGCGATGATACCATCGAGCTCTGCATGAAGCGACATGGCCTTATGAGCGAGTGTGTCTATTTTTTCTTCTTCTGTTTGCTCTTCGCATCGTTCTCAACTGTATATATTTACTTGCTTTATGTGTTCTGAGAGATCGTCTATTTCTTGTGAGAGTTGATATATGTTTTCTTCTATGAATTCTCTTTCTAGGAAGAGTTTTTCGGCGTCATGATCCGATGCATGAATGAGGGCTTCATCTATGCTACTTATTCTCTGTCTTGCATAAAAATATATCATCATTTTGCGCTCTAGGTGATGATATAATCGTTGTTTTTCTTTTTCCCATGAGTGGTCTTGCACCTGTGATCATCTTTTCTCTGAGAAATATGGTATTACCCTACCAAAGAGTATTTTTTCGTTTTTTCTCACAGAAATTGGTACATAGTGGCACGATCATCACTCACTCTCTGATAGAGGCTCTGCAGGTATCGTGCTATGTGGTGTTTTGTGCTGTCTATTTCCGCTAGATATTTCCACATTTCTCTCGGCGATGACTTGAGTTAATTCTTTGATTCTTCACGAGAGTGGGTATTGTGCCTCTTCACTAGGTGCGAGGATGAATCTCCAGAGAAGTTTGTGTCTCTCTTGTGCGAGATAGTCTATCTCAGCCTGGAGTTCTGGATATTTCTGGCTCGCGTCATCTGCCCACCGAATTCTTCGTGATATTATTTGGAGAGCATTTTCGAGATGCAATATTTCGTCTTCCAGAGCGTATTTGTGGTGCTGTACTTCCTCGTTCTCCTTTTCTTCGAGCCATTTTGAAGCGTGAAAATAGATTGCCGTTTTTCTTTCTATAACAGATTGTACGATCGATTTTATGAGTTTCATTTTTTCTATTTCCGGAGATTCAGAACCATCGTCTTCTTGATATATGAGCTCTATGGTTGATGTATTTTGAGGATAGCGAAAAAGTGGATGGAGGGTGATCCCGCATGCCATCTCAAGTCTTTTTTCGTGTTCACTTTTTGGAGCTCTCAGCGCTTCTGGAAAATGAGTAAAATAATTCGGACTTTCGAGGTATGTATCGATTGTGAGAATTCATTCAGCAGCTTCAGTGTTCGCATCTTCTCTATCTCTTCAGAGTATATGGCTCTGTTGACCGTGCTTGAGACAGTATGATTCTAGGTCATTGTAGGCGATAATGAGTGATTTTTCGAGAGCTTCCACTTCCTCATAGTTCTCATATCATTCTATATCGAGAAAATTATGCAATGCGCGACTATATTTCCCCCTCAAACGAGAAAAGAAAGTCTCTAGATCAGAAAGTTTATTTTTTGGCTGCTCCACTGCTCGACGAGTGGTTATTTTGGCTCTCCTTTTTTCTATATTGTCGAGGAGTGCATCTATTTCGTCATGCAAATCGGGGAGATAATCTTCTATTTTTGAGCAGAGTTTTTTATTGGCCGTTCATGTTCGGAATTTCTTTTTCTCTTCTTCGAGTTTTTGATGTGCATGAGCAAATATTATAAATTTTCTTACCAACGTGCTCTCTAGCATATCTATATATGTATCTGGTGCGCTTTTTTGCATGTCTAGCGTCTCTCTCTGCCATTCCTCTCCATAAGCATGCCAATAATATACATCAGAGATGATCCAGGGGTCTTCTCTTATTTCTTTTGGCATATAGTACATCAATTCTTTTTCTGCTTCTGAATAGGGTATATTTTTCTCCATTTCTAATCGAAAATCATCGTCTACTACCATCTCGTCCATATCGAGGAGCCCACCACCAGTATCAAATATATTTCATGGTTTGTATTTTTCTGCTTCATTTTCCTCTTCATCAATATCTGGTTTATTTTTGAGTGCAGAGAGATCATAATATGCTTCATCTTCTCTGTTTTGCTCAGCAAAATCATGAATTTTTTTTAAATATTCACCAATAGTTATGAATAATCGTGCTCGCGCTTCTTGTGTCTTTGCGTTGAAATATTCCCTGAAACACCCTACGAGTTGATGGCGAATTTGGTCGGTATTTTCATTATTTTTTTTCATTCTCTGATCCACCACTTCTGCAAATCTCAACGGTAGCATGATCCTTTCTTTTTTTCATGCATTAAATATGCGTATCACCTTTTCTCAGAGTATTTTAAATGCGTCTCTAGAGATAGTTGGTTTTTCTACATGAGGTCTATCTTTTTTTATCAATCCGAACACAGCCTCCTGTATCGCCCGACAAATACTCATAACTTCGAGACTTATTGGCTTCCCCTTTTTTATAAACTCATCCTTTTCTGCTGTACTTGCGCCTGGACTAATAGGGGAGAAGGCATTCATGTCGTCTCATCAACTCGTCGCCAAAAATTCCTGTTCTATATGCTCGATTCTGTCTATGCTTCCGATAATTCTGTGGCGAAGAATGCGAACAGCTGCGTTTATTACCTCTATTTCTTGTTCATGTTCGAGCTTTACTATGTTCATTAAATAACATAATAAAGTATATTATTTTTTGTCAAACTCTATCTTCGTTTTCCGAAGAGGCGAAGGAGCTGAATAAATATATTTATAAAGTCGAGATAGAGCGTGAGAGCTCCCATGATTGATTCTTTTGTGTCTTCTTCTGAGCCCTCATTTCCGATAATATTCATCGCCTTGATGCGCTGTGTATCGTAGGCTGTGAGTGCCGTAAAAATCATGATGCTGATGCATGATATGATGAGATCAAATTGGCTATTTCTGATCCATAGATTGATGATGCTCGCTATGATAATCCCGACGAGGCCCATGAGTCCGATGTGACCAAAGCTGCTCAAGTCATCATGCGTGAAAAATCCATACAAACTCATAAAACCAAACATGCCAGCTGTTATGAAAAATACGTTTCCGATAGAGCTCATCGTGTAAACGAGAAATATCGATGCAAGTGTTATACCAGTTGTCAGACAGTAGAGTAGAAACATAAAAATAGCTGTCGTGGATGACATTTTTTGTATCCATCCTGCGAGTGATCCAACGAGAAATATCTGTCAGATGAGTAGGACTATCAATATGATACTATTGCCAAAGAGAAGCTCGATAAGTGTAGGGCTATGCGCTACGACGAAAGCTGTCACGCCTGACACAATGAGACCGAGAGTCATCCATCCGTAGACTTTTCGGAAAAATCTGTTTGTTTCGGCGATTATTTGGGTGTTTGATGTGTGCATAAATTAAATGAAAAAATATTTGCAGTTAGTATTGTAGTCTCTTTTTGATAAATTCAATACACTCACCGCTTAGAGCTCTTGATTTATTTTTGACATAGAGACAATCTCTCCATGCCCTACGAGAATATCTACATCAAACAAGTTGCCGAACATCCCCATATCTATTCTGATGAGAAACTGATGCATACGAAAAAGGGGAAATGGAAGGAGTTTTTCTGAAAGGAGAAACTCATGCTCGAAATCGGCACGGGAATGGGGAATTTCTTTAGTAATTATGCAGCTAATAGGCCTGAGATGGCCTGTGTTGGGATAGAGCTCAAGTACAAGCGCCTTATTCGCACCTATGAAAAATGTGTTCGAAAGGGGAGAGATGATGTCATCCTTCTCAAAGTCTTTGGACAAAAAATACCAGAGATATTTACAGAATGAGAGGTCGATGAGTTGTATCTGCTCTTTTCTGATCCTTGGCCAAAGAAAGGTCATCATAAGAACCGTGTGGTTCAGGACGATTTCCTTCGTGATGCAGCTTCACTCCTCGCACCGGATGGAATATTTCTCATTAAAACCGATGAAGCTTCGTATGCAGAGTGGATAGACGAACACCTCGCACGGTCACCGTATTTTACCTATGAGAAAAATGATAATGAAGAACCGGATAAAAAACTGACCCCAGAAAATGCCACAGAATTTGAGACGATGGGGCGCCGAGAGGGGAGCAAGATAGTGAGTTTTCTGTGTCGGAAGAAGTAGTCTGTTTCAATTCATTGCACGCTTCGTACTTTTGACAGCAAAAGTACCAAAAACTGCTGAGAGGAAATAAACTCGCTCTCCAGTTTTATCAAGTAATTTTCGGTATTCTTGACGCTCAAACAGTATTTCCTCTCAGACTCTCATTTCTCTTTTTGTATCAAAATACTTGCTATTATTTTAGAAATTTATAAAATACTAATATGATGAATGTAAAAACACTTCAGAAAAAACTCTTCTC
>CAYVZT010000049.1:0-6977 GCA_964456455.1 uncultured Candidatus Peribacteria bacterium | reverse complement strand
GGCTCATAATCTGAAGGTCGGTGGTTCGATCCCACCCCCCGCCACCAAAGAACATTTTTCAATTGAATCCCATTCGTGGGATTTTTTTGTGCGCGGTAATCGAACCAGATGCTACTCGAAATGCCATTTAAGGCATTTCTCCGGTTCGATCCCACCCCCCCCACGCCACCAAAGAATGTCCAAAAAATATCCAAATTTGGAGATTTTTTATTGTTGAGTTTGTAGGAAATTGAGTATATCCCTTCCTCCATTTGGCGTTGGCCAACTGTGTGGGTCACCATTGTAGCCTGTATATCACTCGCACCAGACCACTTCATTCCCAGGGGAACATTTATTGTATTTGATGCAGGTGAGAGATCCGATTTGGATATTTTCTGTCTGTGATTCGTCGCATTCATTCGCTTTTATACGTGTATTTCTGGCGCTCACGCCTGATGCGTATGATGAGAGGGGGTCATTCACATTTTGGAAAAGGAGAGAGGGGACTGGTCCAGAGCAAGTATTCCCAAATGGACCAGAGCCAACGACTGCGAGACCGCTGACAAATTCTCCACGTAGACAGGCTATTTTCTGGGCCATCCAACCACCGAGCGAGTGCCCTACTGCATAGACTTTGTCTCGATTAATGCAGTAATTCTCGGAAATCTGTCTCAAGATGGCATCGATAAAAGTCATATTTTCCTTTTCGCTCCATGAATATCATGATCCACTACTTGCAGAGAGGCCAGCTGGGTAGGCAATTATAAAATCTGACTGTCATTTATCGAGACCCATATATTTCTGCACCTGATCCTTGCTATTCGTCCTTCCGTGTGTGGCTATGATGAGAGAATATTCTCGACTATTCGAATATCCATTTGGGATAAATAGATTAAATTTCCTTTCTTTTGCGTTTACGACGAGAGTGACTTCGCTCGATATGACAGGAGAGCTGATATTGCACCCAGCGCTTTTATAGCCTAAAGGAGTGTGTTTTTGAGCATATTCCTGAAAACGTGTAATCATTTCTGCGGCTTTCCCACGAGATATTTTGGTGCTCAGAGTGTAGCTATGGGTTGGGAGTATATTGTTTCGGTCTATGAACTCTTGCAATGCTGTATACCAATTTTCTCCAGAAGTAATTACACCGGTTTGAAATGTTTTATTTCCAAAAGCAATTGCCTCTAGGGTGGTTACGGGGTCGTTTGGCTTAAATTTGCCATCACTAAAACCATGAGCCACATCGAGCTTGCTCGCAGTGCAGATATATTTGCTGTACCACATATGCTCATCTACATCAGGGAAGCATTTTTCACTTGTTTCAGTAATAGGAGTATTATTTGCTTTGAGAAGCATAGTCAGGAGCTCTGCTCGTGTTATATCGGTCTCTGGTCCGTATCTCCCATCTCCATACCCTTGGGACAATCACTGATTCTGTATATTCAAAATAGCATCACGATACCAAGAATACTCTATATCGGAAAAATCTGCGAATACGAGAGAGATGAAGAAGATGCATGCTATGCAGGATTTGTAGAATCGCATGATTTATTTCTTGTTTTTTGTTCTCTTGAATAATTTCGAAGATGCGAGGGATGGTTTTTTCTTTTTTTTGATGGTACTCTCTATTTCTTCTACGCGTTCGAGGATTTCATCTTGTTCTTTTTCTTCTTCCTCCATTGTATCGACGAGTTGAGATATTTTTTTCTCGCTCCGTAGAGCCCGTATAAAACCGGATGTGAGTATACCCGTCGGGAGTGCTACGAGGCCTATACCAATGAGCGCAAGGATGATTGCGAGTATGCGTCCAGCAAAAGTAATAGGATATATATCACCATATCAAATTGTTGTGAGTGTTACCACCGCCCACCATATACCGTCAAATATATTTTTTACACGAGGATTTACTCCGTGCTCAAGAGCATAAAATATCACTCCAGATATCAGGAGACACTGCATCGATATGATAAAAATAATCATCATCTCGTACCATATTTCTCTTCCCATATCACGCAGGAGTTTGATGACCCGAGAGGAGCGGTAAAAATGAAACATGTTGAGCATCGTCGTAAACCGGAGCACTCGCAATATCACGATGTCAGCATCATGGAGATTATGTGTCCATATCATCCCAAAAAGAGGTGCGATAACTATGATATCAATAAGAGTGAGAGGGTGTATCAAAAAGAGAAGAGCGGCCTTTATAGGAGTATCGCCCTCGTATGTCTGGGTTTCGTACCACATTCTATAGAGAAATTCTGCTAAAAATGCTGCCAAAATGGCCACATGTATGGAGAGAAACATGTTTCTCAAATCTGGCGTCATGATACTCTCTACTGACTCCACTACTGTGAGAGTTATACTGATGATCACCAAGACAATCATCACGAGGTTAATCGTGAATTGAAATCGTTCTTCAGGTCTGATGCGAGAAAAAAGCATACTATTTACTGCGAAGAATTGTACTTCTTTTTCAAAATACGCATATTTTTTCTATGGAAAAATGCAGAATTGTTTCCTGGTCGAAGACTACAACACTATTTTATGTAAACAAAATAGTTTGCATGAATGACCACCTGTGATTTTTCGTTTGTTTTATATTTTTTGAATTCTTTTCTTGAGATTCTTGCGAGTCATTTTCCCAGCACTTTCCCATCTGTATCGCATACTTCTAATAGATCACCAACTTCAAAATCTCCATGCGCCTCCAGAATGCCAATTTCTAGTATTGATAACCTCTTTTTTTGACGTAAGAGATCGCTCAAACAGGCATTGACGATGATTTTTCCTTTTGGGAGTGCACCAGCTTGTATCCATGATTCCATTTGTGTTTTTTTTCGAGACACAGGATTTTTATGAAATGCGGTTCCCACAGTTTCATTATCAATGATGTCACGTATAACATGAGGTCTTTTCCCATCTCAGAGAACTACATCTATACCCGAGTATGTCGCTGTCTGTGCACTGATAAGCTTGCTATACATGCCTCCTCGACCAAAGCTTGATTTCTTTTTTGAGACATACCCAAATACTGTATCATCGATCTGTTCTACGTGGTGTACTATCTCTCCTCCTTCATCAGGGTGATGAGTATGGAGTCATTTTATGTTGGAGAGAAGTATCAACTTCTGTGCTCCGAGCATAATTGCGACAAATGCGGCGAGCTGATCATTGTCTGAGAAAATGATTTCATCATTTGCGACGACATCATTTTCATTGATGATCGGTATGATACCTAATTCACACTGTTTCTGTAGGACAGATTGTATTGATGCGTAGGTATCTTTGTTGGAAAAATCGAATCGAGTCAATAATGCCTGCCCGACAATCATGTCATATTGTGAAAAAATCTCTTGATATACTTTCATGAGAAAAGGTTGTCATATGCTCGCGGTGACCTGATTGGTGAGAGTTGATTGGTCGTGATTTTTCAGGATATTTTTGCCGAGCGCACACGCTCCAGAGCTGACAATCACGCAGTGATATCATTTTTTTCGGAGTATATTTACATCTTCTGCGACTTGTCTGATGACATCTGAATCGAAATCCCTCTTCTCATTCATGAGAACTTGTGAACCGATTTTGATAACGAGTATATGCTTCATAGATTTATTTTCTGATAGAATATGTTGAATCAACGTAGTATTTATACGTTGTGAGTGCTCTACATCACATAGGCCCACGAGCGTGGATTTTCTGCGTGGAAATACCTACTTCTGCTCCAAAGCCAAAACATCCACCATCAGAAAAACGAGTAGAAGTATTGTGATATACAACAGCTGAATCAACTTGATTTTGGAATTTTAGGGCCGTATCTGGATTGTCTGTGATGATACACTCTGAGTGATGGGATGAATATTTTTCTATATGACAAATAGCTTCTTCGAGAGAAGATACTACTTTGATACCACAGGTGAGCGAGAGCCACTCGGTAAAAAAATCTTCTTCAGAAATATCTACTGCAGCGTCTAGGTTTAGTACTTCTTTTTCTTTTGAGAGCATTTTGATCTCTACATTTTCTTTTTGGAGACTTTCTATGATTATCTGCACGAGCTCGTGAGGCGTATCTTTGTGTATTATCATGGTATCCAGAGAGTTGCAGACGGATGGGCGAGATACTTTTGCATTTATGATGATGTCGCGTACCTTTTCAAAATTTTCTTGTTTTATGTCACTATCGACATAGATATGCACTACTCCAGCCCCTGTCTCAATCGTAGGAACAAGAGAATTTTTCCTAACAAAATCAATCAAAGATTTGCCTCCTCGAGGTATGATGACATCGACAGAGTCTGTTGCTGTCAGCAAATGCGTGAGATCATCTCGATTTTCAGAATACCCGAATAAGCAATCTCTCGAGAATCCATGTTTCTCAAATATATTCTGTATGACGTCTCGTAGATATGCATTTGTTTCTGATGCCTGTGATCCACCCTTGAGCACACAGACATTCCCTGATTTGATACAGAGGATAGCCAGATCGACTGTGACGTTTGGTCGAGCTTCGTAGATACATGCGACGACTCAGAGTGGGACTGGTTTTGAGACGAGATGAATGGAGGATTCTGTTTGGAATTTCTGGATATATTTTTCACTGAGAGGGTCTTCTATGCGGATGAGTTCTTCGCAAGCTTCTGCCATTGCATCTATTCTTTTTTCAGAGAGTGCTACACGATCGTAGAGGGGATCTCTTGAGTCCATTTTTGCGAGATCTTTTTGATTGTGAGAGAGTATTTCTTGTTTGTGCGCCTTCAAAGTCTCAGCAATATCATGTATGAGAGAGTTTCTGACTTCGTGAGAGGTCTGAGAAAAGTCGCGCGCTATGCTGCGAAGATGTGAGAGATCGGTATTGGTCATATTTTATGCGGACTCAGAGAGTGTGTTTCAGTGTTTATAGGCTTCTCGAAGTCAGGCATCTATCATATCCTTTAATCCTTTTTCTGCAAATGTATCCAGAGCTTTTTGAGTGATGCCTCATTTGGAAGCTACAGTGCTGATTGCTTCGGTGAAATTTTTCTTTTGTTCTGTGATGTAGAGGGCAGAGCCAAGAAAGAGATTTTCTATTGATGTTTTTGCTGATCCTGCATCCCCACCATGTTCTTTCCAGAGCTCTTCGAGTGCTTGTGCAAAGGCAAAGAAGTAAGCCGGACCACAACCGCTGATAGTTGCGAGATCATTTAATTCATCTTCTGTTGCGCAATGAACGATATTGCCCTTTGTACCGAGGGTCGTGAGAAACCAGTTAAGAGTCTCTGATTCGGCATTTTTGTACACGAGCGTAGTGCCTCGATCATACTGGAGAAGGATATTTGGCATTATACGGCAGATTGTTGCGCTTGTCTTGAATTTGTCGCTTTTTACGCCAGCAAGAGGGGATATGATAAGTGTATTTTTGTTGTATCCTTCGAGATTGATTTCAGAGAGTTGTTGAGGTTTGATTCAGAGGAAAACGAGAGATGGATTTTCTATTTTACCAGCTCGGACACCATATTTTTTTGCGAGTTCATCTGTGCCCCTTGGTGTACCTGTAACCACGGAGATATTTTCTTTACTAATACCGGATGTGAGAAATAACTCGAGAAATATGGTCCCGAGCTTCCCGCAGCCTATGAATTGGATAGTTGTCATGATTGATTTTTGAATTTAAAAAAGAGAGTGTAGCCATACTACACTCTCTATTATTTTTAGCAAGAGTTGTATTAGGCTGGGAGAGCTACTAATCCTTCGGGCAATTTTCGAGCAGGTTCATCATTTATAGTTCCTGGTAAAAGAGATCCATCTTTTGTTGATATCCATGCATATCGATCATCATTTTCACCTCCACGCACATTCCCATAAACGAAAACGTATGTATTTCCGCTTGAGTCACGTGCTGCATCGAGGACATCCGCTACTGGAGATCCAGTGATAGTCCCTGATTTTGTATCAAAAACATAGAGACCGGTTGCTTTGTGCCCACGAACCTCGATTGATCCAAATGAGCTGTGCAACGGCCACAAATGGTCTACAGTTGTATTAGTACGTGATTCGATGACGCTTGTTGAGGTCAGGAGTCCTGGTAGAGCACTCGCCACACGATCAGCGATGATAAGCAGTGTCAATTCTGCTAGTGTTTGAGCTGGTTGTAGTGGTTTATTCTGACCTACTGAGATGACACGTGTTTCTCATGATAGAAGAGATCCCATAGAGTGAAATTAAAAAATAGGATATAGTTATCCTATATCCTATTTACGATTTGTCAAATTGAGTTATGCCGCCAGGGCAACTTCGTCTTGAACGGCTTTCCCATCAATTGTGGTACCAGATATTTTAAATCTTCCAGATCCAATTGACTCAATATGAGGAGTTTCTTTAAAACGTCGGATAAACAATCTATGAGGATATTGCGCAGGTGATATGAGCACTTCTCCGCCCATAACGTGAGTTCTAGCCACGAAACCATTACCAATATCAACTGCTGGTGTCAGGAGAGCATTAACGCCGCCTTCAGATGTAAAGCTTCATTTCATAGTTCTGAGTTTTTCCCATGGATCTTCTGTGACTTTTAACTCAGGTATTCCAGCATCTATAATTGCCTGTACAATCTCATTCCTTCTTATTGTTTCAGGAATAGTACCTGTTGCAAGAAGTTTTGACAATGCTACCATGGTATCGGTTGCAGCTGATTGATCCTTCAAGTCAACAAACGCAGTATCAAGATTGAGTGCTGTTGTAGCCATAAAAATAAAGATTAAGAATTAACTACGAACATATAATATCATATAAATATAATATGTCAAATATTTAGAATGCTCGAGCAAAAATGGCTCGGACATGTCATTTTTTCACTTCTGGCATGAGTGTATCGGTGAATTGGCCATCAAAAGGGAGGCATCGTATAGTCGCTTTGTAGGCTGACTTGATATGTTCTTCGAATTTTTCATCCCTATCCCAAGCATAGAGGGCAAATTTTCCAGACTCCACCGCTTGTGCTATATCTGATTCTGTTTCACACACCA
>CAYVZT010000048.1:0-6987 GCA_964456455.1 uncultured Candidatus Peribacteria bacterium | reverse complement strand
CTTTGACATGATCGACACTAGTCACGGTGTGAGAAGCAGGAAAGAGCATCAAATCAGGGACGCTTTCTCTCACGTGTCCTGAAATAGGCTCAACCACACGGATAGCCTCTATTTCTGTACCAAAAAACTCGACACTATAGTAGTATTCTTTGCTCGCTGGGAAGATCTGAAGCGTATCACCGAGAACTCGAAACATGCCTTGTTTAAAATCCGTTGTGCTCCGATCAAACTGAAGTGAAACAAGATGATTAATGAGATCCTTGAGGATATATTTTTGTCCGACGGACAGCCGCAAAACACCACCAAGATATTCTTCCTTATTTCCAATACCATAGATACAGCTCACAGAAGCGACGATGATGACATCTTCTCTGGTGAGAAGTGCCTCTGTCGCAGCATGACGGAGACGATCGATTTCATCATTGATGGCCGAGTCCTTTTCGATATATGTATCGGTTTTTTGGATATATGCTTCTGGTTGATAGTAATCGTAATAGCTGACAAAATAGTGGACAGCATTCTCTGGGAAAAATTCTCGAAATTCCTGACAAAGCTGAGCAGCGAGAGTTTTATTGTGAGCAATTATGAGAGTGGGGCGTTGGATTTTTTGAATAATATTTGCCATTGTGAAGGTCTTTCCAGACCCAGTAACACCCTGAAGTGTCTGATAACGATTGCCTGCTTTGAGGCTTTTTACCAGGGCGTCTATGGCCTGAGGCTGGTCTCCAGTTGGTTTATAATTACTTTTGAGATCAAAGAGCATCTGTAATAACTTTTAAAGATTTTTCCAGTTGACCGTCTTTGCCTTCTGTTATCTCAGCCGGCGTAGGCAGGATAACGGTAGAAGGGGTGAGCCCTACTTTGTCCAGAAGTATATTGTCAGCTGTGCGCCAGTGTGCTATTGTGACCTTCATTTCAGCGCCATTACTCAGAGAAAATATCTGTTGTACCGATCATTTTCCATATGTTTGAGATCCGAGAAGAGGGGCTTTAAGATGTACATGGAGAGCGGAGGCAAGGATTTCTGCCGCAGATGCCGTCTGACCATTAACAAGAAGATAGAGTGGTGTGGCCAGGTCCTTTTCGCCGTGTGATACATAGGTCGCTCTTTCAGACCCATCCACCGTTGCTATGACCTTCCCGGAAGACAAAAACAGAGAACCCACATCGACTGATGACTGAAGAGTTCCTCCTCCATTATTTCGCAGGTCGAGAAGTATAGCTCGATATTTCCCAGCATTTTTTTTAAGCACACCTTCCACATCATCTCTCGAGTGATCATTGAAAGAGAGGAGACGGATGATAAGTATATCATTTTTCAATTCATCTGATATAATAGGTATTTCGAGGTGTCTGCGGAAAAGTGTCACTTGTTTTTTTGTCCCGAGAATGCTCGAAAACACTCCAAGCACCACGGTTGTCCCAGCGGGTCATCGTATTTTTTTTACAGCTTCATCGGCCGTCTTTGCGTGCATCGTCTCGCCGTCGACAGACTGAATGATGTCACCTGGCAGTAGGCCTGATTCTTGAGCGGGGGAGCCGGGAAGAACTCCCGAAATATAGATTCAATTCGGGCTTTCTTCTACATAAGCACCGATGCCCTCAAAATCACCATCTATCATGGTCTGAAAAGAAAGAACTTCTTCAGGTGAAAAATACTCTGTATATTTATCTCCATAAGAATCAACGAAGGCATGTATAAGTTTTCCATCTATAACCTCTTGGCTTGGTGTGGCTAAATACGTATCAAGAATGTTTTTTGTCTCTTCAAAAAGCCCTTGGGAAAGAGACTCCCGGGTTCAATTATATCAATGTCAAAAAAGATACCCTCCTGCAAAGAAAAAAAGAGAAGAAAGAATAATGGGGGTCAAAAAAGATCGTTGGGTTTTTTTCATAGTATAAAATGCATTATGATAATTTCCCTTCTTTTTACCAATCTTTTTTACACAAAAACCTATTTGTTAAAAACTATCATTTTTGTCTTTAGAGAAGCTTTTTTCGTTTTTCCTTTTGTGTAAAAATATTTGTATTTTGTCGCGAGATATGATATTCTGACTTTTGAAGTATGCCATCTTATAAGATACATAGTCTAAAAGATTCAAACAAACTCTCTTTTATAATAGAATGAGAAAGTGAAACAAGCGTTCAACAAAAGCTCTCATCGGAGGGATATATAGTGCTGTCTGTTGAAAAAACAGAAGTAAATGAAGAAAAAATATTTATTTTCGAGTGAAGAAAACCAGATAAATCTTTTATTGAGTGAAAAATACAGGCCGAAGACATATTCATCGCGTATGATATGCTTTCAAAGGAATATGGCTATTCCATCTCAAAACTATATCCGAGCAATATAACCGACAAAACAGAACAAGAAAAGATATTTCAAGAACTCTTGTGTACTTTTGATGAAAAAAAAGCGATCGTCATCAAAAAAAACAACAACACATCGAGCCGGGCACTGGAAAAAAACAAGATAATCATAGAAAAACTCAAAACAATAGTCACCAACAATATAACCAATAATAAAGAAGAAATTTTATCGGATCTCAAAAAACTAGACCTCACAAACAATAATTCAACTATAAAACTCTCTCTCAGAACCATAGTCAAAGACCTGGCCATGAAATACAGAACAAGAAAAGATATATATGCTCTCATCAAGCCGCTCGTGGCCGAGACAGGAGTTTTTATGCCTCCTGATATTTATTTTTCTTTTCTTGAGCGGTTGCAATGATTATTTTCTTTTTTTGGTCCACTCTTTCATCCGTCTGATAGTTATGTGAGCATAAAAAGTCAGAACACAAACACATCAGGCTCAGTCAAAAACCACGATCAGTTCAAAAGCATTCAAAAAAACAATCATATCAATACACTTTTACAAAAAAAATATGGGAATAAAGGACTAATTCATAGCATGACCATCGGATCAAGTCAAGCATATTTTTATACTCTTTATCGATGTCGAAACTTCTTTCTGTTGTCTAAAATAGGGGCCTCCTTTCTGGTAAAAATACTCCGAATAAGCATCATCATAGCAGTATTGTGTCTTTTGATATTCGTTCTCCTCGATATGCACAACACGGTTTTTGTCACAAGCTCGATACTATCAGCGTTTGTTTTTATTATACTTCTTACCCTTGTAATTCCGGCCGAGACGGTATAATTTTTACATGTTCGTTCTCACCACTTTTATACACGCGGTTTTTGCTGGTATTTTTTTCATGTTCCACAGGTATATAGAGATGGCCACTATAGGGTGATTTTATGTTATTTTTCTCTCAAAGATTATTCCGCCTCTTGATGTGATTAAGCGACCTGCTTTCCTAAAAATAAAAACCCCAGAAAATATAACCCTTGAGCAATCAATCTATGTGAGTTCAGGCATACTTTTTTATACTGCTTTGGTTGGCGTCTTTCTTGGTATAGCTGAGGCACTTGGAGTACCGGCTGACCTCCATCTTTTCTATTATTGTGCATTCTTTCTGACGAGCGTTATATACGGCCTATACTTGCTCTTTTATCCGAGAAATCCAAATGTATTTATCCTTTTTCGAACCCATACATTGATAGCCGGCATTGTACTCGGTTTGCTCGTCATGGGATCGACATTGTTTTGATTTTTCTGACTCGAGCTTTTGATCATCATCAATCTCCTACTTACTGTTCTCGGTCTTTCCATAGTGATAATTCTAGACAGAAATATACCTCTCAATACACACATTATGAGTGTATATGTCTTTATATTTGCATTCATTGCGTTTATTGTCTGATCCCTGTCGTTTTTTAGTCTCTCCTTGCCGGTGTATATATTTTTTCTTTTATTTGGTCTCACGGGTTTGTATATTTTTTTTCCAGGTGGCCTTGAAAAAGCCTATCTTCAAAAAAATGTTTATTCACTTTCCTGGCATTTTTCTAACTGTATTTTAGGCCTTTCATGGGCCGCTTTCGGATACCTTTTCTGGTCTCTCTTTTGGTGATACATGGATGATAGAGTGGTTATCTCTGCCACACTCTTTCTCCTTGCCGGACTCTGGACCTGGGTTTACAATACTGATGACAAAAATCCTCTCTTTTTCACAGGCCTTATAGCTGTTATTGGGACTTTTTATGGTTTTATGACATTTCAGATATTGCCGCCTATTTTTTGGATGATTACAATTTGTCTTTTTGTTTTTTCAGGAGGACTGGTGCTCATTGCTCGGGCCTATAAGAATCAGGTGGAAGAGCTTATTTTGGCAGCCGGATCCGTCATATTTTTCTGTGCCTCCGATGTAGTCCTTATATTTCAGAATTACTGACTGTTTGAGCTTTCCACCTTGTTCTTTTTTCAATCATTTCTCTGGTATGGAGTGTACGAGATATTTCATCGACAATCCCATGCTAAAAACTGAACATTATAAAAAAAACATTCCTGATTTTAGTCTCGACAAGGTCATCGTAGCCGTCAGATATGATGATAGTATGCAGCGAAAAATCCGTCGATTCAAGTTCGCACATAACTATGTCGATCGTGTCTACTTTGAATCACTTTTTTTGTTAGCCAGTCAAGAATACAAGCCCACAGGCGATATCATAGTACATCCTCCTATTAGCCCTTTTGACTGGATTATCCGAGGGCCAAATCATGCTGCCCACCTCGCTGAATACTTCTCCCATATTTATGAGAAGCCCTTGATGAGTCCGTTCCGAAAAAAGGCCTTTGCCGGACACCAATCTCGACGCACAAAAAAAGAACGGGCTCAGGTCAGAAAGGAGTATCTTTTTGACAAAAAGTACAAAAACCTCATCAAAAATAAAAAGATAATACTTGTCGACGATCTCATCACCACAGGCTATACCGCCCATACCCTCTGAAAACTCCTCAAAAAGGCATGAGCCAAAGAAGTTGTGGGATATTTTTTGGCAAGCGAAAAGATCTAATTTGTAAAAAATTTGTCTGAAAGACCGAAATCTATATACTGCCGTATCGCTTTCTCTATGTCCAATACCATTGATCTTGTCTGAGTCACAACACACAATCTACGCAATGTAGATATCTCTTTTACCAAAAATACTTTGACAGTTCTCACCGGAGTGAGCTGATCTGGTAAATCATCTCTTGCCTTTACGACGCTCTGTAATGAGGGGCAGAGGCGTTATTTGGAGTCACTTTCTACCTATGCCCGCATGTTCATAGGCGGCATGAGTGAAGAGGCCAAAGTGAAGGAAATACGAGGACTTACCCCGACCATCAGCATCGAACAAAAAACCGTCGCCCACAATCCGCGTTCAACAGTTGGAACCATCACAGAAATATATGATTTTTATCGTCTTTTATTTCTCAGTCTCGGCACCCGTATATGTCCTCATGATGGGACACCCATGATGAAGAAAACCCATAAAGACGTCATAGAATATCTCTCAAAACTCAAAAACGAAACGAGAGTTGGTATTTGTGCTCAGATTCGAAAGACATTTGAAACCGCAGAAGATCTCCGAGACTATGTTGGTCAAAAAGGATTTGTGAGATATTTGTCGAACAATCGTGTCCACAATCTCTCAGATGCCCTTCCAGAAAAGATAATCGAACCATGGATTATTGTCGATCGTGTCGAAATTGATAGTGAAGATGCAACCCAAAATGACAGACTATCACAGTCTATATCGACCGCATTTGAGCACGGGGAAGAAGTTGTTGGTATCTATGATTTTGCAAAAGAGTCGATGGAAATATTTTCTCGAGCTTTTCGTTGTCCTCTTTGCTGATATGTACCAGAGGAGCTCACCCTCTCTCATTTTTCTTTTAACTCCCCAACCGGAGCCTGTCCAGAGTGTCACTGACTCTGATCCCTCCTCAACTTTACAGAAGAATCTACTATTGATCCAAATAAAACCATCGAAGAGGGGTGTGTCATGCCATGGACACCGGACTCATATTATTATTTCGTTCTTCAGGGGGCCTGCAAGCACCATAAAATACCAACAAAAATCCTCTACAAAGACCTGACAGACAAACAAAAAAGGATCATTCTTCATGGATCAGAAGAACGATTGTCACTTTCGACACCACAGATGCAAAAGCCATGGAATGCAAAATATCCTGGAATCATACCCTACCTGAACCGTGTCTATCATGATCCCGACACGAGCGAAGCGCTGCATGAAAAAATCGATCCATTTGTCGTATCTTCGACATGTTCGACATGTCATGGCCACAGAGTTTGAGAGGCGGCTAGGAGTGTCGTCATAACAGACAAACACATAGGTCGTATTGCCGAGCTATCTGTGGAGAAAAGTATAGATTTTTTTGAAGACCTCAAATTATCTACAGAAGACTCAAAAATAGCGGGCAATGTCCTCAAAAACATCCGCGATCGTCTCAAGTTTTTAAAAGGAGTTGGTTTGGGGTATATGACCCTTGCTCGTCGATCAAACACGCTCTCAGGAGGAGAGTCTCAGCGAATACGGCTGGCCACACAGGTAGGTACAAGATTGGAGGGTATTACTTATGTACTTGATGAACCTTCGATTGGTCTCCATCCGAGAGACAGCAGGCTTCTCATAGACAATCTTCGGGAGCTCGTCAATCTCTGAAATACTGTCATAGTTGTCGAACATGACGAAGATATCATGCGCACAGCTGATGAGATTATAGACATCTGACCAGGTGCAGGTGTCCACTGAGGCAATATCGTTTTTCAATGAACCTATACAAAACTTCTCAAATCAGACACAGAGACAGCGAGATTTCTGAGAGGCGAAAATACTATAGAAATACCTGCCTTATCCAAAAAACCGACGAAATTTATCAAGCTCAAAGGTGCAACAGAAAATAACCTTCAGAATATCAGTGTCGACATACCACTCGAAGCTCTCACAGTTGTGACAGGTGTGAGTGGTTCTGGGAAATCATCTCTCATCAATAGAACTTTTTCGCCTGTTATGCGAAATCTGCTTCATGGCACAAGAGATAGTCATGGCCCTCTCAAGGGCGTCGAAGGATACGAA
>CAYVZT010000047.1:0-7249 GCA_964456455.1 uncultured Candidatus Peribacteria bacterium | reverse complement strand
ATGAGAGATTTTCTTATTTTTGCAAAACATCCTGCACAATATCATAAATTCTCTCTACTTGTTCCTCTCTATCAATATGTGTTGTGTCAACCACATAAGCTCATGCTGGCTGTCGAAGGGGACCATCACTTCTCGTCATATCGCGGTTATCTCTTTCGCAGATTTGTTTAAGTACCTCTTCTTCTGAAATGTTTTCTCATTTTGCACTAAGTTCGAGCCATCGGCGATGAGCTCGCGCAGAGGCATCGGCGATGAGATATATTTTTACCTGAGCATCTGGTGCCCAGATAGTTCCAGTATCTCTTCCCTCAAGAACGTAGTTATTCTGTGCTATTATTTTTTTACCTGATTCTATAACAATATCTCGTGCTGGTTTTTGAGAAGAGATAAGCGATGCATATGTTCCTGCTTCAGCCGTACGAATACGAGATTCATAATCGATGCCAAATATCTGTACACTTCAGAAATATCCGAATCCTATCTCTATACCCTCTGTATCTGCGCTTGTGAGGTGTTCGAGATCTTTTCCACGATCGTGAAGATAGACACCGAGAGCACGATACATGGCACCCGTATCGAGATACTTGAATCAGAGTTTTTCGGCGAGTTTCTTTGCAGTTGTTCCTTTACCACTCCCAGCAGGTCAGTCTATAGTGATAGTGATAGGCATAATTATTCACAGATTCTAAAAGGTTCTATTTTGACACATTTTTTATTCACGATTTCGACATACATGCCCGAGAGAACACCGACACCATCTTCATCAGGTGACATAAGACCCTCTTTTCTCCCCTCTATAAATCGATGCTTTGAGGTCTTCCATTCCACACCAATGAGGCTCCGACGAACCCCTGCAAAGCCAAGATCAGAGATAAATCCCATACCACCAGGCCATATCTCTGCATCAGCGGTCTGAATATGTGTATGAGTCCCCCAGAGGAGCGAGACACGACCATCGAGATGATTCGCCATGGCATAACCCTCTGACGTTGTCTCTTTATGAAAATCGACGAGAATTGCCTCAAGTGTCTCATCTTTATATTGTGCTAAAATCGTATCAATCAGAGGAAAAGGATTCTGATATTCGACACTCATATAGGCTGTACCGAGAGCATTGATAACGAGGATTTTCTTGCCTCCAAACTCAAATACCCTCTCCCCCATACCTGGTATATCATCACCATAGGAGTTAATTGGTCGGAGCTGACGAGAATTCGGCGCATCGAGATACTCACGGATATCATCTTTGGAGCTGAGGGTATGATTTCCACCAGTGAAAATATCAATACCCACTTCCTCACACCATCGAATCTGATTCATGCGTGGACCTTTTCCGTGTGAGATATTTTCATTATTCGCTATCACCACATCAGGACTATATTTTGCACGTAAATCCGGCAGGTATTTTGCCACCATTTTTCGTCCTACTTTCCCATAAATGTCTCAGAAAATCAGAAACTTCATAGCTAAAGTATAAGAAAAAACGAAAAGTTACAAAAAATCCATCAATTACTTGATGGATTTTATATGGCTTAATGGAGCAGACAATGGGACTCGAACCCACAACCTCCGCCATGGCAAGGCGGCGCTCTAGCCAATTGAGCTATGTCTGCGTATCTTATAGGATTGGAGCGGGGGGCCGGGTTCGAACCGGTACCTCCAAGGGTTGAAGCCTTAGTGCTCTCGCTCATTTAAGCTACCCCCGCACTACTCCACCTAACAAGGGAGAGTATAGAAAATATTTTATGATTTCAAATTTTTCTCAACGATATATCCGAATTTCTTCTTTCCCACCTGCACGAGCTTCTTTTCTGCGTTGACCTGGACCATCATTTTCGGATCAGTGACGACGACTTCGTCGAGCTTCACACCACCAGAACTGAGAGCATTTCGAGCTTCAGTAGAATTTGCCACCATTCCCATCTCACGGATAAGTGTGACGAGAGGATATTCCCCTACGGCGTATTCGTAGACTTTAACATCTTTATCGTCTGGACGTGCACCACCAGCAATCGTTGCTTCGAAATATTTCTCTGCTCCTGCGACAGCGTCTTCAGGATGGTAGAGACCGACGATTTCTCGTGCAAGTCTTTTTTTGATATCACGAGGGTGAGCTGTTTTGAGTTCTTTTTCTATATCTGCGATATCCTCCATATCGACGGTGGTACAACTCTGGAAGTACGGGATAATTTGGTCATCTGGGATTTCCATCACACGGACAAACATATCATTCGCTGACATATCGAGCGAGATATAGTTCCCTTTTGTTTTACTCATTTTCTGGCCATCTGTCCCCATAATGAGGTCAAACATCATGATGTCCTGTTTCTCCATACCGTGAGCCTCCATGAGCGTACGACCAGCGAGGAGATTGAAGTATTGATCATTTCCTCCGAGCTCGACATCACACGAGCCATATCTTTTGGCAATAGCGACACTATCATATCCCTGCATGAGCGGATAGAGGAATTCTTGGAGACTGATACGGATACCAGCTTTATAGCGCTTTGAGAAATTATCACGGTCAAGCATTTCTGCCACTGAGAAATTTTTCGCAAGTTCTCCTACTCCACAGAAATTCACTGCATCGAGCCCTTCACTATTGTAGTACACTTCGACTTTTTTCAGGTCGAGAATTTTTCCAAAATATGAGAGGTATTTCTCAGCATTTTTGAGTGTTTCTTGTCGTGCAAGCATCGGACGCTCTGCATCCTTGTCAGATGAGTCGCCTACTTGCGCGGTCGCATCCCCGATGAGGACGATGATTTCATGACCGAGCTTTTGAAATTCTCGAAGTTTCAAAATAGGAACAGCATGACCGATATGCACGATAGGTGCGGTTGGATCGATGCCGAATTTGATACGAAGTTTTTTACCACTTTCGAGGCGTTTTGTGAGATTTTTTTCATCGATAATCCGAGAAACTCACTTTGTTAGGAGGTTTTTGAATTGAGACATATATGGCATTGTATTGAAGAGACTTCTTTTTTAGTCAAAGAAATATTGACAATATGTATTATTGTATATAAATATTTTTATGATACAGACTTGAGATACTTTTTGACCATACGGAAAAGAACACGGACTCTTCATAATTGATATGCAAAGAGGATTTTTCGAGCACAATTATACATGGATTAGGAGATTAAAGAGAAATATTTGTGAACATGTCTATCATTGTTTGAGTCAAAAATGAACCGTAGTAATAGCAGAGTTTGAATGATTTTGAGAGACGTTACCGGAGATAATAGAATATGCAGAAAGATGATATAGATCATGACACACCGGGAAGAGGCGACCAGGTCAGTGATACATATCCTTCTCTCGAAACAGTAATGCTGATCTCATAGCAGCAAATCCAACTGCTAGAAATTATTTTCAAACACATAAAACAAAGAAATGGACAACATGATGAGTCAGTACACCTGCATGTGTAAAGGCGAATGCTCACGGGATAAAGTGATTATGACTTGATGTGCGAATTCGAGCATGACTCACTATCAATCCTAGCTGTGCCGAAAGAAATGATATTTCAGAGTTTCAGGAAATGATAGAAGAATGAATTATGTTTTTCCCGCAATGCAAAATGCCCACACAAGATTCACTGATAGACTATCTATATACGAGCTAAATTAGCTTTTGTTTTTGTATAACTGAGAAAATTCTGCCTTAATTTTATTTATTTTTTCAAAATTGATAAAGCTCTTTTTCTCAAAAGAAAACGACGTCCCACATCCACACCGAGACTGAATATGCTCTGAAACAAGATAATATTTCCCTTTTGCTCGAGCTATTTGAGCACCATCGAGTTTCCCCGCCAATTCTGGGATAATCCAAGAACGAACACCGTTATGTACCTCAGAAGCTATCCTATCATCAGACTGAGTTCGTGGCATGACGACTATCTTGGAACCAGCACAACCAGCATGTATGACGTCGACATTTACATCTATGATTCATTTTTCGAGAAATTCTGCACAGAGATGTCTATCTAATCGTATCAGCATAAAATATTGATAACACCATTTTAAGAAAAAATGAAAAGAGTAAAGAAACGCTTCTACGCTTGATAATAGGCTTTTCCAGATAGCATATAGCTGTTTATTATTTTAATATATCGTATTTATGGCAAAAAAGAAGCGTCTCCCGATTTATAGCACACTGATACCCACTATCATCGACAAAACTCCTTCCGGAGAACGTGCGTATGATATCTATTCTCGACTCCTCGAAGACCGAGTGATTTTTCTCGGAGAAGCTATCGATTCTATGGTTGCAAATACTGTCATTGCTCAGCTTCTCTTTCTCGAAAAACAAGATGCAAAAGCACCTATTACCATGTATATCAATAGCCCCGGAGGACACGTCACAGCGGGTCTCGCTATCTATGATACGATGCAGTATATCAAACCCGATGTCATCACTGTCGCCGTCGGTATGGCAGCGAGTATGGGTTCTGTCATCCTCGCGGGTGGTGCAAAAGGTAAGCGCTATGCTCTCCCTCACACAGAGATCATGATCCATCAGCCTCTCGGTGGTGCAGAAGGTCAGGCAACAGAGATAAAGCTCGCCGCAGAACATATCCTCAAAACTGGCTCTATTCTCTACAAAATCCTCGCAAAACACACAGGACAACCTATCGAACAAATCGAGAAAGACTGTGATCGTGATAATTTCATGGATGCCAAGCAGGCACTCAAATACGGCCTCATTGATAAAATCATCAATAACGAGGCATAATTTATTTTTTATCTTTTATATTATATGAAAAAATATATTGTTGAACTTGTATCTACTGCCATTTTTATCTTTACTATTTTGACAGTGACAGCTATTGGAAGTGCCGTATTGGTACCTATGACAGTCGGTATTTGTTTGGCTGTTTTGATCTATATGGGCGCTTCTGTATCGGGAGCTCATTATAATCCAGCAGTGACCCTAGCCCTCTGGTTACGTAAAAAAATAGTATTTAAACAAGCATTTTGATACGTAGTTATGCAGCTCATAGGTGCAGTCATAGCCTATTTTCTTTACTCAAAGTGATTCAATCTCCATCATGCTCAGGTTCAGCTTGCGCCAAGTCTCCAATCCGTATTTATAGCCGAACTCATCTATACTTTTATGCTTGTTTCAGTAGTACTCCACACCGCTGCAAGCAAATCTACTGCCGGTAATAATTACTTTGGTTTAGCAATAGGTGCAGTGGTGATGGTAGGTATAGCTTCAGTAGGCGGTATTTCTGGTGGGTTTTTCAATCCAGCAGTTCTGCTAGGATTAGGCTTATTTGGGTTGTCAAAATTTGGATGGATGACCATACTCGGAGCGAATATCTGTGGCGCTATCTGTGGGGCGATTTTTCACGCAATAACACAAGAAAAATAATTCAAATCCGATATTTCTAAAAAACCAGTTTAAAAAACTGGTTTTTTGTTATACCAATGCTTGTAATATGAGAAATAATATGATACCATGGATTTATGACTACAGAAACCACCATTTCATCAACAGAGAGACATAATGCGACCGTGAGTTATTGCTTTCTGGCAGTGTTTATGCTCTTATCGCGCGAAGAACGCTTTAGTAATCATTTTGTACGTTCACATTCTCGTTATGCAGCACTGATTCACATAGGTTTTCTGTTACTTATTGCAGCACTGATATATTCGAGAAACTTTAGCTCTATCATCATATTCGAGATATCATGGGTTCATATTCTGATATTTATATGATTTTTTGTACTTTTAGGTGTACTCGGAATTGGCATGTACAGAGCGATGCTCTGAAAAGAACCACATTTTAGTCTCAAGGGTATCAATCTTTCTGAGCTCAAGTGACTCAATAATGAAGTGACATTATCAGAAGACCAAAAAGTACCACTTTTACTGGCTCATATACCATTTGTATGAATATATCTCTCCCAAAAATATGGAAATTTTCTCTCTGGTGGGACAAAATTCGGTAATTGGGCGTTTATAGTATCAGCATGATGTCTATGGATTGATCCAAGCCTCACCCTCTTTATTACATGGCTGTGTGCAACCACTTTTTGGATTGTATATCAAGGAGTCATGTTATCATCAAATGATAGCATCAATATCGTGTGAGATAAGCTCTACTCTGCAGTCGATGTACATATATTTATAAAGAAAATTTTCACATACACTATCAATATATTTAAGCCCGGAAAAGAACTACCGAATTGGGAAAGTATACAAAAGGAAGAAACAGAAAAATATAATAAAAATATCACACTACATGCGAGTACAAAACTCATGATACCGCTTATTAGTATAGTAGAAATATGGTTTGCTGCTAGAAATAAAGACGTACACCAAGCAGAGATTCAGGCTATACTAATAAATATTTTATCTATTTATAGCGTCTATACGTGGAATATGCCACTTATGATGCTCTTGGTTCTAGCAGTATTTTGGTCATATTTTCAAGCAAAAAATCAAAAAGACACATCCGTACCTTGTATCGGTGAAATATCTGACATTTTGCAAAAAATCATAGAATGGAAAAAAAATAAAAGTATAGCTCAAAAAATAACATTTACATCAAATAATTCATAAATATGCAAGATATAGCTCGCAACATCCTGGAATCCTATATTTTTGAAAAAAAAATTCTCAGAGCAGAAGATATTCAAACATCAGGATCAATCATATTAAAAGAAAAAATACCTGTTTTTGTGACTGTCAGTGACGGGGAAAATGTAGTCGGAAGTAGTGGTCGGATATATCCAATTCACGAAAATGCACTCGAAGAGCTCATAGAGAATACGATACTTCTCACAAAGGATGCACGCTTTGAGCCATATCTCAATAATCCAGAAAAGGCTAGAAAACTACACTATCGTGTCGATGTATTTCGAGATAGTGACAGGAGACTCCTGCACCATCCAGATGACATAGATAGCCAATCTGAGTGAATCATCCTCCTCTGCCAAAAACAAGAAAAAGTAGGCATTATCTTACCTCATATTCTCCCTCCTACACTTTCTGGAGAAGAGATATACCACAAAGTCATACAGAAGATACATCTCGATACTTCTCATATCGGGAAAGGAGATGTCGTGATTTATGCCGTCAAAACAGAAATTTACCAAGATTCTAATTAAAAATAATTAGTTTTCATAAATTCTGTTGCAATTTGTTTTTTGCTTTTATAATCACCGTACTAGTATTTTGAGGGTGTGTAGCTCAGTTGGTTAGAGCGCGTCTCTGATAAGGACGAGGTCCCTGGT
>CAYVZT010000046.1:0-7456 GCA_964456455.1 uncultured Candidatus Peribacteria bacterium | reverse complement strand
TCATGAAAAAACTCGCTGAAGGTGATACAGGAAAAAAGAAAGTATTTGGGAAGAAGAAATAAAATATGTCTAAAAATATTAATAAATATAAAAAGTATGGATTAATATTCATGTTTTTTCCTTTAATTAGCATATTATTAATTTATTTTCTCATATATATTATGAGTATTTTTGGTGATACTTTTATTTTTCAGAAATTTGAAAAAGAAGCCGATATTCTGTGGATATTTTTAGTTTTATTAGAATCAATTTTAGGAAATATTTATTTTATAATACTACCATTAGGAATATTTCTTTGGTTTTTCTGAATTCTAAAAAGACAAACGAAATGAAAAAAATAATTCTCCTCTTTTTTATTATAATCTTAGATATTCTCTCAAAATATTGGGTTAATATTTCAAATCCTGATTTTTCTGTCATCTGAAATATTATCAGAATCACCCATGTCAAAAACACTGGTGTGGCTTTCGGTACCCCCCTGCCTGGAATTTCTTTTGTTATCCCTCTTATACTCCTCGGTATTGGAGTTTTTCTCCGGAAATCATGGAATCGTATTTCTGAACTCGAAAAAACTGGTTACGTTATGATTATCACTGGAGGACTTCTCAATGCTCTTGAGCGAACAGTATTTGGTTCTGTGACGGATTTTATCAGTGTACAGTATTTTTCAGTATTTAATGTCGCAGATATTGCCATCACAGGATGAGTTATTTTACTCTTCTGGGATTTTCTTTTTGGAAATCGCAAATCATAAAAAGTAAAGTAAATGCCCTTGTCTTCAGTCTTGAGAGACTATACTAGGAAAGTATTTTAATGTAATAATTATGACCAATATCGAAAAACTTCTCTGAGCAGAGGCAGAATCCCTGCTCGGTCATTTCACACCGAAAATAGCAAAAGAATCACTGATTCTTCCCGGAGCAAATTTTATCCACGAGTCATTTGAACAATCGGATAGATCTGAGAAAGTTATTGAGAGTTTGAAAAAACTCTACGGGCATGGCCGACTCGCGAATACTGGCTATCTCTCTATCCTCCCTGTCGATCAGGGTATAGAACATTCTGCAAACGCTTCTTTTACCAAAAATCCTCTCTATTTTGATCCAGCAAATATTTTTCGTCTCGCCATCGAAGCAGGTTGTAGTGCTGTTGCGACGACATTTGGTGCGGTCGGCATGGTGAAGAGGATGTTTGAGGGGCAGATACCAGTTATCATCAAAATCAATCATAACGAGCTCATGAGCTATCCTCAAGTACCACGACAAATCATGTTTGGCAGTGTACAGGAAGCATACAATATGGGTGCTGTAGCAGTAGGAGCAACGGTGTACTTTGGTTCTGAGACAAGCCGAGAAGAACTGATCGAAGTTGCGGGGGCTTTTGAACTCGCACACTCTCTCGGCATGGCAACAATTCTGTGGTGTTATGTAAGAAACAATGCTTTTAAAAAAGATGGCGTAAACTACGAAACAGCGACTGACCTCACTTCTCAAGCAGTGCATCTCGGCGTCACTATCAAGGCTGATATTATCAAACAAAAAATGGCTGACTGTAACGGAGGATTTAAAAACCTAAACATCGGAAAAGAAGATAAAAATGCCTATGAAAAACATATCGGAGAACATCCGATTGATATGTGTCGTTATCAAGTTGTAAATTGTTTCGCAGGCCGTGTCGGACTCATCAACTCTGGTGGTCCAAGTGTCGGAGATGATGATCTCGCTCAAGCAGTCAGGACAGCAGTAATCAATAAACGGGCTGGCGGACATGGTCTTATTGTTGGTCGAAAAGCATTTCAGAAGCCGATGAATGAAGGTGTAGAACTGATTCAAGCGATTCAGGATGTGTATCTCGATAAGAATATTGCAATTGTTTAAAAAAATATGAATAAAATTCAACTTCCGAAGATTACCGATTTTCGTATCTCAAAATCATGGAGAATATTTCTTTATGGAGGCTTTATTCTTTTCTTATGAGCCGCTATTTGATGTTTTTTTTGAGCCTTTTTATGAAGTCAAAAAAATGACTATATTATATTTAGTGTATTAGGAATACTATTTTTATTTTTTTGAATGTTGTGTTTTTTAAGTGCTAAGAGAAGTAAGATAAATATACGAGATTTGAGCATTATTGAACAGGGTATTTTTTGAAGTAAAGAACTATTTTATTCAGATATCATCTGATTTTCACTTGCCAATACAGCATACACTCTCGATGTTCATCTCAAAACAAAAAGTGATAAAATCCATATTTATAGCATGTTTGACCATGCTGATATTTTATTTTCTTGGATGCAGGAAAATTTTAAAAATTTAGACGCAGAAGAAGATAAAAGAATGGAGTCCCTCATATTAAATGCCTCTTCCGATAAGGCCACCAACATAAGAAATGTTGCCAACAAAGAAAAAATCGTAAAAATTATTTGAACCCACATTCCATATGCACTTTTACTGTTTTTTTTCTTTGGAAGACAATATATCTATGAGTATGAAAAATATTTCATATTTTTTATTTCTTGTTACCCTCTTTTTACTCTTTTTGTAGCTAAATATTACTTAGGTAATAAAACAGAATACTTCACCGAAAATATCTGAAGGAGTCAACACTCAAGAAAAGGAACACATCCTTTATTGGCAGGAGTTTTTATATTGCCTTTTATTTTTGGCTTAATGTTGTTATACCAAAATTATACAGCCGTGGTGTCCTTTAAGTACTATGAATTCAGGACATTATTTGTAGTATTTATATTATATACATCTGTACTTTACAAGTTTTTTCCAGAACTATTAAGCAAAGAAAAAACATGGTCAAAATTGTGAGAAAAAATTCTATGAGTTATATTTTTATTTTTTATGATATGAGGTTTTTTGCTGTATTTTAATATAAATTCAGACACAAATTGACCTCTAGAAAATAGAACCTCCACAGTTCTCAATAAGAATACTTACACAAGTGACAAATGATCTGTAACTTATAATATTTTAATTCAAGACTGGATCAATCCAGATACAAATAGGGAAATTCATGTTGATCAAAATCTTTATGAGCAAACAAATATTGGTGATAATGTGGAGGTTCAAATATACTCATGAAAATTTGGTATTAGATGGTTTAAAACAATTATTTACATAAAAGAATAACTATGTTCCTCTTTATCTTTGATTTCGACAACACTCTCGGCGATGCGTACGGCCCTTATGGAGAAGGCAATATTTTTCGTACGAAGACACTTCCTAATGTGGAAAAGGCGACTGAAATCTATCAAAAATATCGTCGCTGACCTGATGACATCCTCGTCTATGAGAAACTCTTAAAAGAACTGAACATTCACAATCCAGAACAGTTTTTTATCAATGCTGGTATGCCAAATCAGCTTTTCCCAGATGTTGTTCCTTTTCTCACAAAGCTTCAGAGTATATCCAATGTCAAAACTGTCATTCTCACTGCTGGGGACGAGATCTTTCATGAGATGAAAGTACGAATCACAGGAGCAAGTAAGCTCGTCAACCAAGTAATTGTCACTCGTATACGAAATAAAACAGAAATTATCAAGAGAATCATTGCTCACTATGAACCAGAGAGTACTGTATTCGTCGATGACCGTATTCATATGACTCCTGCTGATTTTGATACCCCTATCACCATCTACGATATGGATCGTGCTCGTACCAAAGAATGAGAATTCGTCATTCATAGCCTCGATGAGCTCCCTCTCGAAAAAATATTATGAACAAAATAATCGCTCTTAACTGGAAACAAACACAAACTATTGAATCTGCTCAAGCTTTATTGAAGACGGTGGAAGATGTAGCAAATATTTATCCTGATTACTCCTGGATTGTTTTTCCTGGTGACGCCCTGACTGATACTATTTCTACCAAAATCCCTCTTGGTGCACAGAGGGTCAATGCAGTAAGCGCACTTCCCTACTGTTTGATTGGTCATATATCTGAGAGAATTGACTGAAAAACAGATAAGGAAATCAAGCGCGAACTCGAATCAATCATAGACCAGAATATCACACCGATTTTCTGTGTAGGCCCCCTAAAAGAGGAAGATACCCTCGAACAAGTACTGAAAGTACAGCTCGTAGTGCTCGAAAATTGGCCAAAAGATAAAAAAATCATTATTGCCTATGAGCCAGGATTTGCTGTCGGAACAGGGAAAACGATGACACTCGAAGATATAGAAATAGTGACCGATATACTTCGGGAAGCTCTCAAGGATTTTACCAATAAGAGTATTATCTATGGTGGGAGTGTGAATGATACAAATATCGCTCCGATTCTGCGTATCACTGATGGAGTTATCGTCGGTACCGCCAGCCAAAAAAACTCTTCTCTTCTCGCTCTCTCTATTGCCCTATGACAAGACTAAAACCACACGCATGAGAGCGGTATACACACTACAAAAACCCAGACAAACGGTATGAAATTGTCTGTATTGCAAAGGATAAAGAGACGCTTCGAGATCTCGTCGTCTACCGTGCACTCTACCCTATCTCCGATCTCGGTGAAGAGTTTTCAAAAGATCCTGTTTTTGTCCGTAAAATAGAGGATTTTATGGCAATTTTACCAGACGGAACAGAGCGCTTCAAAAAGGTCTAAAAAAGTTGCAAATCGGCTCAAAATATGGCATCCTAGAGTCATGAATACCAAAATACCTCATGTAATCATCGATTGTGACCCTGGTGCTGATGATTTTTTTGCGCTTCTCTGGGCTCTCTGACTTCATAAAAAGTGAACCATTAAGATTCTTGCCATTACCACAACAGGAGGCAATGTCGGAGCTGAAATTACGTACAAAAATGCACTTCGTGCCTGTGAATTCATGGATATCCTCGATGTACCCGTCGGAAAATCAGATATAGTCGTCAAAAGTCCTGATGCAAGCCATATTCATGGTGAAGATGGACTCGGAAATGCCAGCAAATACCTCCCTAGTGTCCGAACTCCAAAAATCCCACTCTCTAGCGATGAACTCCTCGAAAAACTCACAAAAAAACATGATGATGTACAAATACTAACACTCTGACCACTGACAAATATTGCTCGCTTGATAAAAAAATGAATTCATCCAACAAGAATCATATCTATGGGCGGTGCTGTTCGTGTTCCTGGAAACGTCACTCCTGTCGCAGAGTTTAATATTTCTTATGATCCAGATTCTGCCGATCAAGTGTTTACTTCTGTTCATAATAGCATCCTTCTTCCTCTCGACGTCACGAGTCAGCTCATATTTACTCGTCACGAGATGCAGACTATCCTTCGATGATTGAAGTGAAAGAAAGCAAAATTTCTCGAAGCCCTCACGCTTCATACATTCAAAACCAATATGGCTTTCCGAGAAACAGCCGGAACAGAAGGTTTCCTCGTCCACGATCCGAGTGTTATCGCTATGCTCATCTATCCGCACCTTTTCTATGGTCAATTTTTACCAATACGCGTAGAAACAAAGGGTGAATTTACACGAGGACAAACAGTTACCGACCTGCGAAATGTGGCACAGCCAAATACACATACTTTCGTGGTAACAAAAGTTGATCGCGATCGATTTATGGAAGCCATGGTACAGGATTTTCTTAGTTTTTTATAATATGTATCTCATTAATCTCATAGGCTGAAGCGGTTCTGGAAAGGGCTATCTCGCAGAAAAAATCATCGAAACATTTGGAAAAGATAAGGTCGATACTATTCCCTACGATATGTATTATTACCCTGCTGATCGTTTTCCTGAAAGTCTCGAAGTAGAATTTGAAGGTAAAAAATTTAAAAATTTTGATACGCCAGAAGCGCTCGAAACAGACCTCCTCGTCAAACATATTGAGATGCTCAAAAATGGACAAGAAGTCCAGATTCCGGAATATGATTTTGGGAATAACCCTACAGGAAAAAGCCAGAGAAAGCCCTGAAAAATCGTCAAACCAGTTGATTTTATTATTCTTGATGGACTCTTTGGTCTTCACGATCCTCGCTTACGAGAACTCAGTGATGTGAGTATTTTTATCGAACTTTCTTCTGTAAATAGGATGGCGCGTCGATTTATGAGAGACTTCTGAAGTGGGGCAAAACGTGCTCATGCAGGAGAAAAATGAATCGCAGACGATATCCTCTTCTATATCACATTTGTACAAGCTGGATACAGGAAATATGTAGAACCATCAAAACAGTACGCAGATCTCGTAGTCGATAATAATGAATGGATGCACGAGTGAGAAGAGCCAAAAATGGTCGATATCGTCATCAATTACCTCAAAGGGAAGTTTGATTTTCAGAAAAATTCGATAGTATAGGGCCATGAAATTTGACCTGACCAATCTCGTAGAAGAAAGCAAAAACATAGAATCACTCCTCGCAGAAGGAAGTATCTTTAGTGATCAGAAGAAACTCAAAGAAACTATGATCCGAAAAAAGTTTCTCGATAACATCGTAGGGCTCTATCAGGACTACAAAAAATCATTCAACGATCTCGAGGAAAGCAAGAATATACTTCAAAACGAATCAGATGCTGAACTTCGTGAGATGGCCAAGACAGAGGTCTCTGCGCTCGAAGAAAAAATCCCAGTCCTCGAAGAAAAAATAAAAATCGCGCTCATACCACCAGACCCAAATGATGGCAAAAATGTCATTATCGAAGTCCGTGCTGGTGCTGGTGGCGATGAGGCTGGATTATTTGGTGCTGAACTCGTCGAATGTTATAGACTTTTTGCAGCGAAGAATCATTTTCAGATAGAGATGATGTCTGAGTCTCGCAACGATGCTGGTGGTATCAAAGAAGTAGTTATGAAGGTGATTTGAGACGGGGCATATTCAAAATTCAAATTCGAAGGTGGCACACATCGTGTCCAGAGAATTCCAGCTACAGAAAACAAAGGACGTGTCCACACCAGTACAGTGACAGTTGCCATCCTCCCAGAAGTCGATGAACTCGATGTACAAATACGTGATGAAGATCTCGACATATCTGTGAGTCGAGCTGGTGGAGCTGGTGGTCAACATGTCAATAAAACAGAATCTGCCGTCCGTATGGTCCATATACCAACAGGTATCGTCGTCGAATGTCAGGACGAACGCTCCCAAATTAAAAATAGAGAAAAAGCTCTTGGCATCATGCGATCTCGAGTCTATGCTTTTGAAGAAGCAAAAAGAAATAAAGAACTCAGTGCTGCTCGTCTCGAACAAGTAGGGACGGGTGATCGAAGTGAAAAGATCAGAACATATAATTTCCCCCAAGATCGAGTCACTGATCATCGTATAGGCGAAAATTATTCAAATCTCCCCTCTATTATGATGGGAAATATCGATGATATCGTCACAAGTCTCGGTGCCCATGAGCAAACAGAAAAACTCGCACAAGCCGCAGGCGCAAATATTGCATAGATTCATAATAATTATATACTCTCTGTATGTTCGAATTCCTCAAAAAACCCATCAATCAAGGAGACTATTCCGCTTCT
>CAYVZT010000045.1:0-8010 GCA_964456455.1 uncultured Candidatus Peribacteria bacterium | reverse complement strand
TCAAAAAAGGCTTGTGGAGATATCTTTTGACTGTTATTCCTGCTTAATTGATTTTTATTATGAGAACTGTTAATAAAGTCATACTTATTGGAAATGTCGCAAAAGATCCACTCGTTCGTACTACGACCGGTGGTGCCAAAAGTGCTCTTTTTGTCGTTGCTACAAACCGTGTATTTAAGGATAAAACAGGAGCTATTCAGAGCGAAGCAGAATTTAGTAACTGTATTGCGTGGGGTCCGCTCGCGGATCGATGTGACCAGTATCTCCGAAAAGGTAAACTCGTCTATGTCGAAGGTCGTCTCAAAACTCGCACAAAAGAGCTCGAAGATGGTACTCGCCTTCACCGTACAGAAATCGTCGTCATGAATCTCATCTTTCTCTCAAAAAGAGAAGATGCTCCTGGTTATGAAGATCAATCCAGTGACCCTGCTCCTGAACATGCTGATATCCTCGATGTCGACATGGAAGAGGAGAACGTTTTTTAATTTCATTTATTTATTATGTCTAAGAAAAAACTCAAAACTGTGTGCCCATTTAAGGCTGCAGGAGTAAAATACATCGATTACAAAGATGTCGATACACTCAAAAAGTATCTCTCTCGTTATGGCAAAATCACGCCTCGATACTATACTGGTGTGAGTCTCAAATTTCAGAAGATGCTCTCTTCTGCTATCAAAAAAGCTCGTATCATGGCTCTCCTTCCATTTACTTTGGGCGAATAATCACAAGCAGCAATTATTAATTTTTATCTATTATGACTTTCTCTCCAAAAAAGAAAAAATCCAAGTCTAAGACACGTATCCGTACGTCTGCTTGGGAAATCCGTGCTGGCAAGAAACTACTCGAAAGAACACCATTTCTCCGAGATGAGTCTGGTGCTATCATCGGCGTGACTCATAAGCCATTCACCATTGTAGCTCAGGCGCCAAAGGCAACTAAAAAACCAAAGAAAGTGATTCGTGCGAAGTAATCGAGGGTAGTGTTCGGCGAGCTTTGACGCTTCTATCTTGTGTTCCTTATGTCCTTTTCCCGTTCTCGAACTCGTCGCTTTTTGCTTCAATCTCTCTATACCCGCGTTATCGCGGGTGTGTCTGTGTCAAAGGAAGCTGATTTTTTTGAAGATGCTGATAGGATAGATGATGCGTATGCTGAGGCCCTGGAGACTATCATCCTCCAACAAGAATGAAAGCTCCTCTCTGTCATCTACGAATGTGCTCCAAAATACGATATAAAAACGCTCCCTACTATCAATGCACTCATTCTCCTCATAGCACTCGCTGAGCTTCTGGTTTTATGTCCTGATGATGTCCCACCACGAGTATCTATCGATGAGGCTATAGAGCTCGCAAAACGGTATTCTGATGATGCAGGGAAAAAGCTTATTAATGGTGTTTTGAATGTCATTTTATCTCGACAAAATGATATAAAATCAACCTGGAACACACGAAAACCGCTAGAATATTCTCTTTTTCACTCTGCATAAATCATGAGAGATTCTTCTCTTCTTCTTTCTGTTCTCACGAAACTCGGTATTGTCCCTGGAGATATCGCTCTTTTTGAGACCGCGTGCATACATCGCTCTTTTTTGAATGAAAATAAGGCCCCAGAACATAATGAGCGCCTCGAGTTTCTCGGAGATGCCGCTCTCGAGCTCTCTATGACCCATCTCATATTCCAAAAATATCCAGAGAAAGATGAGGGCTGGATGACAGATCTGCGCAGTGGATACGTCCGCGGGAGCCATCTGGCTGCTATTGCTCTGGATTATGGATTGGATGGGGTTCTCATGATGTCTCAGGGTGAGCGAAATGCTGGAGGCACAAAAAATCCTAACATTCTTGCTGATATGTTTGAGGCTATACTCGGAGCCCTCTATCTCGATCAATGATTTGATGCTGTTTTGAGAGTAGTTCGGGATGTAGTGTTTGCTTCTGATAGAGTCAAGATGGAGATCAAGGATCCCAAATCTCGTCTTCAAGAAGTCATACAGCAACATCTCAACGTCACCCCGGTTTATACTGTTCTTTCGGAAGAAGGGAAAGATCATGAAAAAATTTTTACTATCTCTGCCTCTATACTAGGAGTGACGATTGGCACAGGTAGTGGTACAAATAAGAAACTCGCTCAAGAGGCAGCAGCCCTCGACGCTTTTGCACATGAAGAAAAGTGGCGCGAGCTCCTTGTCAAGCAAAATAGGATTTAAATTTTTCTTTGACTTCCGTACAAAGATTCGTATATATATATGTAGATTTTAAGTTAGCGATTTATTTCTTTTTCAAATTTATGGTTGCTATTACTGCTGCAAATATTCAGTCAGCGTTTGAATCACTTCTCTCACGACTGAGCGACAAAGAGTCATATGTTATTACTCATCGTATCGGGCTTTACGGTCATAAGGAAACATTACAAGAAATAGGCGACAATTATGGTATTACACGTGAACGTGTTCGACAAATCGAAGATAAAGGTGTCAAAAGTATAGGAAGCATGATCAAGAGCACCCCTCTTGCAGATATCCAGGCTATGGCAGCACGTATTCTCCATGAACATAGCGGTATCATGTCTCGAGATGCTCTCGTCTCTGTCCTCATCAAGGAACTCGGCATGGCTGGAGTTATCAACAAAGGCATGATGGAGGTCATTCTTCAGGCCGATTTTGACATGCAAAAAAGCAAACCACGTCTCAACACTGTGACCTATTTTCATGAACCACAAATCACTCGAAAATCTATCGAATCAGTCCATTCTGAAGCAGTAAAAATCCTCAAGAAACGTCGAGATGTCATGGAGCAGACAGCGCTTTATGAAAAAATACTCGAAGTCTACAAACCACAGTTTGCTTTCCTCAACGAAAAACTCGTGGATGCTATCATGGATGTATTTCTCGATGTCGTCAAAGGTGAAAAAGTCATGATCGGTCTCGCAAGCTGGCACATCCTCAATCCAAAAACACTCAAGGACAAGGCTATCTATATCTTCAAGAAGACAAACAAGCCACTTCACTTCCTCGAACTCGCTAACTCTATTTCTGGTCACTTTAACACAAAAGTAAAAGTAAATACAGTTCACAATGAGCTTATCCGCAACGGAGAATTCGTCCTCATCGGTCGTGGTATCTATGCTCTCAAGGCATGGGGATACACTTCTGGTACTGTCCAGGATGTCATTCTTGAAATCTTTCAACAACTCAAGAAGCCTATGAGTTCTGATGATATCACAGCAGAAGTTCTCAAAACACGTATCGTCAAATCAAACACTATCTACATGAACCTCCAGAACAAGAAAGTATTTGAACGTGTCGGTCGTAACCTCTACCAGCCAAAAGGCATGAAGAAATAGTTTTTTCTATCAATATTAATAAGAACCCCGGTTTTCCGGGGTTTTTAAATGCTCTGTGTAACGGGTATGAGTTCTACAATACGAGCGTGATATTGGCCGTTGTCAGAGAGTCCATCGGCTATGAGTATGGCATTGAGATCCGGTATTGTATTAATAGATGATGAAGGCACGGAGAGATTGATATTTACAGAGGGTTGTGATGGTGTTTTGAGCTGCAGTTTCATAAAACAGTGAGCCACCTGACAGTTCTGGCCGGCGAGAAAATAGGAGAGAGTTTCATTATCCGCATTTTTTGCATCAAATATGTTACCATTTCCTGTGATATTTATGGTTCCAAAGAATGGATTATCACTTTCCTTACTGTAAATAAACTCGACTCCTATGGTCTGGGGACTAGGCATATCCGGATCTATCGCGAGGTTGAGACCAAACCCACTACCGGTATTTATACCACTGAGATCAAATGTTAGACCTCATCCAAAAGAACTCAAAAGATGATATGATGGCTTTCCTTTACTGGTCCCATAACCAACGGCTGTTGCGTCATTATCATAGAGCAGGATATTCATCGGGATAGTTCTATCCTGAGCTATAACGACAGATTCTCCAGTTTTTGAGTTGCTGATATTTGGCATGCCGAGAGCGATAGGTTCACTTGATCCTATTCTTCACTCGCCTGTGTCGATGTTTCTCCGTATACCACTTGTATCTGATGATTCTGAGAAGAGAAATCGGCCTACTTCTACCTCGCTTCTCGCTGTGTAATATGCTTGGAGAGAGTCTTGCATGCCTCGAATTTGTCGTGAATACGGAATAATACGCTCAAGCAATATCATCGCCACAAGCAGTACTATGCTGGTAATCATAATAGTCACAAAGAGAGCGGATCATCTGTATTTTTTTTGATGCATAATTTTATATATCTGCGAGATCAAATGTAGTTATGAGCATTCGTGGCGTATTTGATTCATCTCCCAGGAGACCACGTCTCTGGATACTTTCAGAGAGTTTTACTTCTAGGTGCATCTGAATAGTGGGTGATTTTGGTTCTGCTTCTCCTGTCCCAGACATGAGACTCGGTATCTTGAGCGGAGAAGGCAAGAAATAGGCTGTAGTGATATTCATGTCTGGCGAGCTCACATCGACCCACAATAGGTCATCATTGGCTGTTTTTATGTCTGTGATGGTGTCTATGGAGGTGCAGAGTACTGGTGTTCCAGATTTTGTGAAATCTTCTTGTGGTAGCCATGCATCAATTGTTCCGTCTGGTTTATCGGCAGCCCCTGTTTTATCGAGATTGTCACAGCTGACAAGGCGTGTCATCTGTATCTTTCCTATGCAATAATCCATGGCTGGAGGCGTACAAGGATTTTTGGTATAATCGTAGTTAGGGTCTTCTTCATACACATGACGGAAATAGGTACGCTCGTACGATCCATCTGGCAGTTTTTTTATGAGATAGAGTTCGGGGAGGCCGACACTATTCATCTTTGGCATACTCGTAGGAGGCGTACCATCCGCGGGGAAAATAGCTGGAAGCTTTATAGAAGAGGGAAGACTCGGAGCGTAGTTAAACCCTAGCTCGCGATACTGACGATAGGCTTGTTGTGTTTGTGCGAGAGAATGAGGCTGAGATATTTCAATGAATTTCCCTGGCGTACTCGATGCTTCATAGACGGCATTTGTTCAGATACATGCATCAGGACCGAGAGTGTTGCTATCCTTACCGCAGAGATATATTTTTGGTCCACTGACATCACCATTTCCATACTTTGAAACAGTGCTAAAAGTATAGGATGATCATTTTTCAGGATGAAGAAGGTCTTTTGGTACAAATCCTTGCCCATATCAGAGCATTCTGCGATTAAAATATTCTTCATAGTCTAGTGTGCCTCCTCCGTGAATAAGAGATGCCATTTTCTCGTTTAGGTAAAAAAGATTTCGCTGAATATCTATGACTCATCCGAGGCGTATCTGACTCTTCATGATACCCTGAAAAGAGCTGTAAGCAGCTGTCAAAATAAGTCCTGAAAGCATCACCCCAACGAGGATTTCTATGAGAGTAAAACCAGATGTGCGCTTTCGGAGAGGCATTATTTTTTTGGATAAAATATTACTTGTATCACTGTTGACACAATTCTACCAATTTTTTGTATGCTTGGTGATTGCCAAAATGATTTTGGACCACTCAGAATTCACCAGTGCCAGAGCCGTACTGTCCGGACATTCTTGAGAGGAATTACTTTGCCTACGAGCAGCGCCACGATTCCTTTGTAGCAACTTTCGCACAGAATACGTATGGTACTCAGAATAAGCAAAAACATGACCACGACTGTATTTGGACGCTGATTCGACATGGTTTTAAGTATACGCTGAAACTTTTTCGTAGTCAATGTATTCTTCTTTACTCTTAAGCCCTTATCAGTATAAAGTCGCACATATGTCTCCCTACACACCCTTTCGTTCCAGGCGTTGAATCCACCATTTTTTTCTTGTTCGATACATAGAGAATGTCTGGTGATTTTTTATGAAATCATCGTGGGGCATCAAAATCGTTATTGCTGGTATTGTTTGTATTATTTTATGACTTTTTTCTCCGTGGATTGAGATAGATGCAGACAGTAGTATTGGAGCTTTTTCACTTTTGTGTGGTGGTATTGGCTGGTGGGTTTCTATTTTGCTCGTCATACTTTTGATCCACCTTGTCTCGTATGATTTTACTCAGAAAATGCAGAAAACTTGGCATATGAATTTTGGCTCGGAGTATATCTATGTGAGATTTTGAAGTCTGATCATCCTCATGACGATCATTGTTAGTATTTGTCTGATGTGAGCTGCCAGTACCATATCTGTCAGTAGCAATATCCGTATGACTACCGGTATGTCTGGCCTGGTATTGACTCTCCTATGAGGTTTTCTCCTCGTAGTCGGTGGCGTCATTGTGCGGAAAACAGAAGAGAAACAATCCTATAAACACGTGTTTGTGCAGGGTGTCGAAAATGAAGATCATGACAGCTACAAAAAAATCCTCTGAGACTCCAGTGAGGAAAATATGAAATTGCCGATTTAATTGAGGAAAACACTTTGACTTCTCATACTTTTTTTATACTCTATGCCCTATAATTTTATAGGGCTTTTTTATGGTCAAACCAACATCCGGAGATGATTATTATGCAAATATTGGTCCCAATACGACACAATCGGGAGCATGAGTCGAGAAAAAGAAAATCAAAATCGTGGCAAAAAAATCTGCTTCTTCTGCACCAGCACCAGAAAAGATGAGCGCACCGATCGAAGACGTATCGCCAGCAGCAAATCCAGCTCCTGAAGTAGAGACCCCTGCTGAATATACCCCTCGGAAAGTCCAGCTTCCTGAAAGCGGCAAGCTCGACCTCGGTACCAAATTTGTCAGTCGTCCGGCAGTCGTGTTTCATAACCGTCCTGCTCCAAGTCAGAACTCTTCTGGCGCATCTCGTCCCTCATTTCCTGGTCCAAATCGTCCTAGATTTTCATCTAATAATTCTGGTTCGCCATCATCTTCAGGTGGTTTTTGAGCTCGTCGACCAGGAGGTCCTTCGAATAGCAATTCTCAGAGACCAGGAGGTGCTCAAAATAAGGGGAATTTTCGTAAACCTGATGCTCCGAAGAAAAATTTCAAACCAACTAAAAAGGGCTCAAAACATAAGCTCGCATTTCTGGCAACCGAAAAAGAAGACCTCGATACTTTTCGACGTCAAAAGAGTATCGTCGGTGAAAAACAAGAAAAAAATATCGATGATATCAAGCAGACTCTTGTCGATCGATCTGGTCAAGAAGTCGAAATTGGGGATTTTCTTACGGTCAAAGAATTTTCTGATAAAATCGGTATCCCGCTGGCTCGCATCATCGGCGAGCTCATGAAAAATGGTATCGTCGTCAATATTAATTCTCAGATAGATTTTGATACTTGTTTCCTCATTGCGGAAGGATTTAATATCAAAGTAAAAAAAGCTCACTCAACTGATTCAAATATTACCGACCTCATGGACGGGAACATAGAAGCTCTGCTCGCTGGAGATGATCCGACGGAGAAAGTAGCACGTCCACCAATTATCTCTGTCATGGGGCATGTCGATCACGGTAAGACTTCGATTCTCGATTCTATTCGTAAGACAAATGTTGCTTCTGGAGAGGCTGGAGGCATCACGCAGAAGATAGGGGCTTATCAGATCAATCGTAATGGTCGAGAGATCACATTTCTTGATACTCCGGGTCATGAAGCCTTTGCGCTTATGCGTTCTCGTGGAGCGAAACTGACTGACATCATCATCCTCGCTGTAGCGGCTGATGAAGGACTCAAACCACAAACTATCGAATCTATCAATCTCGCAAAGGAAGCAGGTGTTCCTGTCGTCGTGGCTATCAACAAGATGGATAAACCAGGAGCTGACCCAGATGCTGTAAAACGAGCTCTCTCTGAACATGAATTGGTACCAGAAGACTGGGGAGGAGATACTATCTGTGTTCCATGTTCTGCGAAGACTGGTATGGGCATCGATACGCTTCTGGATATGGTACTTCTTGTCGCTGATATCAAACAGCTCAAAGCAAATCCAAATCGTCTCGGTATCGGAACAGTCATCGAATCACATCTTGATCCAGGGCAGGGTGTTATCGCCAATATCCTCGTTA
>CAYVZT010000044.1:0-8393 GCA_964456455.1 uncultured Candidatus Peribacteria bacterium | reverse complement strand
TTTGGTGCCCAAGGAGGGGGAAATTTGCCTTGAAAGGCAAATTGAGTCAACCTGAACACAGTGAAGGTTCGAGGACCTCTCTCGGAAATTTTTGGTGCCCAAGGAGGGACTCGAACCCTCACACCTTGCGGAACAGGCTTCTGAAACCTGCGTGTCTACCATTTCACCACCTGGGCGTAACCTGTGTCCCTACCATCCTGCCTACCGGCAGGCAGGTTCACCATCTGGACAGACTGAACACTGTTTGCATTAGTAAAATTCTTGCCCATACTTCGCATAAAGCTACGTAGGGCATTCTACTACTTCACATGGCAACGCCATTCGAAGTTCGCAAAGGCGAACGTAGAATGGTGTCCGCGGATGGGATCGAACCATCGACCTTTAGCTTAGAAGGCTACTGCTCTTCCACTGAGCTACGCGGACACAAAATGAAAGCAAAAGTGATTATAAGAGTATTTGTATGCAAGCAAGAAAAAAACGCCCCTTTCGGAGCGTCTTTTTGAGATTTTTCTTACAAACCAAAGTCCTGAAGAAATGCTACAACGCCTTTCTTAGCCATAGTTCTGATAGCAGAAGCAGAGAGTCTCATACGGTAGATCATACCGTCACGAGGATCACGGATTTTTTTATAATGAAGGTTGGCCATGAAATTACGCTTTGTACGACGTACAGAGTGAGAAACTTTGTTACCAGTTCCAGTGGTTTTTCATGTATAGACACAGATACGTGGCATAAACTAATAATTAAACGGAATTAAGCAGCAATAATAGCGATATCAACACCAACTCCTGATGGGAGATTGAGCTTCTGAAGAGTCTCAAGAGTTTCTGGAGTAGGCTCATTGATGAGGAGGAGACGTCGGTGACGACGAATCTCAAACTGTTCACGAGCATTCTTGTTGACAAATGTTGATCGATTGAGAGTGAATTTTTCTATCTTTGTTGGGAGTGGGATAGGTCCGACAGTTTGTGAACCTGTATCCTTCGCAGCACTGACGATTTTTTTCACGGCTTCATCGACAACTCGATGTTCAAAAGCTTTCACAGAAATCTTAAGCGTTTCTTTTTTAGAGCCAGTAGTCTTGAGTTCTTTTGTTGATACTTTCTCTGACTTGGTAGTCTTGGCAGAAGCAGCTTTCGTTGTCTTTTTTGTTGGTGCTTTTTTAGGAGCAGAGGCTTTAGCAGACATAATTAGTCAAGGATTTTTGTAATAATACCAGAACCAACAGTCTTACCACCTTCACGGATAGCAAATCGGAGTTGATTTTCCATAGCGATACCACAACCGAGTTCTACGAGGAACTTGATGTTGTCACCAGGCATAACCATTTCTACACCAGCTGGAAGCTCGATAGAACCAGTAACATCTGTAGTTCGGAAATAGAATTGAGGCTTGTAACCCTTGAAGAAAGGAGTGTGTCGTCCACCTTCTTCTTTCTTGAGGACGTATACTTCAGCTTCAAATTTCTTGTGTGGTTTGATAGAGCCTGGTTTAGCCATGACTTGTCCACGTTCGATTTGCTCACGTTCGATACCTCGGAGGAGGATACCTGCGTTGTCACCAGCCTGACCTTGGTTGAGAGATTTTTTGAACATTTCAACACCAGTAACAACAGATTTCTGTGTGTCACGGATACCGACGATTTCGACTTCATCATTGACTTTGACGATACCTTGTTCGATACGACCTGTAGCAACAGTACCACGTCCTTTGATAGAGAAGACATCTTCAATAGACATGAGGAATGGCTTGTCGAGTTCACGAACTGGCTCAGGGATATAGCTATCGAGAGCGTCGAGGAGATCTCGGACACCTTTTGAAGCAGCTGGGTCAGTAGGATTTTGAAGTGCTGTGAAAGCAGAACCACGAACGACAGGAGCATTGTCACCATCGAAACCGTATTTAGAGAGGAGTTCACGAACTTCCATTTCGACGAGGTCGACGAGCTCTGGGTCAGCGATATCACATTTATTGAGGAATACTACAATACGAGATACACCAACCTGAGAAGCGAGGAGAACGTGCTCACGAGTCTGAGGCATGACACCATCAACAGCAGAAACAACGAGAATAGCACCATCCATCTGGGCAGCACCTGTAATCATGTTCTTGACGTAGTCAGCATGTCCTGGACAGTCGACGTGTGCGTAGTGTCGGAGAGGAGACTCGTATTCTACGTGAGAAGTAGAGATAGTAATAATTTTATCAGAACCAGCACGAGCTGTACCACCTTTAGCAATATCAGCATATGAGACACCAGCACCACCTACAGCAGTGAGAGCGGCAGTAAGAGTTGTCTTACCGTGGTCGATGTGACCAATAGTACCAACGTTAACGTGTGGCTTTGTTCTTTGAAAATCAGCCATAAGAGAAAAATAAGAAAATTAAAAAGTAGGGGTATTATAGAGAAAAGAAGTATATTTCAAATAATTTTTCGATTATTTCTTCTTTTTTGCTTTACGAACCTTTTTTTCGATACGGACGAGTGCCGCGCGAAGTTTTCGATGTCGTGATCCTGAGAGGCGTACCATATTATTTAAAATTAAATGGATGAATTAGTTTTTAATTAAATTAGCAAGACCCATTTTTTTGAGACGAGCTATAGCTTTTGTCATAGCGTAAGCAAGCCATGCAGTTTTACCTTCATGCTTTTCGCGACGTACGAGCTTCTCATATGTCTTCTTCGCGTTGGTGATTTTATCACCAGTAATCTGTCGTCGTTTGCTGACGATATAGATTTTATTTCGCGGTCTTTTACCAGCACCTACCATAAACTCAAAAACAAAAAATAAAAATGGTGGAGTCTAAGGGAGTCGAACCCTTGACCTCCTGTGTGCAAAACAGGCGCTCTAGCCAACTGAGCTAAGACCCCACACCAACTTAATACATAAATAGAGAGCAATCCAGAAAAATCTGGCGGGAGCGACGGGACTCGAACCCGCGACCTCCTCCGTGACAGGGAGGCGCTCTAACCAGCTGAGCTACGCCCCCTCTTTTATGACAAAGTGACGGGAGTATAAATAAAATACGTGGTTATGCAAATTTTTTTATTTTTACACAAAAATACCATCTCTTTTTAACCCCAAATCAGTAGACTTATTCTGCTTGTGCAATGATACGAGCAATCTGAGTATCGAGTCATCTCACCTGGATATCTATCTGTCTAATTCCAAGATCAGATTGAGATATACGCTCGCTGAGGGTGTTTCTTTGTTTCATGACATCGTCTTGGAGGGACTGAGTTTGTTTTTTTCTGAGAAGAATATCCTGTTTCTTTTGTAAAAGAGACGCGAGCGCAATTTCATATTCCTCTTGAGTCATATCCTTTCCTTTTTTTGATTCATTCAAGACTATTTCATTGTTAATTTTCTGAAATTCCTCCTCTATATTATGGAGTACTTCTTTGTTGTATGCCAGATTCTCCTCAACACTTTCTATATTCTTTTGTCCCTCAATAAGAGACGAAATGAGTGATTTTTTTTGTCCTAAAAGCGCATCTCTATCACTCTGTATGCGGTCTATCTGTGCGATTACTTCCGGTGGTAGGGCAATAGCTGTCGACTGAAGTGATGGGAAAAATTGATTCCAAGCAAATATCCCACAAATACCAATTAAAATCGTAATTATGGCGGCTAATCGGATATTTTTTTTGATCAAATCACTGTTCATATACATATATTACCATACATATTTTAAAAAAGCAAACAGTTTTATTTTTATAAAAACAAATAGAATACAGGAATATAACGCTTAAAAATGTTTGAAAAAATAAAAAAATATCTCGCCAGCTATATGTGGCTCGATACATGCGCTGGCGGTATATGTATCAGAGAAAGACGATGATCAACAGAAATACTCTGTATCATGCATAAAAATGGCGGGCTCATGCTCCCAAAATGACGAGTAAAACCAAATGAATCTCTCAAAGAAGCAGCAAAGAGAGAATTCCAAGAAGAAACCGGTCTATACGGTTATCAAATGGGTGATGAAATAGGGATTTTACGTGATAGATACAGGAGAAAAAAAATCACCTTTTTTTGGTTCAAAAATCCCTCAAGTAAACACTCCGAAATACATGATGAAGCCATAGTCTGGATTGATGCAATCAAGGCTTTACCCCTTATGAAACACGCAGGAGAAAAGAAATTTATAGAAAAATACGTTCTTGAAAAATAAGGATTATTTTTCTTTTTTCATTATTTTTTCTATTGTTCCTGCAATTTGAGCTATGTAGATAACTACAGTGATAATTATGGCAAAGAGTATTATCTTGCCCCAGGTATCCATAAATATAGCACCTAATCCGAAGAAAAACGATAAAACCATGACAAGCGTTCTCTGTATAGATACATCTATTCCCTCTCCTGTCATGCGGTGGTGCAGATGTGTCAGATCGCCCCGCATAGGATTTTTGCCATTTTTTATACGACCAATAATAACATAAAAAGCGTCTATAAAGTAAATCCCTAGCACAATAGAGGCGGTAGCAATTTTTCCTCAAGAGACGATAGAGAGAGTCGCTATCATAAAACCGAGAAACATGGTTCCAGCATCACCCACAATGCAAGCACGAGCCACATCAAATCGCCAAAATACAAAAAGGGTCGGAATAAAAATCGTCAGGAAAGAAAGCACAAATAAGGAGTTATTCTGTGAAGCAAGTGAGGTATCGGTGAGATACAATTTTATAGAAAGACCAGCCAAGATAATGCACGTAACCAGGCTCACGCTCGATGTCATGGCTCGACCATTATCACTCCAATTAATAGCATTCATAACCAGGACATACCATATAATAGTTGCCAAGAGAGGAACGAGATAGATGATATTGTCCCCTATGTGCCACTGCAAAAGCTCAAATTCATCGAGGGGAATAATTCATCAAAATATATTGCTCACGTACCCTATTTTGATCGCTGTGAGACCAAAAAAAGTACCCAAGCCTATCTGGAATAATAGACGGAAAAGGGGCGGAAGTGTCCGCTTTTGATCATCCCAAGCCATGACACAGGTGGTGAGAAGACCTGCGATAAGCACATAAATAGTTTTTTTTATATCCCCTTCTGACACGGCAAAAAATATCCATGGTGACCACAGAATCATATTCAAAATCATGACAACACCGCCCGGATATGGAAGTGGAAAACGATGCTTCTCGTGGGGGTAGAGATGAGGCTTATCGACTATTCCATATCGGCGAAAAAGAGAAAAAACTCCTCTTGTAATAAAAAAAGTTGTCACACCAGAACCGAGAAAAACCAAAAGCCAGAGAAAAAAACTTTGCATAAATCAATATTATTGTGATTTGTTTTTTGATAAATATACGCTTACGGCAGCGAGAATTATTACAAATATGAGAATATAGGTTAAATACTGTAAAACCATTTCATAGCTCTGCACAAAAAATATACCAATCATGAGAATCGAAACAGCCCAGACAGAAGCTCCAAAGATATTTGCGATCCAAAATTTACGACCAGACATACCGTGTGCACCGGCAATATAGGGGATAAATGATCGGAGGAGATTATGAAATTTCCCACCCACGATAAACCAAAAACCATTCTTATGGATTTGTTTTTCAAGCCATGCCAATTCTCTCTCTCCTGCACCAAACCATTTTCCATATTTTTTGAGAGTTTTCTCACCATCGTAGAGTCCCATGAAATATCAGAGAGCATTCCCACCACAAGCCCCAACCATAGCAAGAAATGCAGCAGCTGGAAAAATCTCCCAATTTTTAGCTATAAAAAATCATCATACCAAAATCATAATATTCATACCCGGGAGCACAGCGCCGATAAAAGGAAAAGACTCTGCCATAGCTGTCATGAGTAAAATTATATAATTCCACTTTCCCCATGATTGGATCTGTATACCCATCCAATCAATAATTCACTGTATAATATCTGGTCGAAACAATGAAATAAAAGCCCCAATAATCATGATGATCAAAAATACTACATGGAGGGCACGAAGTATCGTATTGTAGATGAGCTTGAAATTCATATCGGCAGTATAGCAACTTTACATAAAAAATATACGCATTTATTCTTCACTATCCCCCTATTGTATACGAGCAAGAAAAATTGATGCTTCTATCTTGGCATTTTTTTCATCAATATGGAGATGGGTAGTTTCGATTTTTCTCGAAATTCATGATACACGAACATATATGTCATCGAGCTTACTTTGGAGAGTGCGGTGATCATATTCTGACCACCGAGCAAATATGTGATTTCTGTCTTTCTCGAGCTCGTATATGTCTCATCTGAGAGTATCCATGTCATCCCTAAATTGTGTAATCTCTGCTATGAGATTCTTTGTTTCAGAGATATTTTTTCGGTCCTCCTCGGACTCATTTTTGCGAGCAAGTTCATCTATTTGACCCTGGAGAAGAGGGATGTTTTTATTGATATTTTCAATCTGTGTTTGGAGGTCAGCGCTTTCCGCTATGAGCTTCTGTGAATCTTCTTCGGCTTTAGATAATTGGACACGCGCTTCAGACATTTGATCTTTCACTCTTTTTACCTGAGACACTATTATATTTGTCTGCATTTGTTTCGCGAGAATAGCCAGCTGAGAAGCATAGATGTCGATTTTCTTTTGATGTGTGACAATAAGGTCATTGAGTGGTTCTTGGGATTTTTTGATAGCTATTATGCGTTTTTGCAGAAGAGGAAGCTGTTTTTTTAGCTGAACAATTTTTGTTGTGTTCTCTTTTATTGTGTTTTTTTTATTTTCTTCTTTTTGGGTATGTATATTTTTTTGAAGCTCTGTGTAGTCTTGTATATGATGAACATAGATATCAAAAATATCTTCAAGATGATTATAGTTTTTGTGAATTTCATCTATGACACGCGTTGTATCATCTATTTTTTTCTGAAAATCTGGCTCGACGGAATCTATATGTGGTGCCTTTGATGTTTCTGCAAAATCTGTCCTATTCATGCGGACATAATCAGAGGCACGCACCACTACATATCTCCTCTCTCCGAGGTCAAAAACTACAGTAACGAAAACAAAAAACACAAAACCAACTATACCAACAACGAGCGAACCAAAAATAAGCGTACGAGCAGAATAAGTACGGAGACTTTTCATGAAAAAATTTTTATGGTAGGGGTATGCTATATATCTTTTTATGAAATGCAAAACTTACTGGAAAATAAATAAAAATTCCTATAATCCACATCACTAGACGCAATATTCAAATATACTATTTTACTCGCATCTCGTGCTCAAAAAAAGACTCATAAAGTATGTCGCACTCTCCCTTCTCCTCTTGCTCAATGTGGGCTGGTGGAGCTATGTCGATCGGCCCCACGAAGTAAAGCCGTGAGCGGAGCGACTGGACTGTGTGAGCTACAATCCCTACAGAACAGAGTACACTCTCAATGAAAATAAAAAACAGGTATCACCAGAGACTATTGAGGCAGATCTCGCTATCATAGCCAAGAGATTTCATTGCGTGCGAACCTATACGACGCTCTACGGCATGGATGCCGTCCCAAAAATAGCAGAAAAATATAAGCTCACTGTCATTCTCGGGGTTTGGGTCAGCTCAGATCTCATGGAGAACATGCATGATCTAGAGCTCGCTCTCGATACCGCTAAAAAATCTCCATCCGTAACACATATTCTCATCGGAAATGAAGCACTTTTTTTCAATATTGTTTCTCCTAAATACATCTATCTCTATCTTGAGTATGCTCACAGCCAAACGAGAAAACCTGTATCTACAGGAGAAATCGTCTCCACTTGGGATCAATACAAAAAACTCGCAGAACTCTCAGACTTTATAGCTATACACGTATTTCCTTATTGGAATAATATCCCCGTAGAAAGCGCTCTCAACTATCTCCAAGGAGAATACGGTCTCATGGAAAAACTCTTCCCTGAAAAAGAAATAATGGTCGCAGAAACAGGATGGCCATCAAACGGTGTCGACCACTGACCATCAGAGGCCACACTCCTCAATCAAGCCATCTATACTCGTGAGGTAAGCAAGTATCTCTCTTCCAAGAAGATTCGCTATAACATCATCGAGGCCTTTGATCAACCATGGAAAATATTTGGAACAGAAAAACACGCTGGTTGATCATTTGGCGTCTTCGATGATCAGTGACGAGAAAAATTCTCACTTTCTGGACCACTCTCGCTCTACGGAAGCTCTTTTATGGTAAAAATCATTGAGCAACTCACGACTGGATTATATGATAAATCCCCTTCTTCTCTCAAAAAAATATTTGCCAACGTACGTCCCCTCCAAATCCTAGAATCACTCCATCTCAACTCAGATATAGGTATTTGTACCACCCTCCTGTTTATTGTAGTTGGGATTTTCCTCGGTTGGTATGGTGCAAATATACGGATGCAGGCTTTTATTGTCT
>CAYVZT010000043.1:4458-8404 GCA_964456455.1 uncultured Candidatus Peribacteria bacterium | reverse complement strand
TGATTTCTTTACGATTATTCGCATGCATCTCGACGATACGACCGATACGTTCTGACTCGCCATTGTTAGCATTTGTCACAGCTGTACCTGACTTGAGAACGCCTGAGTACACGCGGACGAAAGTAAGGCGACCGACAAATGGATCTGTCATGATCTTGAATGCAAGGGCTGAGAGTGGCTCAGAATCGAGTTGTTTGAAAGTAACTTTTTTTGCATCATCGTCTGGATCAGTACCAGAGATAGTTCCTTCGTTGATATCGAGAGGTGATGGGAGGTAGTCTACGACACCATCGAGAACCTTTTGAACACCAACGTTTGCAAGAGCAGAACCACAGAAAAGTGGAAATACATTGCCTGAGAGTACACCCTTACGAATACCAGCCTTGATTTCATCGATTGTGAGCTCTTCACCACCGAGATATTTGTTCATAAGTGCATCATCTTGTTCTGCAGCTTTTTCGATGAGTTCGAGACGGCATGCCTCTGCACGAGCTCTCATATCTTCTGGAAATGCTCTTTCGACGACTTCCACACCCATGTTCCCCTTGAATTCCCAAGCCTTCATCGTCACAAGATCAATGACACCGCAGAATTCATTTTCACGACCAATCGGAAGTTGAGCTCGGACGACTTTATTACCAGCAAGACGCTTCTTGATAGATTCAAATGTCATTTCAAAATCACCTCCTGTCTTATCCATCTTATTTGCAAAAGCAATTCGAGGAACACCATACTTGTCAGCCTGCTTCCAGACTGTTTCTGACTGAGGTTCGACACCTTGTGAACCGTCGAATACGACGATACCACCATCGAGGACACGCATTGAACGCTCTACTTCGATTGTGAAATCCACGTGACCTGGAGTATCGATGATATTGATATCATGACCGTTCCATGCTGTCTTGGTAGCAGCAGCAGTAATAGTGATACCACGCTCTTGTTCTTGTTCCATCCAGTCCATCGTCGCTGCACCATCGTGCACTTCACCGATTTTATGAGTTTTACCAGAGTAAAAGAGGATACGTTCGGTCGTGGTAGTTTTACCAGCGTCGATATGCGCGATGATACCGATGTTACGTATCTTGCGTTTCTTGTCGTCAGTTGCAGACATAGAGAGAGAAAAGAGTAAATAAATTTATCCCGATATACGGGAGTAAAACATGAGCATTGTATAGAAAAAGGCATGGAGTCAAGAACATAAATAACGCCGTATATTTGACATCATGGCAATTATAAAATAAACTGACGCCGTATAAGTTTTATTTATTTATTTTTTCTTATGAAAGGTGCCCTCAAAGTCGGAGCATTCCTCGTAGTGCTCGCTGCCCTCCTTGGTGGAGGATGGTATGTGAGTCAGAATTCTCACAATAGTGGTAGTGGTGATTCGAATTTTAACAAAGCTCTCGAAATCATGAAGAGCCTCCAATCATCTGCTCTCGGTAGCTCTCTTACGAGTGACCAGCTCGACATACTGGAACAAGGTTTCATAGATGCTCAAGTACGACTTCCAAAGATTACATCTTTCAGAGATGCAGACCAGACTTCTCTCATCACAACACTCAATAATAACGGAGTCACCGGTACAGGTGCAAATGATCTCCAAACCCGAATCGTGAATTTAGCACGAGGACGAGTAGATGAATACACAGCTGGTATAGATACTCTTCTCAATGCGCTTCCAACTGGAGCTGCAACACCAACAGTGAAAAGCCAAATTCAAAAATTAGCTGGATCGGTCAATAGTCTCTCAAATGATATCCGACTCACAACTCAATTTATCTCTTGGTATACCGCTAAAAGACCAAATATTTGTCTCTCAACTGATCCGACAAATAATCAATACATAAAAGGTGTTATCACATTTAAATACGATACTGCTCGTACAGCAGTCACAGAATCTTGTAGTGGATCTACGCTCGCAGAACATTTTTGTTCAGGTCTAGAGTACATAGCTGATGCAGCACATGACAAGACTCGTACCTGTGAATTCGGATGTAACGATGGCGCTTGTCTCAAAGGTACGCTCGGAACTGTCTCAGTAGTCAATGGTAATACCAGTACAGCAACTGCAATGACTGATGTCAAAGCAAATCAACCATTCTGGCTCAAAACAACTGCCACTCGTCTCCACACTGCAACAGCCACATCAAATACAACTGGTACTTCTGCAAGTGTTGTTTCGAGCGGTATGGGCTACACAACAGCACCAACCGTGACGGTCACTGGTGGTACTTGTACTACACGACCGACAGCTCGAGCTACCGTAGTAGATGGTTACGTAACTGACGTAAAACTCATCGGTGCAGTCAATTGTAGTGCTGCTCCTACTATATCTATAGCTCCACCGCCAGCTACGACTGGATCAGGCGCACCTATGAAAGTCCAGCTTGCCTCCCCATCACTGACAAATAGCAAGTGTACATACACTGGTGATTCACAATATCTCAATACTGGTTCTACTGATGTATATTTTGGACCGATTACCTGTAGCGCTGTAGAAAGCCATACTTTCAGTCTCAATCTCCTCGATGGTTCTATTACCACACCTGTAGCAGTCGCTACAAAGACCGTTGGTATTGGAGGAGTCAGTATGGGTAACTTTACTATTACTACTGCGAGCGATAAAGTCGCGGCTGGGAATGAATTTAGCATTACTGTGAAGGCAATTGGAACAAATGGCTTCCCTTACGTAGGCTACACTGGTGATTTCTTTGTCATCGTCGATGGTGATGATGGTGCTACTTTCCCTCAATGAGCACAGAGAATCCCTGCTGGTCAATCAGAGTTAACCATCCCTGGCATCAAGTTCTCTAATGCTGGTGCGACTGGTAGCAATGGTACGGTCAAGATAACCATTCGTGGTGAAAATGTGGCAGAAACAGCTGAAAAAGTCTTTACAGTCACTGCAGCTGATCTAGGTATCAGAAAAGATAATGGGGAATATGTAAAAGATATAACTCTCAACTCAGGCGATAAGTTTAACTATAAGTGGACAGCAACAAATGGTACTACCGCAAGTAGCTCATTTACATGTACAAGAGCCAACGGTGCTGCCTGTACTGGGGTTGCTTCTTGGGTAGCCAATACGCTGAGTGGGCAATATCCAACAACATGATCTAGTACACTCACAGATGCGAATAAAGGTATCACCTATACCATCACCTATAAAGTCAAAAAGACTGGGGTAACATGAGAGGCTACAGATACAATTGTTTTCAGAATAAACGAATAAGTATTATTCAATAACATAATTATCCCCCATGACAAGTTTATTGTCCTGGGGGATTTTTGATATCTGACGAAATATAAGGTATCCTGTTCCCATGTCCCCTAAGTCACACATTATGATTTCTCCTAAAAAAATAGCTCTATTTGCCATTTTAAGTGCTTCCATAAGCCTCTCTCATGCCGACATTGTTGAATGTTCGAGTCAGAAGTTTTTCTCTGATAACCAGTGTCAGGTTTGTCAGGATGGCGGTGATGCCGCAACGACAGATACGAGCATATCTCTCACAAAGCAGGATCTCTCGTGGGAAAATGCTCTTGATGGCATCAACCAAAACTTCTATGAAACAAGTCAGAGTCCCGCTGAAATAAAAACAAATATCGCAACGGCTCCAGCTACTTGGGACGAAACTGGTCTTACATGGAGCACCGATGTAGTATGGAAAGACCTCGATGGTCTCAACATGTTTAGTCTCGATGCTGGTAAAACTATCACTATCAAAAACATCGCCGATAAAACGTCAGTAACGCTGACCAATACAAAACAAGTAGCCGATCCATATTTCATAGTCAAGGTTCCAATTTCATACTACGAACTCAAGATGGGTACATTTAAAGAGTCAGAAAAAAAGACAGTCAACTATTGTGTATCCTATAACCCAAAAAAATCTACATCTACAACGAATACAACGACTCCTGCAACGACAACACCAAAAACTAC
>CAYVZT010000043.1:0-4358 GCA_964456455.1 uncultured Candidatus Peribacteria bacterium | reverse complement strand
ACACCAAAAACTACTACTACCACTCCTACCACAACTACGACACCAAAAACAACCACAAATACCACCACTGAAACGACCACTCCAGACCTCAATAGTGCTGAGGAAGATCCAACTAATACAAATGGAGCGGATATATCTTCTGCTACCGATACATCATCTGCCAACACAACAGCAGAAGAAGAAATCCCCTCTTACAACGCTAAAGCAACAAAGCCCGCCCTCAATTCAGCAGGATCGGATCCAACAAAAGTCGCGACAGGACCAGCAGAAAATATAGTTATTGTATTTGCCGCTCTTCTCCTGAGTGTATTCTTGTTCCCAAAATTAAATAGTATCTTTGATAGGCAGTAATCAGGGTGAATAATTTTCCAAAAATTTCTTTCGAAAATCATCGTATCCTCATCGAACAATAGCTTCACGTGCACGATCACAGAGTCTCATCAGAAACTCGACATTATGCATCGAGAGAAGTATATGACCCAAAAGTTCATCTGCATGTATAAGATGGCGTAGATATCCGAGAGTATAGTTTTCACTCACAGAAGTCTCAAGTCCCGGTCATACTGGGATTTTTTCGAGAGACCCCGCGAGGCTACTACGGCTCACTTTCATATATCCACGAGAAGTAAATATTTCACCATGACGACCGAGACGAGTCGGGAGCACACAGTCAAACATATCAACCCCCCGAGCAATCGCCTCGATGAGATCTTCAGGAGTACCTACTCCCATGAGATAGTGTGGTTTTTCGGGTGGGAGCTCAGGAGCAAGTAAATCAAGCATTTTCAGCATCGATTCGGTGCTCTCTCAGACCGAGAGTCATCCAATAGCAATACCGAGCGTTGGTAATTTCTTGAGAAATCGCACAGATTCAAGTCGGAGATCCTCATACGTCACTCATTGAATAATAGGAAAAAGTGTCTGAGGATGGAGTCATTTTTCGGCACGGATTTTTTCATTTTTCTGCCACTGAACGATGCATCGCTCAGCCCAATCATGAGTACGATTGAGAGCCTGTCTGGCTCGTTTATAGGTCGCATTTCCTGGAGCGACATCATCGAATGCCATGATAATATCAGCTCCAAGCTTTGATTGTATATCCATAGCATCCTCCGGGCTCACGAAATGCTTCGAACCATCAATATGCGATTGAAATCTGACGCCTTCTTCTGTCGTTTTGACGAGTGATCGACCACTCCGCGTATGACCAAGAGAAAACACCTGAAAACCACCACTATCAGTCAAAATCGGAATATCAACATTCATAAATTTATGCAGTCCACCCATCTTTTCGACGATATCGGCTCCGGGACGAAGCATGAGATGATAGGTATTACTGAGCATGATTTGTGTCTGCATTTGTGCTATCCCCTCTCGCGTGATTCATTTGATAGTCGCGGCAGTACCCACGGGCATAAATACCGGTGTCTGGATAGCTCCATGTGGTGTCTGAAGTACACCTGCTCGAGCATATCAATCTGTCGATGTAACCTGAAAAGAAAACATGTGTGTACTCTACGTCCTTTTAGGAAAAAGAAAATAGAAATTAAGCAGCTTGTTGCTCCTGTTGATCATAAAGATGATAACAGGCAGGGCTCTTTTTTATAAAATCATTTCTGCTTGTTCTGAGTTCAAATCATTTCTTCTGACAAAATGCTCAAAAATCTGTCATATCAGCCTCAAATGCTGCATCGGGATGCTTCAATCTATGCCCCATGTATGAAAATAGAAGTCGTGAGAAAAATAATTGATGATCTGTGTGAGGAGTGAGCGATTCCCCCAGCCGGAGAAGACCAGAAAATCCTACATATCATCGTATTTTATCGATAACAGCGAGCTGATAGCCATGAAGAACGCCTGTAGTGTCAGGATCGACATCGAGGAGTTTCTCGAGCAATATGAGACATTCTTGGGATGACAATTTCCTATTCTCTAGAAGCGTATGGATATCTCCAGCAACACCATCAAAAATAGTATCGATGGGATAATCCTGTTCGAGTGATTGTAAAAATGATAATTGATCCATAGATAATAGATTATTTTTTAGGAATCGGATAGTGTGTACCATGATAGGCATTTGAATTCTCTACCAACCATGATGTTCGATTGGGAGAATTTTTTTCATAATACGTCAATAGTTGAGATATGAATTCTCTTTCCTGAGAATTCATAGCCACCATAGTACCACTCTGAGGATCAAAAACCTGGGGAATAGAAAAATCAATCGTCCGTCCAAATTCGTGAGGAGAAATAGTTTTTGTAGCCTGTATATTGCCTTTTCTGAGTCTTGCTTGATATGTCTCAGAACGTACAAGTCCTCACACTTTGAGCATTTTTCCTGTCTTGCTATAAAACACCTCGGCAACAAAGGTGTTAAAACGCTCGTAAGCATCAGGATGAATCAGGTTATACCAAAACTTGTTCTCAGGATCAGCCTCCCCTATGATACCCACAGCAAAATACCTCCCTTCATCAATAGAAGGAAGTGCTATCAGTTTTCATGCTTTATAAGCCTGCTGTATCTCATCCAATGTATCAAATGGTTTTAATCAAAATTGTTGCAATTTTTTTACTTCATCAGATGCCTTACCTCCTCACTGCGTAGCCATAAGCTGGGCTTTGCGCTCTGCGAGGGTAATCTTTTGGACGCGAGCAAGAAATTGTGGATCCAGTGGTTTCGCTGCAGGTAATACTTCAAAATGATTATTTGGAAGAGGATAAGGATTTGCATTTTCTACTTTCTGAGCTGGCACCTCAGGTACCTGCGGAACCGTCTCGCCTCCTGGGGGAGGTGTAGGTTGTTGAGGTACCTGTTGAGCACGCGCACTACCATCATCGCAGCTCGTGAGAGCCGAAACAAGAGCTGCAACTCATCAAGTGATGAATAGTCTTCGCTCTGGAGATGCTGGTCAATGAGAAGGCTGGTGAACAGTATTCATATATATATTATATATATAAATACAATTATTGCAACTAATATTCCCCTCCTTTCACGAACGTATATGCCGTCCCCTGCTTACCAGCACGAGCTGTACGGCCAATACGGTGGACATAGTCCTCACGAGTCGCAGGTTCATCATAGTTGATGACGTGTGATACGTCTGGGATATCGAGACCACGAGCAGCGACATCAGTCGCCACGAGGATTTTTATTTGTCCTGTACGGAACTTGTTGGTAACTCTCATACGGAGATTCTGAGATTTATCACCATGAAGTGCATCAGCAGGGGCCCCCATATCTCGGAGATCATCTGAGACACGATCAGCCTCGCGTTTGGTACGAGTAAAGATGAGATATTTCCCTTCTTTATCCTTTTGGAGGATGTCGTGAAGTTTTTGTTTCTTATCAACACCTGTCGTATAGAAGACAACTTCTTGAGCAATACGAGAACCAACTGGTTCAGATTTTATCGTGACTTGTTCTGGATTTTTGAGAAATGAATGAACGTGTTTTTCAATATCGCGAGACATAGTCGCAGAGAAAAGCACTGTTTGCTTATCTTCTGGGAGCATCGCCATGATTTCTTTGATATCGTGGATAAAACCCATATCGAGCATACGATCAAATTCGTCGAGAACGACGTGACCATAGTCAGAAAAATCAATCACACCTCGATCATAGAGATCCTTGAGACGACCAGGCGTCGCAACGATACAGTGAACACCACGCTTGATATCCATAATCTGATTGCGAGCACTCGCACCACCTACGACGACCGTCGAGCGGAGAAAGGTTCCCTGAGCAATCCATCGAAACTCTGTCTGTATCTGATCTGCGAGCTCGCGAGTTGGCGTCATGACGAGGAGTCGTTTTTTGACACCAGACATCATACGATGAAGAATCGGGATAAGAAACGCTGCTGTCTTACCAGAACCAGTATTAGCAAGTCCCAACATATCACGACCATCCATGATAGCCTGAAGTGTTTTTTCTTGGATTTCTGTTGGCTTTTCGTAGCCTTTTTTATCGATATTTTTGATGATATGCTCATCGAGGGCAAAGTCATGAAATTTCTTTGTGACTTCGTAGGGGGTGAATTTGAGTTCACCTGATTCATCCTTTGGGGTAAACATATACTGTTTGTAGCTTGGTTGAGGTGGGAGCTTGTTACGACGACCACCGAAACCACCACGACCACCAAATGATGAGCCTCTGCCTCCAAAAGAAGGACGTCCACCACGACCGCTCCCCCCATTATAGCTGGTACGACCTGGGGCACCCGCTCCAAAAGACCGACGTTCACCACCGCCAAAACCACCACGTGCCGGAGCACCGTAAGGCTTTCTCTCGCCACCAAATGCGGGACGATCAGTCGTCGCAGCACCGTCACGGCGTGGAGCATGACCAGGACCAAATC
>CAYVZT010000042.1:0-8555 GCA_964456455.1 uncultured Candidatus Peribacteria bacterium | reverse complement strand
AATATCATAATCATGATAGGCTATAAAGCATGGATTGGTCACTATATTTATCTCTATCAATTTTGGGTCAATATACCACTGATGCTCCTCCCTGTGGCGGGTATCCTCTATCAACTCCGTGACTATATGAAAATAGTCGGAAGAGGTGCGATCAAGCATCATCTCACCTATTCTGATCTGACCCCTATTACAGGCAGAGAACCATTTGTATCTATACATATACCGAGCTACAATGAAGAACCTGAGATGCTCATCAAAACTATCGAACATGTCACTCAGCTAGACTATCCCAACTACGAGCTCATCATCATCGAAAATAATACCTCCGATGAATCAGTATGGAAACCAGTCCAGGAATTCGTAGAAAAACTCGGGAAACCCCATATTCGCTTTTATCATTTTGATACACTAGAGTGATTCAAGTCTGGTGCACTCAATAAGGCTCTCGAACTCACTGATCCACGTGCAGAAATAATAGGCCTAATAGATGCTGATTACTGTGTAAAAAAAGACTGGCTCACGATGACTCTCTGACTTTTCGATGATAAGAAAATAGCTGCCGTGCAGTGTCCTCAGGCAAATGACATTACTCATGCGACGAATTTTCAAAAAATCATGTCCTACGAACTCGACCTCTTCTACAAACAAGGGATGATTATCCGAAACTCAGCCAATGCCGTCATCATGAATGGGACGATGTGTCTCATCAGAAGGGATGTTCTCGAAACTGAAAAATGGTGTAACGGATTTATATGCGAAGACTCTGAGCTCGGTCTCCGCATACAGGCTCATGGTCATGTCATCATGTATATCGACCACACTTTTGGCTCTGGACTCCCCCCGAGAAATTTCGAGGAATATAAGAAACAGAGATTTCGTTGGGCTTATGGAGCGATGATGATTTTCAAGACTCACTGGAGAAAAATATTTTTGCAATCAGGACTGACTTTTGCGCAGCGATTTGAATACCTCTTTGGATGGATAGGTTGGGGACAGATGATACTCTATCCTTTCTATCTCCTCATCCTCCTCTTTGGAAGTTACTTTATCTACGAATCGTATAGTTTCGAGGCGCCTTATGATTTTGCTCTGCTGACACTCTTTTATGTTATATTCCTCATGCTTTCGACAGCAGCTATTTATCGAGATAGAATGGGGATCACCGTAAAGGAATCCGTCCTCGCAATCCTCGCTTCTGCGTCACTCACTGTCACGATTTTCAAGGCTGTCTTTCTCGCTGTGTTTTGGAATAATTTCTGATTCAAAAAAACAAACAAGGGATGAGTACACACAACAAGCGGGAAACTTTCTTGGATCAAAAAACATCCCGGATTTATCACACTCGTCGTCATCAATCTCGTTATGATATTTTTCGCTCAAGGTATTCTCTTTCGTTATGGCGTAAATACTGATACCTTTATATGGTTTCTCCTCGTCGTGACCATTACTCTCCCGACACTGAGTGCTCTCTTTTTCCAAGTCGTCTATGAATAATACCCTCGTTGCCGACATAGAATCACGTATCGATATCGTCGAGCTTATTCGAGAGTATGTTCCTCTGAAAAAAACAGGAGCAAACTGGAAATGACTCTCTCCTTTTAAACCAGAAAAAACGGCTTCTTTTGTCGTATCGCCTGCGAAGCAAATCGCTTATTGTTTTGCAACCAATCAAGGTGGTGGCCCTCTCCGCATGCTCATGCTCCTAGAAAAAATAGAATTCCGAGAAGCACTCCAAATCCTCGCAAAGAGAGCTGGCGTAGAACTCAAGACAGATAGCGTCCGAGACGCGCAGATGGACGAGAAATCCACGCTCATAAAAATATATGCAGAAGTGACAGATTTTTACCAAAAATGACTCCAATCAGCAGAATGACTCGAGGCGAGAAATTACCTAAAAAAACGTGGCCTATCAGAGGAGATAATTCAGGCATGGAAAATAGGATACAGTCATGATCCGCGAGAGATGTTTGAAGTACTCAAGAAAAAGTGATTCAGCGAAAAACTCATTCTGGATAGTGGCATTTTCGTGTCCCCTTATCGTGACAGATTTTTCTGACGTGTCCTCTTCCCTATCAATAACTACCGGTGAGAAACTATCGCATTTTCTGGACGCACGCTCAAGGTCGGAGGTGATGAAGCAAAATATGTGAATTCTCCCGAGACACTTATTTTTCATAAAAGCGATGTGCTCTTTGGTATAGATAAGGCAAAACAAGCTATCTCAAAAACAAAAAAAATAGTTATCGTGGAGTGACAAATGGATGTCATCAGTCTCCATCAATCTGGTATAGATTACACGGTGTGAATTAGTGGAACCGCCCTCACCGATACGCACGTGAAAATACTTCAACGATTGACGAATCAGGTATATCTCTGTCTCGATCGAGATAGCGCTGGCAAGCAGGCTATTTTTCGTTCGATAGAAAACCTCCAAAATGAACCCGTAGATGTCTATATTATAGATATCGGTGAAGCAAAAGATCCAGATGAATTTTTGAAGTCTGGAGGGGATTTTGAAACAAAAATACAAGAAGCTCAGCCAGCGATTTCCTTTATCATAGAAGAGGGGGCGTCAAAATACGATATAAAAACGAATCAAGGGAAAAAAGCCCTCATGAATGATATCATCCACCACATCATCCACATCCATGGAAGTGTCGAGGTCGATCAAGCGCTCAGTCTCACAGCAAAAAAACTCGACATGAGCTTGCAAACTCTCTACTCTGAATACAATAGAGCAGTTCGTGGTCAGAAGAGGCCATCTGTTATCGTATCTACTTCAGCACCAACTTCTGGATCTGACTATCTCGTCACCTATATTATTGGTCTCCGAGAGGGCCGTGAGATTTTTCTCCGTGAATGCCTATTCCAAGAAGATATGCTGGCTGACAGTGATATGAATATAGTATCTCAGGCGTTATCTGATACGCTCGATGCAGAATTAAAAAAAACATACGAACTCCGATTTGAGGAGATTTCAGTGGATAAAAAAGAAGAAGTTTTACTTCGTGAATTTCGAGAACTTATACGCAATAATAACAAGTCATACTTTCGCAAACTACAAAAAAAATACTCCAAAGATCTCAGCAAACTCCAGGCTCTCCTCTCTCTCGCAAAAGACCACCACCTCATATAACATACTCCTATGGCAGCTAAAAAAATCAAAAATGAAAAAGTCAGTGTCGTCGAAGAAGTAAAACTCGATTCGATGATGGTCGATGAACCAAAAAAATCTCAAAAAAAGCCCAATCTCTATCCTCGTGATGAAGAAGAATCAGGAGAGAGTACATGGGACATGCCAAGCAAGAAAGACATAGCTGACTTTGAAGATGATGATTTGGAGCTCGATGAAAAAGAGGAATCATTCGGTGATATAGAAGAAGATGAGATATTTTTCCGTGAAAAAGGACCAAAATCACAGGGGGCTCGACTCAATGTCGACCGCGAAAAAGATGGCCGTCGAGTTGGTAAATGATTCAATACTTTTATCGATGCGACACTCCCAGAAGAGCTCACCAAAGATCTCCCAGATCCAGTCAAAGAAGTCCTCAAAAAAGGTAAAGTAGAAGGAAAAATCAGCCAAGATGAACTCATGGCTGTTCTTCCAAAAGCAGAGGAAGATATAGAGCTCCTTGATCGCATTTACAATGTCCTCATGCAGATGGAGATAGAGCTCGTCGATAATCTCGATAAAGAAAATCTCTTCGAAAGTACAAAAGAAGAAAAACAAGAACTCATCGATCTCTCTGAGATCTCAGATGACTCTATTCGTATGTATCTCAATGAAATCGGTCGCTATCCGCTCATCGATGCGGAAGAAGAAGTCCGTCTCGGTCGTCTCATCAAAAAAGGTGATCAAGCTGGTCGAAAAAAACTCGCAGAATCAAACCTCCGTCTCGTCGTCTCTATTGCAAAGAAATATATGGGTCGTGGACTCGGTCTCCTCGATCTCATCCAAGAAGGAAATGTCGGTCTCTTCCGTGCCGTTGATAAATTTGATCCAGAAAAAGGATTCAAATTTTCTACCTATGCAACATGGTGGATCCGACAGGGTGTCACTCGTGCTATCGCTGACCAGTCACGAACGATTCGTGTCCCTGTGCACATGACTGAAACCATCAATCGGTTCAATTATACCTACCGAATGATGACACAGGAATTGAATCGTGAACCACTTATCGAAGAACTCGCGACAGAACTGGAGATGGATGTCCGAAAAGTCCGACAAATCATGCGTATCAGCCAAGATATCCTCTCTATCGATACACCAGTCGGAAAAGAAGAAGATACTACACTCGGTGATTTCATCCAGGATGATAAATACGAAAAACCAGATGATGCTGCGAATATGCACATGGTAAAAAGCAACCTCTACGATATGCTCGATTTCCTCACTCCTCGTGAGCGAAAAATCGTCATCATGCGTTTCGGTCTCGATGGCGGTGAAGTACACACGCTCGAAGAAGTCGGAAAAGAATTTGGCGTCACTCGTGAGCGTGTCCGACAAATCGAAGCCAAAACACTCCAAAAACTCCGCAATCATCCTGCAAGTGACAAGATTAAGTATTTCTTTTAATATGAGGACTTTTGAGAATTTAGGTTTTTGAATGGCGATCAGTGATCCAGAAGAACTACAAAAACAACTTCAACCTCTCGGAAGTAGAGATAATTTAGAATACTGATTTATGTGACGAACAGAGAACCTAGATGATATAATTGCAGCAGATAATTCCGTTCTACAAACACTCTGACTGACACACGCAGATTATGCACAAAAAGTACGGGATATTTTCCTCAGAATAGATGAGTGACATGAAGATGTAAATGGAATGTGGGCACAACCCATAGAATATATCCATTCGCCCGAGTGTCCTTGGGGAGATTTTTGTAGTAAATCTATTTTTGATTATTCTCTTGCTATAACGGAAATAATCTTAATTGATCCAACTAAACAGAAAGAATATCTCCAATTACTCTCAGAAAAACCAATCGATCCCCCAAATATTTTGCAACGATTATGGCATAAAAAACGAATAGTTTCTCGTCCTACTTTCTATATGGAACTAGTGCGGAAAGATATCGGATTAGTTCTCTCTGACTTACAACCTCATATCATTCAAGACCATAATTTTTTTCAAGGTCACGAGTCACCATATCGTATTGATCCAGTCAGATCTCGTAGATTTTTATGATTATAATGTATGTCCCTCTTCACTATCGATATCTCCACCCTCCTTCATTCCCCTGTCGGGACTGTAGAAGAGTTTCAGTTTAGTCAGGATATCCCTGATGATACTTTTGAAGATGTGATCTGTCTCGAACCTCTCGCTATCTACATCAAGCTCGTGCGACAAGAATATGGCATTCAGTGTCTGCTCCTCAGCGTCTCTACTATCGTCGATGTGCCATCAAACGATATAAAAAAGAGAGCGATAGAAATACAGGACGTCACACGAGAATTTCATATCAAGAAACTCCGTGAAGATACGGACGATATAGAATATATCAATGACCACGATGCGACGATAGATCTCGCGAATATCATCAATCAAGAACTCTTGATAGCGGCTTGGTAGTCTTCTGCTTTAGTCGACGTGAACGGTTGTACCTATCCTCGTCCAACCATAGAGGAATTGTACTGCTGAATACGGAGTATTCACGCAGCCATGGCTACCACCATATTTGTAATCATTTCAGCCAAATTTCGTACGCCAACAATTTTTACTATTACACGAGTCGTGGATACCATAGGCGCCAGAAAAAGGCATCCAATAATCCACCCAGAGCTCATAATCCTCATCTTCGAACGGAGACTTCATGAGATGATCTCGTTCTTTTGAATAGATTTTAAATGTTCCCCGAATCGTCTGATGCGTCGTGCGACCCGTCGTCACTGGTGTAGAGAGTATCAGCTCTCCATCTTCAAACGCATACAGTCTCTGGTATTTGGTCGAGACGTAAACCTGTGAAAATACATCCCCCACAGGAGCGTCTGGCATAGAAGTGTCTCCCCATTTTTCTTTTTCTCTGGCGACGAGCTTCGCTCTTTTAGCCTTGTATTGAGCACGTATTTTCGCTGCTTCGATACGAGTTGGCTCGATGCGTGTAGAAAAATCTGAGAACATCACACCCAGCTCTTTCGAATCTTTTGTCTCTAGAGCATCTGGCGTGAATACAGTTTTATAGGCTTTAGCAAGCGTCTTGTAGTCGAATCATTTTTTTCCACTAAAACGATAGAGTGAATCATAAAAAGCCATCTCGTGGATGAGAGCCTCTATATCCTGGACGACGATTTTTTTCTTGACGACTTCGAGTGATTTTTCAGCCTTTTCTACTTCGATAAAGGATTCATTTGAGAGCTTCTGAAGTTCTGAAACGAGCTTGTAATTATCAGAATGAAGTTTTTTTTGGAGGATACGAGTCTCGTGAATAATGCTCTCTTTCTCCGGGAAGATATACCCATCACCTTCGTCTGTTATGGACTGAAGTGTTTTGATATCAGCGGCGATGCTGTCTCGGAGGCGAGAGATATTTGATCGGTATTGATCGACGACAGAACGTATACCCGACTGAATAATAGTGGATTCACGGATGATAATATCAGGTCGTGTGAGGATACTCCTATCGCGAGAAGTCTGGTGCGCCTTCTGGAAATCTGCTGGCATCTCGATGAGCGATCATTCCTCGACAGCTCTCTCATAGAGCGCGTCATAGCGGTAGACCAGGAATTGGTGCCAGAAAAAAACTATACTATGAAGTACAACAAAAAAAATCACTCCTATCAGAGTAAAATTCCACCACTTTTCAGGAGGAAGCATATGTTTCACGAGCTTCTTCATAGGATGTCATGAGAATAGAGAAAAGCGTATTTTTTGCAATGATTTTCTGTTAAGAAAGTGTGAATATTCCTTGTCATTGCGAGGACGAACAGAGTGAGGACGTGGCAATCCATGCATTTGCTATCAGTGCTTTTTCTTGCTTCATCATGGCTCATATGGATTCCCACGCTCCTTACAGTCGCTCGGAATGACGGGCTCTAAAACTACGATGTATTTTATAATTTTCAATATAATACCTCTATGAAACTCCGCTCAAAAACAGAACGTGATGAAATCTTAAATGAAATTTTTCGACTCTACCCGACAAAAACGATTGAGCTCGATTTCGAGACGCCTTTTCAGCTCCTCGCGGCCGTCATGCTCTCAGCGCAGATGACCGATAAAGGAGTAAATAAAGCAACCAAAAAACTCTTTGAAATCGTGAAAACCCCAGCCGACCTCCTAAAACTGCCAACTGAAAAAATCGAAATTATGCTCCGAGGTGTGAATTATTATCGAGTGAAAACGAAGCACCTTTTCATGACCGCAGAAAAACTCGTGCACGAACACGGAGGAAAAATCCCCCACACACTCGAAACCATCCGCACACTCCCGGGAGTCGGAGTGAAGACGGCAAAAGTCGTCCTCTCCCATCTCTACGATATGCCCTTTATTGGCGTCGATACGCATATCCATCGTGTGATGAACCGAATGTGAATCGTAAAAACCAAAACGCCAGAAGAGACAGATAAAAAACTCGATAAGCTCTTGAGTGAGGATCAGAAACGGACCATGCATCATGCCATAGTACTATTTTGAAGATATATCTGCACCGCAAAAAAATGTAGGTGCTCCGAGACTCCTCTTGCGAAGTGGTGTGGGTGTGAGGAGTGTCAATAATAATAATTATAATTGAATGGATAAACAAGAAATAATAAAGGAAATTCAGGGTCAGATTGATACTGGTAGGTCAGCTATTTGAATTTCTTATATTTTGTATTCTGGTTACTGGAAAACAGAAATGCTGAAACAAAATAGTGCTGCTCGAATTGAAATACAAAGTGAAAAAAATCTACATGTATTTGAAATAACGGAACCTCGTCAAATAGCTCTCAGATATGAGGATGAGAAAGTTGCACAATCGGACAGTCTGAATCTTTTTCGTTTAAATATAAGCCATATGTTAACACAAATATTTGAGCTTATAAAAAATTATAGCAAAGTCACCAATCAATATACAAAATTTCAAGAATTATCTTGGTTTAATTTTATAAGACATGTGAGAAACGCTTTTGGACACAACTATATTTTACATTGAATATCTTCTAAAGAAAAACCAATCTTTATACAATTAAAAGACAGAAAACTAGAATTAAATGAAAGCATGAATGGTTTAGAGTTGGATTTTGATATACTTCCTTTACCATATTGTTACGAAATTGCAGAAATCATGCTGAATTCTTTTGATAAAAACTTAAATTAAATTTAATAATTTTTTATAATTATAATCTGTGTTTAAAAAATACCGCGACTATATCAATGATAATCCAAAAGGATATTGGTTTAAATCAAAACCATTTGGTTGGGGTTGGACGCCAGTGACATGGCAGGGTTGGCTCATTATGGTTCTATATATTGCACTTATTGTTTTTCTCATATCTCTCCGAGAAGAGTCTATTCCTGGAAATCCTGATTCAGGGAGCAATTTTCTCACCTTTGGATGACCGATTATTGTCC
>CAYVZT010000041.1:0-8768 GCA_964456455.1 uncultured Candidatus Peribacteria bacterium | reverse complement strand
TAGATGCTATTGAGTTGCCATGAAAAAATGGAAATCTGAAGCGTATCCCCGAAGTCCTCGATGTCTGGATGGATAGTGCTTCGATGCCGTATGCGCAGGTTCACTATCCATTTGAGAATCAGGAAAAAATGGAAGCGAGTTTCCCAGCGGACTTTATCGCAGAATATACAGGTCAGATTCGTGCCTGGTTCTACGTCATGCACGCGATAGGTGTGATGGTGAAGTGATCACCAGCCTTCAAAAATGTCGCTGTTACCGGTGTGATCAATGGTACAGACGGACGCAAGATGAGTAAATCCTATGGGAATTATCCTGATCCTCGTGAGACCATCGAAAAATATGGTGCTGATGCGATACGATTCTATCTCATGTCTGGTCCGATTATGCGCGGAGAAGATATGAACTTCTCCGAAACGGGCATTGCGGAATCTATCAAGCGTGTCCTCCTCCCACTCTGGAATGCGTATACCTTTTTCGCCACCTATGCCAATATTGATGGCTGGGAATTCACGGAATATTTAACGAAGAAAACACACGAACTCGATAGCTGGATTATCTCACAACTTCATACACTCATCCGTGATGTACGAGCTTCTATGGATGCCTATGATACACAGAAAACAGGTGATCTCATCATGTCGTTCCTCGATGGACTCAATAACTGGTATATCCGACGCAATCGTCGCCGATTCTGGAGAAGCGAACTCGATGCAGATAAAAAGAGTGCCTATGAGACGCTTCACGAAGTCCTCGTGACGATGACGAAGCTCCTCGCCCCACTCTGTCCTTTTATCACTGAACATCTCTACCAGCATCTCTTGAATACGACGAATTCAGTGCATCTGACTGATTTCCCAGAAGCGAATAAGAAATTGATCAACGTGGACGTCAATAAGAAAATGGCAGACCTCCAAGCGCTGACCAATCTCGGTCTCGCGATTCGTGGTCGTGAGAAACTCCGTGTCCGACAACCTCTCAGGTCAGCCACTATTACTCTGGATTTTGATGCCGATGCACGACTCGTGCTCGCAGAAGAGCTCAACGTCAAAGAAATTCACACCGTCAAAGATGTCTCAGACTACGTCACGATTACCTACTCTCCAGATGCAAAAAAAATCGGTGCTACCGAGCGAAAACAATGGATGAAGCAGATTCTCTCTGATGCGAAAGCAGGGAAGGGAAACTTAACTCCAGAGGGAACTCTTGAGCTCACAGTCCCAGAAGCACCTGGAGGCAAAGTCGTACTAGCAGCAGATGAATTCGAAGCGGTCTATACACCAAAAGAGGGTTCAACAATTGCCTTTGCAGGCAGCGCAGGATATGTCATCGGTCTCGATACGACACTTGATGAAGAGCTCACCTTTGAGGGGTACGCTCGTGATATGATACGTGGCATCCAAGATGCTCGAAAAGAACTCGGATTCCAAGTGACTGACCGGCTTCAGCTCTCGCTGACTTCTGAGAATGACATGCTTGCGAAAATCCTCGAAAAACATCAGTCTATGATTGAGAAAGAGACACTCACTACTATCACAATAGGCAACTCAAAACTCAAAGATGCGAAAGAAATTGAATTAGATGAGGATTTTAATGTGTCCTTAATGCTGCAAAAAGCCTAATAAAGTTGCAGCACGAAAGAAATTATGGTAGTTTATTGACATGCTTCTTCGACACTCTAACGATGATGATTTATCCTTATATGAAGGAGATATTTCTGGTACCGTAGAATCATTTAAAAGAGGTAATCGGTCAAAAATTCGAACAATATTGAATCTACTCGCAGATTTTGATCAAAATTACCTTTCTTGAATTGGAAAAGCCTTAAAATGTTTTCCAGAGGAATCTCCAGTCCATTGAGTAGTAAAAAAATATGTCTTACATCGAAAAAGATGACTCGCTCAATCCTTTACCGTTAATTGATGAGTTATTCTTACTGATCAAAATGTGTTGTGATGACCACATTATTTTATTAAATATTGCACTCAAGATGAATGGGGGCTGATAGTGAAGTCATCTGTTAAAGGTACTACGTGAAAGTGTCTTTATTTTGAAGATCATTTTCCAATCATATGTATACCAAGTTCATGAGTATCATCTGAAGTTTTGGATCATGAAATAAGACATGCAAGAGATCATTATATTATTGCTGAACAATCAGCTAAAGATCAAGAAATTGCTATGGAAATAATAGCATATCTGACATCAAAGAAATGAACGAAAGAAATCAGAGAGAAACTCATTGATGCCAAAAGCAATCCGTATGATGTATCAGAGGAAGATCGTATTTTCATAACATTGGTTTGTGATGCTATAGATAAATTAGATGCTGTGAATCTGGATTTGCTCTCGATAACTCCTCTGAGAAAATGGCCTAAAATTCTGAGTGGTTCACAGATGGAAAGAATAACAAGCGGTCTTAGCTCTAATATGAAGCTAAAAATGCCTGAAATGAGAAGTGTACAAGAATGGTCACAAAAAAGCTGACTCAATCCAAGAGATATGCCCACTGAATCTTTTATATTTGAAGATACAACGATCTGGGGAGATATATGGCGGTTTCCGAATATCACAACACTAACTTTTCTGTCACCCGACATCAAAGGAGATATATCAAAAATATTTAAAAAAATGAAGAATTTGAGAATAGTGATACTGCAAAGGAGAGTTTATGAGAATATTTCAAAAGCTTTTCTTGAGAAAACTCCTATTAGTTTTATTATTCTGGATGAATAATTACTACTATGTCTCTTATTATCACCGTCGGACTTCTTCATCTTCTAGCTCTGATTAGCCCAGGTCCAGATTTTATCCTCTGTGCGAGAAATAGTCTCGCGTATTCGCGAAAAATAGGACTCTGGACTGCTCTCGGTTTTAGTGGAGGAATCGCTGTCCATATGACCTATTGTATAGCGGGTATTGCGGTGATTATTTCACAGTCTATCATGCTCTTCAATATCATGAAATGGCTCGGTGCTCTCTATCTCATCTATATTGGTATTCAGTCATGGAGAGCAAAAAGCACGACGATACATATCGATACACACAAACACAAGCACATGATTTCTGCTTTTCAGGCCGTGAAAATGTGATTTCTCACGAATGCGCTCAATCCCAAAGCAACGCTCTTTTTCCTCAGCGCATTTACACTCATCATCTCTCCATCGACACCGATGTGGATACAACTCGCGATAGGTGTCTGGTGTGTGGTGCAAACTTTTCTCTGGTTTGGTTTTGTCGCGACCGTTCTCACAATCCCGCGTGTCCGTCGTGTGTTTGAGCGATTTCAGGGATTTTTTAATAAGTTTTTCTGAGGAGCCCTCGTGGTTCTGGGTATCAAAGTAGCGACGACGGATTAGATCAAAGTCTTGAAAATGACAATACAATATGAGACAATAGTTTCATGTGAAAGAAACATGCTACATTCTTTCGTACAGCCCTTCTTGAAAGGGTGGCATCTGGTGAATTTCATGAAATAGGTGCTGGAGGGGCTGATGGAGACGGTGTGCAATCGACGGAATTTATCGAAATACGACCCCTTGCACGGAGCAAGGCAGGCCTCGGAGTGCTCCATTATCTGGATAAAACACTCGCTGAGGTTGATGCAAAAAAGCGTCATAGTGTCCGGATGACTGAGTTTCTCATGGAAGCGAGCAGATCTCAGAGATTGCATCCTATTTTTGGATGCGTGCAAATATTTGGACGTGCCAGACAACGCTATTATATCGCACGATCTATTCCCGGAGAGACATGGTCTGCCTGTGTCTTTCTCGATGAAGAATCAGAGGAGTTAAGTAGTACTATTTTTGATATCGCTCGTCGTGTTCTGCGTAGAAATACGCATGATCTCGGTATTACTTTTGGCAAACCGGGGAAAGATATAAAACCTTGGAATTTTCTCATCAATCAAGAGATGTATGATTTTATCGAAGATGAGAGACAGAAAACAGAAATTCAACATATTGAAAATATCATGCCGGTCGCCCGAGCGGTACAAGAGGAAGTAAAAATACTCGATCAATGGGCAGCTGCTGGTGCGCGGATTTATCTCTTTGATTTCGGGACGTGGAAGTTGCCAAAATAATTTTGATTTTTCGAGGTTCAAACTATACTTTCCTTATGCGAAATATTCTCTCATCATCAATGATGCACCTGTTCACTCTCGTGACCAGGTAGTTTTTCGTTTTTTCTTACTTAACTACTCCCCGGGTCACACGACCTGGGGATTTTTTGTTCTTTTTTTATGGCTTTCAATTTTCAAAATATCGAATCCCGCATCGCATCAGAATTTCCATGCACACCGAAGGAGATTCAGCATATCCTCCATGATGTCCGAGAAGCAGTTTCTGGGCATATATTTCGTCATGAGCTTCGTCCGAGAGATGTATTTCAGATGAGGATCATGACACATGATGAGCACATGCGAGTAGTGCCGCCGAGCGAACAAACGTATCTCATTATCAATTTTGGTCGAGATGCTCTCAGTCCAGCATATCTCGACTATCTCCGTTCGTATTACCGAAAGATTATTTTCTTTCATATCCATCTCAATCATTCCCTTATTCTCTAATACCTCATTATGAATACTCCCCACCTCACCACACCTCTCACAGTTGATACGCTCTGGCACACCAATTGGGGCTTTTGTGTCCGTACTATCCTCGCTGGTCAGACGACTGATTTTTTTCTCGATGGTCGAATAGCATGATCACACCGTGATTATGCCGATTCTTTTATAGAGAGGAATCGCCAAGAGCATCACAATGTTTTTGATAGACACGGTACGCCAAATCTCCTCGTGCCAGGGGTGATAGCCCACGTCAAGGCACGTATCATAGCGACCGGTGATGATATCCCGCTTGATCCAGAGTGAGCCGTATCGACTGTGCAGAAACTCTGGAATGCTCGTATCGAACGAGCGAAACCAGAAGACAGGCCCTGACTCGCAGAATATCGTGATAAGTTGTGTGCAGAGATACAAAAAGTGCTCTCTGGGCATACATCATCGATAGCAGCAATTGATGGTATTATTGGTGTGTGTAGCGCATTAAAAAAGGAAAAAGACGTTTAATTGACATATAGGTATTATTTTTATAATGCAGAAATGAACTTGCTAGCACCACTTCCTTCTGATGTAAAACGCAAAGAATGACTAAAACTTACTTTGTTGTCATCTGTGAGACGTCTCGCAGAATCTCTTCTGAGAAGACCAAGTGCAGAACCCCCGCAAGAACAAAAAAAACAGCCCGAAGAACCAATTATAGCAGATCTCGATGATTGGGGGCATCTATTGCCACACGAATTTGTTCAGTTGGTGCGAGATTCTGGTTGGGGCAGTGAGAGTTTCGCAAATTTATTCCAAAAATTTAAATTTACTACACCACAACACCACATCAAGAAAACAGAGTTGCCAAATGTGAGAAGTGCTCGTGCAGAGCAACTCATGACCATATTTGGTTTAAAAGCAGATAATATTCCTACGTCAGACTTGCTCTGAACAGAAAAAATACGATTACCAATTCGAGATGGTTTGGGGAGAGTTGCCAGAATTCAAGAGGTGCGAAATCATGATTTAGAACAAGGAAATTTACCCATTGTGAATTTTCTGGATATATATACAGATCTACCAGAAAACTCAAAAAAACTCATAACACAAATACTGGAGGAAGTGTTTTCGTGTCACACTATTTGTGATGTATATATTCTCGGAGTGGAAAATCTAGAGGTAAAGCATCCACATAATCATGACTTTTCATACCTCTACCGAAAACAATTAGCAATAATGGTTGAACATGTGCATTGGTTTCTCGACCACGATACTTCGTATGTTCCCCCAGTAGCACAACAGGCCCAAGAATCCCGTCAACGTATACAGAGTGAGCCAGACGATGAAGGAACAACACGACATACAGGGGATATATATAACGGAGACGTCTCTATTGATAATACTTCTCATGAAGAAGGAGTCGGATGTGTAACACGAGCAACACAGCTGCTCGTTTTCGGTCTTCTCTTTTCGAGTGCGGTAGTTTGGACTGGGTCAAAAGCTGATTTGTGGAAAATGAACTGGTCCAAAATACAGGCTTTATTCGAACCAAGTTCTGATCAAAATAGATGAACATCAGGAGCAATTCCTGTCTCTTCTTCAGTGATTTTAGGTGATGCAGAAAAAGTGCCACAGGATCTACCCAAAGTAATTCCTGGTACAAATACCACCATAGTGCCTCTCCCCAAAAATACTCATACAAAAAAGAAATAAGCAGATCTATGGACAGTTTTGAATTACGTGATCGACCTGATGTAGTTTTTGAAAAACCAGCAAATGACCTGCTGTTTTTCATGTCGAGTATTCCCGATGCAACCCAAGCATATCTTCGTGAAAAAGAGATGCTTCATCTCTCACTTGATGAGCTCGCGCAGAGATGGAAATGGACGAGAGATATATCTTCAGCCATGCGTGAACATAGTGGATTTTTTGAGAGTATTCCTGCGATGCAGAGAGCGGCAGAGTTTTATGGGTGACACGTAGAAACATACGATGAATCACTCACTCCCTATGTACGATTTTTCTCAAGCGAATTTCTCTGATTCCTCGCAGATCGTGGGTGGACGAGTCTCTCATTCACCGATCTTGCACATCGATATAGATATTTTTCTGCTTTCGATCAATGAGTAGCTGCGAAGAAAAATGATTTTGAGATGATTCGTCGGATTTGCCTGTTGCAAGAAGTCGAATCATCGCCCCTAAATATACCGATGGACGATATAGTTCATCACGATGCATGGGGATTTTCTCCCGAGACTACTGCTGAGATATCTCTCATTCTCAATAATCGTGGATGGGAGCGTCTCTTCGATGTCTTAATTATGTTTTGAGCTGATTTACATCCAAACTTTATTTTTGATTATCCAGACTTGATACCACATGATCGATTTTTTGAGCGAGTATTTCATTGTGTGGTAGAATTTCTCGATGCTGCTGATCAATGACAGACTCAGGTTCCAACAGGGGATTGGTGGGGCCCGCGTATCACCGCTGAGAGAGAAAATATATTGAGGGTCCGTCCGAGACATACAGAACCACGCCCGATTTCGACGAAGCTCCTCGTATCAAGTATCGTCGTAGCACAAGCACTCGCGACACTCGCTGTACTGGATGCGACATCACGCCAACCGAAACTGATCTATCCAGGTGTGATAGAGGATATCCGTATGCGATGTGCAGAGGTATATGCCGGCATTTCCGGTATGTTTGACTAATGATAAAAATAATTAAAATACAATAAAAATGTGAAAAGCAAATGCAAAACGAGAGATATGCAGGGAGAAATCAATTACTAAAGATATTGTATGAAACCTATAAGTCGCCAAGAAATATCATACGCACTCGATGTTCTACGAGAGCATGCATTGGCTGATGCACCATGTACATCATTATCAGATATCATAGCATTTGATGCGGGTGAGATACTCTGAAAAAGAGAGGATAAGACATTGATTGGATCCTACAAACGACGTTGAGCATTTTGGGCTATATTTCGACTCACACCAGAAGAGAAAAAAAGAGGCGTCATCTGCTCTTCAGCCGGTAATCATGCTCAATGATTTGCACATGCGTGCAATCTTCTTGGGGTGCACGGTACTGTTTTTATGCCAAAAACTGCACAACCATTTAAGGTACAGCGTGTCCGAGAGTTTGGATGAAAATTTATTCGTATTATTCAAGAAGGTGATGACTTTCACGCGACCCAAACAGCTGCAAAAATATTTCAGAAAAAACATAAAACAGTGTTTATACATCCATTTGATGATCGCAATGTGATTGTTGGACAATCTACTGTTACGGCAGAGATTTTAGAAAATCAGGGAGGCGTCAATACTATCATCTATCCTGTAGGTGGCGGAGGGCTTTTGGCAGGTGGTATCAGCGCTCGAAATGCTTGGTGAAGTAATGTAAAACTTGTCGGTGTGGAGCCAGCAGGGGCGCCAAGCATGGCACACGCTCTCAGTGTTGGTGACAATGAAGCTCTCCCTCATACCGTGAACGGTTTCGTCGATGGCGCTGCAGTTCGACAAGTGGGAAAACGGACATGGTCTCTCGTCCAAGAAAATAAAATACCAATCTATGCTGTACCAGAGTGACTCGTCGCACAAACGATGATTGATTTTTCAAATCGTGCTGGGGATATCGTGGAGCCAGCAGGGGCATTGGCAGCGGCGAGTGTAGCAGGGGAGATTATCCCACGTCTACGAGGCAAGGTAGTTGCTATTGTCTCGGGGAGATGTTTTACGCTCGATAGAATGCCTGACGTAGTCGATAGAGCAGAAAAATTTGCCGGTAGAAAAATCACTATACATATAGCTTTCCCTGACAGAGCAGGGGCTCTTCAGACATTGCTAGCGAGTATGCCATCATGAATCAATATAGCCAGCTTTGGATACAATGTTCCGGGAGATCCAAATGATGGAGCAGCAACGATTGTCTTTGAGGGCGAGCCGCAGGTCATCAAAAAAATCCCACAAGCACTCAATAAGATAGGTTTTGCTTATAAAATAGACTCTTAACTATTAGTCCAAAACTCCTAGGAGAAAAGCAAGAAATTTTCTCCTAAAATTGCTTGCACAAAAAAAGTATTCACCCTCTTGGCTTCAGAGGCTCGTTTTATAAAAATTCACAAAAAATCATTTGACTAGATATAGTGTCTGAATATAAAGGTTGGACACAAGATGTTGTGTTTGGTCGACTTTTCTACCAACCCAAAAACTTCTCA
>CAYVZT010000040.1:0-9290 GCA_964456455.1 uncultured Candidatus Peribacteria bacterium | reverse complement strand
AGTTTTCAGGATTTTCGTCAAAAAATGTTCGAACTTCGTTCAAAAAACACCGCCATTTGAATCATCATAAATCCCGACGTTTGTCGGGATTTTTTATTCTCGTTTGCAAATATACCTAAATCTCCATAATTCTTAGAGTACTCTTCTTATTTGTTCTTTTATGGCTCCACTTCTGGTTGGTTTTATTGGACAGGGTTTTATCGGCAAAAATATGGCTGATGATTTTGAGAACCGATGATATACTATTTTTCGTTATTCGAAGCGTCTCGATACTCCAGAAAACCGTCAAAAACTCTCTGAATGCGACATAGTTTTTATCAGCGTCCCAACTCCCACCACTCCAGAAGGTTTTAACTTCGATATTCTTCGGGAGGTTGTAGGACTTGTTTGATCTGGTAAATCTGCTGTTATAAAATCGACGATGATGCCTGGTACGTGTGAAAAAATCCAAGCACTCTATCCTGATCGATTTGTTTTTCATTCTCCAGAATTCCTGGCTGAAAAAACTGCTGCCTATGATGTCGCCAATCCGACAAGAAATATCGTCGGCTATCCGATAGATAATGAGGATTTTAGAGCTCGAGCACAACAGATCATCGATATCCTCCCAGGAGCGCCCGTGAATATCATCTGTACTTCTCGTGAGGCAGAATTTATCAAATATGGCAGCAATTCTTTTCTCACCCTTAAGGTGATCTATGCTAATATTCTCTACGATTTAGCTGAGAATGCTGGTAGTAATTGGGATGTGATCAAAGAGGGTATTGGCTCGGATCCACGTATCGGCAGGAGTCACCTCGATGTCATCCATGCTTCATGAATCCTCGAACACAAGGGGAGAGGAGCGGGAGGTCACTGTTTTATCAAGGATTTTGCTGGACTCGTCGAGTATATCAAAACAGTTGGTATCGATCCCCTCGGTGCCGCATTGCTTTCTGCAGCAGAAGAGAAAAATATAGATCTCCTCGTCAAAAGTCAAAAAGATATCGACCTCCTCACAGGCGTATATGGTGCGCAGAGAATTTAATAATTTTTTATGAAACTTTTTATTCAAAAATACTGGTTTTCTATTCTTTCTCTTTTGGTAGTTTTTGCTTTAGTTGCTCTTATTGAGTATTCTTCTGGGAGATCTATTTTTGGTCCAGATGGAAAATTTGGTCTTTGGGATGGTAATATATGGGGGAGTGAAAACTCTCAGAGAGTGGCAGATGCATATTCTTTTTCACACATTATCCATGGTCTACTTTTCTATGGTTTTCTCTGGCTCGTGGCTCGAAAAATCCCTCTTCAATATAGATTTCTCATAGCCCTCGTTATCGAGGGTGGATGGGAATTACTCGAAAATTCACCTATTATTATCAATCGCTACCGCGAGGCCACTATTTCACTCGGATATGTCGGTGATAGTATCCTCAACTCAGTTTCTGATGTGGGAATGATGGCAATTGGCTTCTGTATTGCGCGCACGGTACGGATATGGGTAAGTATCGCTATTATTGTTATTTTTGAAGTTGGTTGTCTTTTGTGGGTTCGTGATAATCTCACTCTCAATGTCCTCATGCTCGTGCATCCTGTGGAGTCTATCAAGACATGGCAATCTGAATGACACACAAACTAGAACAAACGAGAGTTGTCATTTTTACTTTTTTCATATTGTGTGACACATGAATTCTTCTCGCTGACTCAAGACTGCTATTTTTACGACGATTGCTCTCGATCTCATCGGTCTGACTATTATTTTCCCGCTCCTTCCGATATTTGAGACGCAATTTGCTGCGAGTCCTATCTGGATAGGTATCATGGGTGGTGTTTATGCTCTGTGTAGCTTTGTTGCATCGCCATTACTCGGGCGATTCTCAGATCGTGTTGGACGTAAAAAAATACTCACCCTGAGTGTGTTTGGTTCTGCTTTAGGCTGGATCATCACAGCTTTTGCTCCGAATTTTTGGTGGGTTCTCATCGGTCGTGTCATCGATGGAGTGACAGCGGGGAATATGACCATTGCTCAGGCAATACTTTCGGATATATCAAAAGATGAAAAGGAGAGGGCTCAGTATTTTGGTATTTTTGGGATGATGTTTGGCCTTTCGATGATTGTTGGACCTTTTCTCGGCGGATTTCTCGTTCGGTGGGGTTACGCTGTACCATTTTTGGTGACAGGTATTATCAGTTTTCTCAATGCTCTTTTTATCACATTCTTTCTCCCCGAAACACATAAACCAAGCATTATCACGACTTTTATTAAAAAGAGTTCATTTCCAGTTTTTGGAGCACTTATCAGGGGTCATACAGCGCTCTACCTCTGGACTGCACTCCTGGTAGGTCTCGGAGCTGGTGTCTATCGAAATTCTTATAGTCTCTACATGGATAGATTTTATCACTTGTCTATTTCCCAGATTAGTTATGTACTTATGGGTGTCGGAGTGTTTATGGCATTTTGCCAGGGATTTTTACTGGGGAAATTTTGGCTCAAGAAGTTTTCTCCGCGACAAATACTGACGATTACTCTTACAGCTTCGATCATTCTGTTTACCATGACGGCGGTTTATGACCAGTTTGGAGGACGTCATATATGAGTCTGGATCGCTTGTGAGATAACTATGGTATTTTTCACTATTGCTATGTGGCCAGTGCTTCAATCCGAATGAGTATCAAAGGCGTCAGCTGATACACGTGGGGAAGTGAGTGGTTATTTCTCTTCTGTCTTTAGTTTGACAGCTATTGTAGCTCCTATTCTCGGAGGTTATTTTATCAATCACATGATATCACCGATGTGGATTGCTGGAGTATTTTCTGCGATAGCGTTTGTAGTTTTTTGGATGAAGAGAGAGGATTTTTAGGAGAAACCAAAATTTGCTTTCTGATTTTTCACTGTACGATACAGATATGGCACAAAAGGTACTGGTCTGACTTTCTGGCGGTGTTGATTCTGCTGTTTCTGCTTATCTCCTCAAAAAGCAGGGGTATGATGTGAGTGCTTGATTTATGATCAATTATCTCACCGATGATGACTCGTGTCCGACGAGAGTCGATATGGAAATAGCTCGGGAGGTAGCTGAGTATCTAGAGATTCCATTTTTCACATTTGATTTTATAGAAGAGTATGAGAAAAAAGTACTTCAATATATATTTGAAGGATATAAAAAATGACTCACTCCTAATCCTGATGTTTTCTGTAATACATGGATCAAGTTTGATCTTTTTCGGCAAGAGGCTCTCTCGTATGGATATGATGCAGTAGCTACTGGGCATTATGCTCAGATTCAAATGCTCTGAAATGGAGAACAGGAACTCCTTCGAGGAGTTGATCCCGAAAAGGATCAGAGTTATTTTCTTTCTGCTCTCACACGAGAACAATTGCATCAAGCTATTTTTCCGATTGGCCATTTACATAAAACAGAAGTACGAGACATCGCTCGAAAAGCATGACTCCCCAATGCCGAGCGAAAAGATTCACAAGGTCTCTGTTTTGTGGGGAAGGTCGACTTTCCGAGTTTCCTCAAATCTCATATACCTCCTCAGAGAGGTGTTATCATGGACACCTCAGGAAAAGTGATTGGTGAACATGATGGAGCATTTCAATACACGATTGGTCAGAGAAAGGGGATAGGTGTAGGTGGCGGCCCGGCACTTTTTGTCGTCGAGAAAGATGTAGAAAAAAATATTATCGTTGTCTGAGAGGAAAACGAAGGTAGACTCTTTCAGACAACATGTTCACTCATGGAGATGAATTGGCTCGTAGATGTCATGCCAGATTCTTGCGAAGCCCAGATACGCTATCGTCAAAAACCACAAAAATGTCACCTCGAAAAAACGGACACTTCACTTCAGGTTCTTTTTGATTCGCCGCAGAGAGCTATCACACCTGGTCAAGTGTGTGCGTTATATGATTGAGAAAGAGTTCTCTGAAGTGGTATTATTGCGCCTTTTTCTCGTTAAAACAACCGTCTTTTATACAGCATTGTTTCCATATTGCTTCTTTTTGTGTTGTTGAACGTTTATAATCTTTGTAGATTTTTTCGGACATGCTGTATAGAGTAAACTTATCGAGTATGTAGGGGTTGGTATCGTCTGAATTATATTTTCTACACCAATACTCTGCGAAATATCTGGTGTAGCCCGGATTGTTTTTATGGGCCATGAGCCCGTAGATATATTTTCTCCAACGATCCGACACTGTGATATCGTGGGGGTTTGCATATTTTGAAAATGAGACAAATCCATCTCAAAATACATCTTTTCTCCATACATCTTGACCAATAATAGTTCCATCTTTTTTTGATATCAAATCAGCATCAATGACAGGCCAATAATCGGTATTGGCTGGTTCTGGTGCAAACATACCCCAGTATTGATCGAGTCGTGGTACCATCATCCACCACCAGAAAAATTCACTATACCAAGATTCATTTTCTTCTCTACATATCTGAGATTGGCGAGGATAAGACATGTCCGATCCTATCCACCCAGCATGCTCTTCTGATTCTAACAGATGTATATTTCTTTCTCTTATAAGCGAGAAAATATTTCCTATTCATCCTTGAAAGAAATTTTTCCAACTGTTTCCACATGCCATGACTGATATATTTACCATGATGCTACAGTAGAGTGAGAGTGATAATACCATGATGCCTACTATATGTTTTACATCTGATTGCTGGTAAGGTATGACTGGGCGTGGCAGGGTACAGAGTTTCCTTTTTTTTGATATTATGCGGTATATTTTTCTTCCGAGAGAAGTCAATATTTTCCATTTTCAGATGATTCAAAAGCATCGCAAAAAATATGATTGTTTCATGACTTCCACAAAACCATCATAACCTAAAAAATATCTATCCCCACGGGCAATTACCCACATATCGTGTTCTGCTGAGATATTTCTGATAGATTCATCCGATATCGAAAGTCAGATATATTCGACACCTGAAAGCATTCAGAAATTTTGCAATATTCTTATCCACCGAGTGCAAAGACCGCATTTATCATCATAATGTATCGTGATATTTCATGTCGGACGAAAGCGATACAGGAGTTCCCAAAATGCTCCTGGTAAAAAAGCAGAGATGCTGATGAGTGCTATCCAAGGAAAAATACCTACACTCATGTGAGTCATTATGCCGAATTGTAGGATACTTATGAGACCTATTCAGACGATTCTCAGCCATGAATGAAAAAAGGGAAGTATGAGTAAAATCGGTCAGAAAAATTCTATATACATACTGCTCACTGTTATGATTTTCATAAGTCAGGGGAAACCATAGGTGATATCGCTCAGAGGCAGATGAAAAGACTCGAGAGAAAGTATGCTATAGACAGCACTATGTTCGCCATACCAAGCTGATCAGAGCTTCAAATATGCTGTGACCCAATAGAGGGCAAATTGCTGGAGTATAAATGCTACGACTCAGAGAGAAAAAATATTTTTTTTAGCCACCTCTGTGTATCTATTTTTATCCCATGACCAGTATCTATCAAGTGGTAGGAAGAGTGACCAAAACAGTACCATTCTGAGCAAATCGTCAGCCCCAGAATGTATGAGCATATTGCGGTTTTGGAGCGATACAGTCAGCGCCCAGACTATGCATGTAGCTATCTTTGTTCTATATCCTACGAGCATCCAGAGTGCAAAAAATCCATGAATAAGAAAAAGAAGAATCTCATACCAGAGTTGTCAGCTTGCGGTATGAAGAGAAAAAGTCGTCGCCGATTCACCAAATGATAGATAATCTGCACGAGGATATATTCCCATGTCCGTATAGTGTGCTATGAGATAGCGACTTCGAAGCAACAAATCCGCTATCACTATGAGCGAGAGTCATACACGGAACAAACTCAGAGAACGTGTATCGAGCATCCATCCAGGCTGTATTTTTCTGGTGATGTCCCGGATAGTTTGGATTATTTTCATGATGAAATGGTATCAAATCAATTTCGAAAGACAATATACCTCCATTTTGCCGCCTTGCAATTCGGTGTTCTTGATTATTATGGATGAGCTCTTTATTTTTCACTATAAACTATGTCATTTATCAAAGAATTTAAGGCTTTTGCTATGCGTGGAAATGTCGTCGATCTCGCTGTGTGAGTCGTGATTGGATGAGCCTTTGGAAAAATCGTCACTTCTCTTGTCGGGGATGTGATCATGCCTATCATAGGAGTTATCACAGGAGGTATCAATTTTACCGATTATAAAATAGTTATAAAAGATGCGATAGAAGAGCTACCAGGTATCCAAAAAGGTATACCCGCTGTCACCCTCAATTGGTGAAATTTTATGCAATCTACTGTTGATTTTCTTATCGTAGCATTCTGTATTTTTCTCGTCGTCAAAGCGATGGCAAAACTTCAGAAACCAGCTGAAAAAGCTCCTGAAGCTCCGAAGGGTCCAACACAAGAAGAGCTCCTTATAGAAATCCGAGATCTTCTGAAGAATAGATAATTTCTGATTCTAGAAATCCTCAAAAACCTGCCTTTTGGTAGGTAAGCTGGGGATTTTTTATTTCCCAAATGCATTCCAAGGGAGTTGTATATCCCATTCTGGAAATTTATCGAGTATCCATTGTGTATAGGTATTGCTGTTTGGTCCTATGAGTCTGTAGGTGCTTGTGTGAGGATATTTCGTTTCGCTTGTTTTTATTTCTTCGATAATCCTTTTGGCTTGAGGCCCAGAGACACATCCGATTATGTTTCATTTCCAAACAGGTTTTTTTATTCCTGGGAATATTCCAAGTCCTTTAAATATTTCTGTATTTCTGATATATATATGTCCTTTTGATTCCTCTAAACTTTTCTGAAATAAGATTTCGTATCGTGTAAAAATTCCATTTTCATTTGTCACAAACCAAGTATGGCAAGCAAAACTCAGAGGAAGGTGCGCTGGGCTAGAACAAAGAAAAACCTCGTACATATACGCTATATGACAAACTCTCCATCACGGTAAATCACTTTTTCTGTGCCGTCTTTGAGGGTAGCAGTGACCGTTCTATTCGTTGTACTCATCATATCGGTGTGGACGACGGAGTCATTGTAGCCGAGTCGTTCCCATTCTTCGAGTGTGGTATTTGCAACGTCACCAGTATAGGCGTCTTTGTAGGCCATTCCGAGAGCGATATGTGTATTACCAAACGGTCCACCGACATTTTCATCGTAGAGTGTTTCTCCCATGAATTTGGTGATACGAGAGAGTCTGCGATCGGTGAGGCTAAATTCACCAGCTTTGTCAGCATCTTTTTGAGCGATCATTTCTTTGAGGAGTTTTTCATTTTCTGTGGCAGTTGCATTCACGACGAGACCGTCTTTGAATTCGAGCTTGATTCACTTGATAATATTACTCTGGTAGGAGAGAGGCATATTGTAGCGTATCCAACCACTTGTTCCACGCCAATCTGGACTGGTGAAGACTTCAAAACTTGGGATATTGCGACCACTTCCAGCGAGCCATTTTCTTTTTTCTCCGATTTTTACTTTGATGTCAGCATCTTCACCCACGACATGTACCCATTCGATCTCCATATCTGTCAATTTTTTTGAGAGTGTGTGTAGTGTTGCCTCTGTTTCTTGCCAGCGCTTGATGGGATTTTCGTCATCGAGATAACAAGCATTGATAATCTCACTCCAATACTCCTCAAGAGACATACCAGCAAATGAAGCCATCGCTTCTGTGCCATAGAGACCAAGTGTCCAGGTGAAATTTCCTTCATTTTCTTTCTTTTGCATTGCTTCACGGTAGGGCTTTATCGTCTTAAATCGATTCATGACTTTGCTCCCGTCGATACCAGCGAGCTCATATTTCTCGTGTTCTGCTATCATATAGAGCCGATGATCACAATCCTCGACGGTTCCGAGGAGACGCTTCATTGGTCGATAGTTGATTTGTTCATCATTTGCGAGCTGAAAAAAACTTCTCTGAAGTCCGTCAGGAATAATATCGACGACAGGATGTCCACCAGATTTGAGGACAGCATCATGGAGTGGTTGAAGCATCGGTCGTGCACACTCTGGGACACAGAGGAGGACGACATCGCCAGCTTTGATACCAGCTCCGCCACCGAGGGCGAAATTGATGAGGACATCTGCGTAGCGTTCGAGGATGTTTGTTTGAGGAGTGTACATAATGAAGAGATTAAAATATAAAAATAGTATGGTAATTTTATAGATTTTTAAATATTTATTTCTGTATCGTCGTGGACGATGGTTATATCTTCTACACTTTCAGCGACTTCTGGTGATACATTTTCTTTGTCAGGGAGTGTGTGAAAGAGTGAGTAAATTATGACTGATTTTTTCTTTGTCTCAGCGAGTTTTTCCTTTGTTATATTTTTGCATGTACGAATTGTAGATTTTATATCACATTCATCATGAAGCTTGATACAGACGAGTATGTCTGAAAGTGGCTGAGAGATAAAAATCTTATCACCTTTCATCTCATAAATTGGCGACTCTCCGACGTTGTATATATCTTTTTTATAATCAGGACATTCTGATTGTAATTCTTCTCCATCAAAACTGTATGCAGTATCTCTGTAGATTTTTCTTGTCTGGGAACGGAGCCTGGTAATACTCCTTCTTTTATATTGTGCGATTTCTTTCCAGGTTTTCTCATCCCAAAAATGACATTCTATGTTGACTTCTTTTGTGATAAAAGTGAGTGTGAATTTTTGAAATATGCTTGATCCAAAACCAGCGCGTATCTTATCTGTGTTATATTTTTGGAAAAATTTACACGTTCTGAGCTCTTGAAGTTTTTCATTATCAGTGATGATCTGAAGTATTATCGGAGTATTTTCATCGACACTAAAATCCTGTCCATAAGCCATCTGACCTGTCAGAAGAATTGCTTTGCTGTGCTTGGAAAGCTCGTAGAGGATATCTTCTATGATTTTTATCCTCTTGGTCGTTTCTCTCTTGGCGACATTTGGTTTTGGAAGTGTCATATTATTCACCCTGAATGATACGCTCTATTCTCTTATCTGGTACGAGCCACATAAGTGCTACGATAACATGAAAAGATATAGCAATTGCGGGATGGAATATGCCCCCGATTAATGCTGCTATATAGAAGAGGGGAGAGAGCTTTCCTTTTACATCTTTTTGTACTGCCTTTGCGAGGAGGGAATTCTGGCCTTGTGACACGATAATCCTTCCTTGGGTTATGAAATAGGCTATGGCTGCGAGCAGGAGCACAGACCCATAGAGAAGTACTGGTATTTTTGCAAAATGATTCTCAGTCATATATGCTGTCGTAAACGGTATCAGAGAGAGCCAGAAAAGGAGGTGAGTATTTGCCCACA
>CAYVZT010000039.1:0-9527 GCA_964456455.1 uncultured Candidatus Peribacteria bacterium | reverse complement strand
ATGATTTACCATGTTCAAGTAGTCTCAATTACTACGTTGTCGAGTACGGTGCCCCTGGAAATCTCCCAACTGTCGCAGGTGATACGCTCGATATCACCCTCTCAGCTGACAGCACCACAGAAGCACCAACGCTCACATCACCAACATCTACAAGTACACAAAAGACACTCCAATTAACCTACTCTTTACCAGAAGTGCCTACTGCTGGCACTGTAACTGTATCTTTTGATAATGGTACGACTACAACTACACTCACCATGGGTAATAGCCAATCTGTCGATACAACGGTAAACCTCACGAGTCTCAGTTCTACCAGTGGTGTATCATCAGCTACTGCGAGTACTCTCGCAGACGGAACATACACAGTGACTCTCAGCTATCAAGATTATCTTGGGAATCCAGCCAGTACTGCTGTAGCAACATCGGTGATTATTGATACGACACCACCAGTGCAAAGTGCACTCACTGTGACACCAGATAAAACAACGGCCACTATCACTCTCACAACCAATGAGCCTGCGACTGCTACTATTAATTATGGTCTCACAAGTTCATACGGGTCATCAGCGACCATCAGTAGCTCCACGACTACCAGTCATAGCTGAAGCATCTCTGGACTCAGTAACTGCGGAGTTACATACCATTACCAGATTAGCACCATAGATGCCTTGGGCAATCCTGCATCTACATCAACTGATGCCACCTTTGTCACTCATTGTGGTAGCACCCGAACAAGTGGCTATTCACCATCTCTTCCACTTCCTGAAAAAGAAGAACCAAAAAAACCAGATACTTCTATCAAAAAAGAACCTGAGACACCAAAGAAGGAGGAAAGTGTACAAAAATCAGAAACAAAAAATATCACACTCAATTCAGCCCCATCGTCACCGGAGGTTTCTTGCCATGCCGAACCATATCTCACAAGATCAATAAAACTCGGAGCACATAATAATCCAGAAGATGTGAAACTCCTCGAACAATTCCTCAATCGATACGAGAATGCCAACCTCCCTATTGATGGTATCTACTCACGAGCAGATTTTGATGCTGTCGTGAAGTGGCAAGAAAAACATGCTAACGATATCCTCAAACCGTGGGGGCTCAAAAAAGGAACAGGCTATGTATACATAAAAAGTCTCGCTAAAATCAAAGAGATAGAGGAGTCTGCTTGTGACGAAAAAGAAACACAAAAATAATTACATTGACCTTCCCCACTTATCCATCGCTTCAATAATTGGAAAGAGTGTCTTACCAAGAGGACTAATATCATATTCGACCCGTGGCGGAATTTCTGGAAAAATAGTACGACGAATAATCTTATCTTTCTCGAGTTCACGAAGTTGAGTCGTGAGCATCTGTTTACTGATATTGGGAATAGTTTTCTGAAGCACGCCAAATCTATTGGCGCCATTTCCCAGAGCATAGAGGATGATGATTTTCCATTTTCATCCGATGACTTTCATACATCGAGAAACGGGACATGATTTTTCACTGCAATCAACTGATTTTTTTGTGATTTTTTCTTTTGATTTCATATTGGTCTATTATTTATGACTAGTAATTTTTATTATGACTACTTGCTATATTGAGACATATTAATAATCTTACGGTCGTAATCAAGTTTTATTTTTTTATTTATTGTTTTTATGTCTTTCCTCTCCAACCTCGAATGGCGCTACGCTGCAAAGAAATTTGATACCACAAAAAAAGTATCAGACGCTGACCTCGAAAAAATCACAGAAGCCATCCGTCTCACTCCAACATCATTTGGTATGCAACCGTATCATTTTTATATCGTGACAAATCAAGAGAAAAAAGATGCTATCCAAGCAGCAGCGTGGAATCAACCTCAAGTAGGGACATCATCACACCTCATTGTCATGTGTGCGAGAAATGATCTCATAGCTGTGAAAGATGAATACTTCGATGCGATGTCAGGCGGAAGTGCTGAAGTCCGAGCAAATCTCAAAGGGTTTGAAGATATGGTCACAGGTTTTATCCCTCACGCTTCTCCTGAATGGGCAAAGAAACAAGTCTATATCGCCCAAGGCTTTGCGCTCGCTGCCTGTGCTGAACTCCAGATCGATAGCTGTCCTATGGAAGGATTTGATCCTGCTGCTGTCGCAAAAATTCTCGAAGTACCAAGCAATCTCGATGTCGCTGTCATGCTCCCTATTGGTTACCGCGCTGTCGATGAACACCCAAGACCAAAATTCCGATTTACGAAGGAGAAAGTATTCACAAATATTTAAAAAATGGCCTTCGGGCCATTTTTTATTACACAATAATCTCAAACCCTTCTTCGCCAATAATCCCACAGTGTTCTTCTTGGACACCGATATTGCCGTCTTCCATACAGATAGCATGTTTTCCAGTATCAAAGATATGCCGAGTCGAGAAGCCCACAATAGGCTCAATTGCAACATACATACCCGCCTTGAGTCTCTCCCCTTTCCCTGGTTTTCCAAAGTTATAGATATCTGGTTTTTCGTGAATCTGTGTGCCAAGACCATGACCAGTGAGCTCACGAATAATATGAAATCCACCTTGAGTGACCGTTGTCTCAATAGCAGAGCTGATATCACCGACGAAATTTCCTGCTTTTGCCTGAGCTATACCATTGGCGAGAGCTTGCTTTGCGACTTCGATACAGCGCACGTGACGGGGATTTTTTGCTTCACCAATGATGAGAGTCGTTGCAGCATCTGTGAGATATCACTTGTAGCGGATACCATAGTCTACCTTCACGACATCGCCTCATGAGAACGGTATATCCATTGGCACACCGTGGACCACCACATCATTCACAGAGATGATGATATTGGCTGGATAATTATATTGTCCGAGAAATGCAGATTCGACTCCTTTGGTTTTTTGTGTTTTTTTGATCCACTCTTCTATTTCCAGGCCCGTTCTTCACTCACTCAATAAACCCGTCGCAAATAATTCACGAATAATCTCCTGATGGATTTTACCCGCATCACGAAGTATTTGGAGGATTTTTGGGTCAGAAATAATCATCAGAGGACATTATACCGAAAAAAATGAAAGTCACATATTATTTCCCCAAAAGTACGAGTGCAGTCTTCAGAGACGTCATAGAACTAATAACGATGACATTCCCCGCTTCTATGATTTCTAGAGGCACAGCAGAGTGTCGCGTATTATGTATAATCATGGGGGTTTTTTGAGAGTATATTTTATCTCTCAGAGCTGCGATAATGCTCGGGATATCTCTCAATTTTGGATCCAATACATCATGAGCAAATATGATATCCGAAGAAGTAGGCATTTGTATATGGTCTCACCAGGCAATCGTAGATATATTCACTGCCTTTTCTCAAAAATTGAGTCGCATTAAACCGGCCACATCATCTTCATATCAAGGAGCAGCAACGAGAATGATAGATGGGGTGACAGCAAGAGAATGAGACATAAACTATAAAATTATCCACACCATCACACCGATCAATAGAAGGAGAATCAGCGCCACGCGTACGATCCTGACTGTTTCTACAAAGAGATTTGATACTATACGGAATCTCATAATCCATAGAAGTGCTGCATACATGAGAACAAATACACTCACGGCAATCAACGTACTAATGTTGCCGAGCCACATGAGGAAAGCAAGAATTGCCAGAGAAATAACGGTCGCTACCAATGCTTGTCCAACAGAACGAAGCAGACTCGAACCAAGCTGTGAAAAAATGAGAAATGATCCTCCCATAATACCGCCTATTTTTAATATACCCATAAGTCTCACTTCTGGACGAGATAAAAAACCCAGAACACTCGCTATGTCGTGGAAAAATATTCGTGCGCATATACCTCCGAGTGATAAGAGGAAGATAAACGCTATAAGGCTCAAAATAGTAATAAGAAAAGATTTGATCCATCCAAGAGCGCTCCAGAGCGCCATGAAGAAAAAGAAGGATACCATGAGTCCTATCATCTGTGATGAAAATGTGCTCGTAAAAAACGACGCCACCCAAAAGCCTACCACTCCTATCACGAGACTAATGATCACTTTCAAGAGCGTTTTCCAAAACGGAACTATCTCATCATTTCTATCAGCGAAAAATACAAAAAGGAAGCTAAAAAATATCATAAGAGCAAGAGCATTGAGAGACCAGAAAGGGATATTGGCTCCTGTAAAATATTGACTGTATCCTGAGAACCAATTCTGTGTAATGGTAGGAGGTACATCATCATGATTTTGTGATGACTCACCCTTCTCTACTTGACCCTCAAAAAATGTACGGCCATCAGCTGTGAAAGCTCTTGGACCTTTTACGACGAATCACTCTGGTGATGTATTTTTGAGCAGTTCACCAGCATAAAAAACCTGTTTTGCATCGAGAGCATAGAGACCCTTATCCACCACTTCAAAACTACCTGAATCTGCATGAATAATTTTTCCATCATAAAAGACATTGGCAGCATCAGCAGAGTACATATTGGTCAACATTTTAAATGTCGTAGGATCAGCTTCTGGGATAAGCCCATGAGGACCATATATATGCTTATTATCTTGGGCATAGCCGTACTGACCGGATATGACAGAAAATGAATCAATATCTGCTCATACTAATTTTTGTCCACGAACAAAGATTTGATCTATATCTCGAGCAAATTGTCCTGTTATGACTTTGATAGTGACACGGTCAGCATTCGGCATTTTGACCCATGCGGTGTGCGTAGGATTCACAGAATAAACAAAATTTTCATCCACAGCGTAAAAATCATTGAGAATAACCATCCCCTTTATTTGAACAGGTGTAGTAGTTGGACGAGTTATTATTTCTTTGACAGGTTTTGGTATAATACTGGTTCCTGATGAGGCAAATGCTACAGAGAGAAGGAGGAATGCGAGTAAAGACAGTGACAATATTTTTCTCATAAAAATAGATTATACAATATAATACATATTAAATATACTGAACAAGGCTAATTGTCAAAGTTTTTTGTGCTCACATCAATAAAATCCTCATACACTTCTCTCTATGAAAGCAATGCAATTCCTCCGTCAATGTATCGGCCTCCGGAGCCCTCTCAGAGTCATCTATCATTGGTGTCGCTGAGTACTCGCATTTTCTCTCTCGGGAAACCCTGCTAAAGGCATGTATATCATCGGAGTGACCGGTACTAAAGGGAAAACCACCACTTCGACACTCATAGCCAGTGCTCTCGAAAGCTCTGGCAGACCAGTCGCACTGATCTCCACGGCTCAAGTCTGGATCGCATGAGAAAAACATGAAAATCAATCAAAGATGACGATGGATAGCCCATTTAAACTCTGGAAGACGATCAAACAAGCAAAAAAAATGGGGGTCACTCATCTTGTTTTAGAGACCTCCAGTCATGGTATATATTATTTTAGGAATTTCGGCATCCGGTATGATGCTGTCGTACTGACAAACATATCACAAGATCATCTCGATCTCCATGGTACCATGGATCACTACGTAAAGACAAAGGCGCGCCTATTCAAATCTGAAATCCACAAAATCTGCGTCCTCCCACGAGACTCTGAGTACTATGACATCTTTGCAAAAAAAGCTGGAACCGAGCTGATCACCTACAGCATGCAGACTCCGGCGACCTATCAGACACGTTCACTTATCGCGAATCAGGAGGGCATAGAAATGGTGATAAAGTGTCGCCATCATACGCCAGAGGAAGCATTTATAAAATCTCCTCTTGTAGGGGTATTTAATGCTGAAAACATCCTCGCTGCCTATGCTACACTCAGATCTATCGGTATCGAGACAAAACCAATGCAGGAAGCATGGAAAAAATTCACTGGTGTTCCAGGACGACTGGAGCTCGTGCCAAATGACCGCGATCTCACCATCCTCGTCGATTATGCTCATACAGAGACGAGTCTGCGTTCAGTACTGGAGACACTTAAAAAAAATAGCCAACACATCATCATAGTATTCGGCGCTACTGGAGACCGCGACACAAGCAAAAGGCCAAAAATGTGACGCGTGGTCGATGAACTAGCAGATATCATAGTTTTGACTGATGATGACACCTATACCGAACCCTCAAAAAAAATCATTGATATGGTTCGCTCTGGTATCAATCGTGTGGAATGAGATACATTTCAGATTATTCCTGACCGAAAAGAAGCTATACACTGGGCTCTCAGAAAAGCGAAAAAAGGCGATATCGTACTCATCGCAGGAAAATGATGTGAAACAGTACAGGTAACAAATAAAGGACCAATACCCTGGAGTGATCGATGAGTGGTGGAGAATTTTTTAGGCTAATATTGCTCTTTTACAAAAAAAGAGAATAACTTGCAACTCGAAATATTTTGATAGGATTATCAAATATCACTATGAAAAGTATCTTCCGGGTTCCAGATTTTACGAGTAAAACCCCTCAAGCACCACATGCTATTCGTCTCTGCATGCTCTTTGCTGCATTAGCCATATCAGCATGTACCAGCACAAAACAAGATAGAGTTGAGAGAGATAACCCAGCCTGAATAGAGCGTTCAGCACGTGGAGATTTGCAAAACAAGCTCAAAAATATATTGGCCATTTTACAGGTCGATATGGGTATCGACGGGCATCTCAGAAGTCTCCCTGCTATCGAACAATATATAAAAGAAAAACTTCAGAAACGGGGTATCCAAGATCCCGATGTACATGCTGAGATTGATTATTCTCCTATTATTGGTGAAGATGGCTCAATCCCCTTTTTGTCAGTCGTTATCGGAGATAAAAATGGGTCAATTGCTACTTCTGCAAAACTGGGCACTGCAGATATGTCATCAAATACTTGGCTTCGAACTCAGATTTGTAAGAATTTTCTCGCATGACTCAAGCCAGAATTAGAAAAAATATGCTCCTTTATAGAAGAGAATAAGTTTGATGAAGAAGCAGAAGAAGCTATGTTAGACATCTATTTCGAAAAACAGAGTGCGGTTTTTCGCCAACACGGTATGCTCGTGATAGCCGGATCTATCGAAAGAGATACCAAAAATAACTCTTATCATGTCCTCATCGACTATATGAATCCTCTTACAGGGAAAGTGGAGATAGTAAAAATGCAGCTCTCCTACAAAGGAAAACCACGTCGGATGACTACGCTTGTGTAAAAAAAGACTGTACGAATGAAGATGTGAGAATCGGCTCGTAGTCTCGCACTACTCCTATCATATCCGGATGATGTGAGAGGATTTCGGTAATATTCTCATGATTCACCCCGCCTATCGCCACAAACGGTATTCATAATTTCGAAGCATGCGAGAGATACTCAAACCCTATTGGAGCTCGATCTGGTTTTGTAGGTGTAGACCAAATAGGTCCGACACTCACATAACTCGCTCACTCATCGCGAGCAATCATCCCCTGTTCCAGAGAATGTGTCGTACGACCGTAGATTTTATCAGATGACCAGAGCTTTCGAATCTCAGTGATGCCAATATCGTCTTGTCCTGTATGAATACCATCTGCATCGACGATTTTCGCTATATCGAGATAATCATTGATGATGAATGGTTTTTGAAATTCTTCAGCCAGTTTTTTTGCTTCATGTGCTTTTTGAAGCATCTCAGCTTTTGAAATATCTTTGCACCGGAGCTGAATAATATCAGCACCGAGTTCAAGTCATTTTCGGAGAACCGCAACATCATGTGATATCAGATAGACTCAGCGAAGTTCATATGGTTTTCGAATATTCAGGAAACACTCTTTTTCAAGCTCATACAATTCATACCGAAATACTCGAAAATGATCATCACCCGTATATTCCTCGAGGACACGAAGAGCCTCTTGTGAACGCTTCATATTGGCAAGGAGGAGGTCGTATGTATTTTTACGAGGCTGAATTACGTCATTTGCTCGGACATCAGCCTCAGTATCACGTGCCTCCATTCGAGCCCTATCTGATACCGGTAAAGCATGATGACTGATTTTTTTTCTGAGTCAGGCAAGTTTGCTCGTGAGAACTTCATCATGTACGACAAATCGGAAATACTCCTCAATAACGCGGAGTCATTCACACACACGATGAATATTGGCGTCTATAATTGCTGGGTACATGTTTTCTATGATATGACTTTTTTCAAAAAAATCCCCCATTTCTGGGGGATTTTTTGAAAGTGAAAAGAATTATTCCTTATCAGCTTTTTTTGTTGTTTTCTTTGTCTTTTTTTCTTTCTTTTCAGTTCCATCAAGTTCAACATCGATATCAGCTTCTTTTGATCTATCTACTTTTGCAGCTTCACCACCTGAGATTGATTTCTCAGCACCAGCTGGAGCAGGTTCGAGAGCCTTCATAGAGAGACCGATACGACGCTCATTGATATCGAGCGTGATGATTTTTGCTTTTACTTTCTGACCGACCTTGATGACTTCTTCGATATTTTTCACAGGAGTGTGAGAGATTTCAGAGAGATGGATGAGACCATTGATACCTCCATTGAGTTCTACAAAGACACCAAATTTTGAGATCTTGAGAACAGGAACTTCGATGATGTCATTGAGTTTGTATGCACCAGCGAGTTCAGCCCAAGGATTCTGTTTGAGACGCTTGATAGAGAGAGAGATTTTCTCTGGATCGAGACCGATGATTTCGACATTAACCTTGTCACCAATCTTCGCAAACTTGCTTGGATTTGCAACATGACCCCAATCAATTTCAGAGACGTGTACGAGACCTTCGAGACCATCAAAAGTAACGAAGAGACCGTACGAGAGAATACCAGAGACGACACCTTCCACACGATCACCAACTTTGAGATTTTTGAGAGCTGCTTCACGAGATTGATCAGCAGTAGCACGTTCAGAGAAGATGATTTTTTTACCATCATCCTGGACATTGAGAACACGAACTTCGAGAGGTTTACCAATGAGAGCACGGAGGTGACCGAGGATTTTCTCTGGATCAGCGTTTTCGACACGTGGGTAGTGGATAGGAGAGAGCTGAGAAACTGGGACGAAACCTTTCATACCATCGAGGTCGATAAGGAGACCTCCTTTGTTTGCCTCGGTAGGGACGACGGTCATAGTGAGATTCTTGTCTTTATTTTCGAGGAGCTTGCTCATGAGAGTCATCTGACTCGCCTTGCGGAGAGAGAGGATGAGGAGACCTGATTCAGGATCCTGACCTCGGTACATAGCAGAGATTTCATCACCGACTTTGAGATTGCGGACATCCATGACAGAAGACATGAGGTCAGCACCAGAGATGATACCAGTAAACTGGTTGTTTACGTCGACGAGGAAGAGTTTTCTTCCGATGAAGACGATCGTACACTTAACAATCTCCCCTTTTTTGAGGATTTTGACTTTTGGCTCAGCAGCCAAGAGTTTTGCAAATTCAGACATAGCCAATAAAAAATTAAGAAATAAAAGATAAACGGTAGGAGCTGCGAATGCAACTGCTAAAATTTATATGGCTCCTTGTGAAGAAATAAAAGCAACAATCATACCAAGGTATATGACGAAGCGGTATATGGGGCGAACGACGGGGCTCGAACCCGCGACAACTAGATTCACAGACTAGGG
>CAYVZT010000038.1:6578-10150 GCA_964456455.1 uncultured Candidatus Peribacteria bacterium | reverse complement strand
ACCTTTCGCTCAAAATCTTTTACCCTCTCTACAGCTTCCGTAAGGGGTACAAATTCTCATTTACCTAAATCGGAGTCTTTATTATAAGTGCATAAATACCACATATAAATCTTGTGTCTCCATTTTTGGTCTTTTGGGGACTGAAATATCTCTTCAGTACAAGAAAATGGTTTACTTTCTTTTATTTCAAATCCCGGAACCTCGAGCTCCTCTCTACATTCTCTCATGAGAGTACTTATCTCATCTTCTCATTCTTTCATAGATCATCCTGGAATACTCCAGTGCCCGTCATGTTCATTTGGTACTAAAAGAATATGTATGACCTTACCCCTTTTCTCGAATATAAGAGCCTTACAAGACCAAGTTTTCTTGACCTCAGTTTTATCTTCTGGATGATTATATGTTTCGATTCTATCATTAGGCATATACAAGATTATTATAAACTAAATTAGATATTTGCAATATTAATCAAGATACTTGCGTAGGCGAGGGCACTAAAACATTCTTTCAATCAGATAATCCTTCGATCATACATATATGTGCATCCTTAGAACAGAGGGTCGATGATCTTGGTAAATTAGAAATATATATATGTCAGTCTTTAATTGATGTTTGAGTTGGTAAGATATTATGCCCCTCAATTCAAACTAGCCTTCCTTGGTCAAAACTATGAGGTCAGTCAGAGAGAGTTCACACCCGAAACTCACGCCCCTCTTTTCATAACAATTTAAAATAAAAACATCCTCTGGAAGATTCATCAAAATGTCTTTCGTGAAATTCGGATTTATTAATCAGGTTACTGCAAGGTATTCATAATTTTAAAGCATAATGTATTGCCTGAATAGGTATTTGTTCATTTAAAATTTGGTTAAATCCAGAAACCTCATTTCCTCATCATAATCTAGCATTTATCTCATTAAATACAAACCTTCCCTCTATAAAAAATCACTCTAAAACGAGAGATCATGTGTATCAAAAGCTATTCCATAAATATAATCATATTTTTGTCACATTTAGTCTTGTTTCCTCCAAATCTATATCTGGCATTTGTCACCAATTGCAGCCTCATCAAAATACATCACGTATGCCATGAGAAGATACTCCAACAACTTTAAATGCTGGACGATCCATAATTACTCATACTGTTGGACTATTTTGATCTGGCGGCATGATACATGCGTAAATAGAACCATATTGTTTGTCACAAAATTCTGATATTCTAATCTTACCAACAAGTTTATTAATTTTATTAAAGTCATTTGAATCTCTCACAATAATTGTGCCATCTCATCATTTAGACCATCACTGTACAACGAATGGAAGACCATATGCATCTACTATTGTAGCAAAATCAGGTATATCTTCTTTAGACGCGAAAATATTATGTTTTAATGTAAAAACATCTGCATCAATTCATGCTTGTGACAATATAAATTTTAAATTTGTTTTATCCTCAACGTAATAACGGGTAGAGTTATCGGTACATAAAAAATTCGAAGGAGATCCCAATTCTTCTCTCGGAATCCAAGAAAAAAATTTGAGTCTTCTGTTGCCTACTAATCTCGAAATTTCTGAATTAAGCTGTTTTCACCCAAGATAATGCCTATCGCCAATGATACCGCTGTTTCTCTCCAAAATAAAGCATCAACTATGTACATTTCTTCCTCACCTCTCAGATACTATTATATCTGGAGCGATATTCGGAATAATATGGATACTATTTCTCAGCGCATCTCAAAACTTATCACACAAAACAAAACATAACCCTTTTGCTTGCTTGAGCTCTCTGATTTTATTATCTAACGTATGACATTTTTGCTCGAATTTCATATTAGATGTTTTGAGGTAATCAAGGTATACCAAACTGAGAAATGACTTCTCTTTTAGTGGAAAAAGTAGTATCTATATTAGCAGGAATGAGATAAGTTTTTTCGGGAATTGGTTGAAGTCATTTGTGGTGCAATCATGATAAAATAAGACCGCTATGTGCACGAACTATATTTCTAATTCAACTTGAATCCAATGGGATAGGCGCAAGTCGATAAACAATACCCCTTTCACTGCCAATACTATTCTCCATACCGTATCATTTCATTTCATTCACAGTAATTGGTTCATCTGTTTTTGATACGAGTCATTGAAAAAGATGCTTTGCTCTACCTTGATTAACTATATGTCCTGTATCTACGAGAAATTTTGGATCAAAAAATTTGTCATCATCAAGGTGAGATAGTTTAATTGCGCGAGCTGTTACAAAAATAACTGATAAAATTTCTTTGTTCCAAAAACTCTTTCACAGTTGTGTTCATGCATGAAGATCGATATATCTTTGAAGAAAAATTAAAAAATCGTCTATATCGCCATTTGTTAATTTTGTTTTTCATGAAACATTTTTTCAGCTTTTATAGTCCAACATAGCATTTAGAAATGGTCTTCTACTATCTATAATTCCTGATTTTTTTCTTGTTGTAGTTTTTGGCAAAAAATGTACAGCCTGAAAATATCACTCTTGTGTGAAAATAGGATTTACGGCAAAAATATCTCAATCAATATTTTTTACTTTACAAATATCTCACTCCATGTTGGCCGGATGTTTCAAAATCTCTGCTACAGACAAACCAGATAAGCCATCAAATATATACATTTTACCTGGTATCATTGGCTCTTTAAGATGAACAGTTCTTTTTTCTACTCTATCAATATTGTTGTCTGGAATATAATCATGTTGGGAATCTGTAATAAAAAAATAGTCTCCTGATCTGATAAAAAACCTACCTCAAAAAAGTCACATATCAACGTCCTCATTTTGAACAAAAGGCGGAAATCTTAACTCACAGGCAAAAATATCTCTACCAACTCACCGAGACTCAATAACGGGTAGATAAGTGTTGAGAAGATTCGCTAAATCATAAGGATAATCTTCTAAATAAAAATTTTCTGTATAAGGAGTTATAGATATACGGAAGCCTTCGATATAGCCCCTCAATTCTCTGACAATAATATTGTGCATTTTCTGGAGTCATTTGTTGTGTCTAGAAAATCAGACAGTTGATATACGAGTTTTGCAACCAAAATCCTTTCCCAATGTTCCAACAATTAAATCCAAATTGGGGTCAGAACCAACGTCAGTATCTAGATATGGAAATATGATTCATGGTTTATGCGTACGTTCTTGTCATATTAATGGACCAAATTGTGATGAATCAATTCATCTTGATTTTTTCAAAGCAGATAATATAAGAGCTAGGCTATCTCTCGTGACCCTAGTAATCCCTGCAGAAGCTCATTGTGAACACATATCGCATGAGTTAGCACAGCCCACACTACTCTGTAAAATTTGTAGCATTCATAATTCTTGCTGAAATCTAGAAATTCCTTGAGATATTTGGGACTCCACTTCTTGCATAATACTTGGATGAATAATTTTTATATCCAATATTTTAAAACATATTTTTCTATGTCAAAAACAATTAAAATTTAATAAAAAAGTATTTATTCAGAATAAAAAAACTACTAGCAAGAATTATTAATACCAAAAAACTCAGTAAGAGTATTTTTTGTGGATTTTCTAC
>CAYVZT010000038.1:0-6478 GCA_964456455.1 uncultured Candidatus Peribacteria bacterium | reverse complement strand
GAGCAAGAACCACGGCTCCGACAATAGAGCGTACCGTCTTCTTCTATATGATTCTTTGTCTTCTTTCATTGGAGAAATATATCGGCTTGAAGTGGGGTCAAAAAATGATCGGAGACTTGTTCGAGATTTATGCTTTTTTCTTGAAGAACAATATCGCTCTCTTTCTCAAGAGATGATTGAACCACTATTTCTCAGATACCCTCGGGAAACCATTCGTATTCATATTTTCCAGAGTTTTCAGAATGCAGGATAATTGGCAAGACACGATTCCCCTGTTTGATGCTCAGTTTCACTTCAAAATCTGGCCACGTCTGGCCGACAATAGAGACCTTACCATTTTTATTTTGTGTCACTTTTAAAGTACTATTTTCCTCAGTCATACTCTTCCAATTTATTTTGTCTTGACTGCATGTCTCATCTTTTTCACATACCTCTAATATCTTTTTCTGGTTTTGGAGATATTCTTCCTGTTGCTCACTTTCATGTATACCACTTTCCTCACGAGAAAGCTCATTCATAGCTTTTGCCACTTCTGGATTAGACCAAAGTCCTATTTTTGCATCTCTGGCTTTTTTTTCCAATATATCAAAATCGTCATAACGTCGAAACTCAAATCGACGTTCCATGCGAGCATATCATTCGGTGAGAAGTCTGGCGTTGAAGAGCTGACAGGATCATTCAGAAAAAGAATTCATACATTGCCAAATATAGGCAAGTCTTCGACCATAGTGATCGACAGGTTCATGGTCAAATGTAAGCCAAACAATGTGATTTGTGAGAGTATTTTTCGTAAAATCAGAGGCTTCTTTACCAAATTTCTCTACTGGCTTTCGAGGGTGGACGGTTTCTGGAGTATCCACTCACAAGAGTCGTACTCGAGTTTTCTTCCCATCAATGGCAACATCAATAGTATCTCCATCTACGACATTTGAAACAAGAGCTTTAGTTGGTTCTGGGTAGAGCACTTCTCGACGGAGGATATATCCATCTGGGATAGGAAAATCCCATGCAAAAGCGTCAATACTATTTCCATCACAAACAATCTTTATCTCGTCATGTGTATTTCAGAAATTGAGTCCTGTAAGTATCTGATGAAATCTCAGTACTTTTCCTGGGTCGATAAATCAACTCAATTGATATTTTTTACTATCATCTTGAATCAAACAAGAACCAAGATCTAGGCGTGAGGAGGAAATATTTTTGATTTCTACCCACTCTACCGTGTCGGCATGAGGAGGATTTGGAAATGCTGCAACTATTTTTAGTCCTCCGTCAAACTCATCACAAGCAATACAGTCTTCTTCGTCACTCGCAGTATCATTGCCGATAACCTCGACAAAATAAGTATCTACGGCAGTATTTCCCTCTCAGAAAACAGTGAGTTGGACGAAGTGTTTTCAGAGAGAGAAAATATGTTTTGGAGGGTTTTTACCATTATAGGCCTGACCATCTCAGAAGTCCCATATATATCGATCGGCGGCAGTGCTTTTTTCGCCAGTAAAATTGAGTGTACAAATTCAATTCTTTGTCTCACAGACGATACCTTCTGGTGTAATTCTTTTATTCTTTCCAAGAGTTCACTGAAGTGTGATCTTTGATTGGATAAGGGTGGTCGAAGTTGTAGCATCAGATGAATGAGTGCGATATATCTGAATACTTCTGGTAATGGTATGAGTTGAATTTACTGGATCTGCAACTGTCAGAGTAATAGCCGTATTTTCAGAAAATTGCACATATCCTGGATTACAATTCTTGTCCGTGTGAAGTGTTTGGAAAGTGCCAGAACCAAAATTCCACTGACAAAGTGCCCCCTCGGGAACGACAGAAGAGAGATTGACCTGACAAATATTTGTACGACAAACAAAGCTTGAATCGAGACCGCTCTGAACAACGATAGAAACAGTAGAAAAATCCATCAATTTTGACGAGTTTGATCATCCTCCAACTGATTGATTCAGATGAAAGCCATGGAGTGTGATTACACGAGTCGTAATAATACTCTGATCAATCGTACTTAGAATTTTTATTATCAAAGTATGATCACCTGTTGGTATAGTGAAAGTATCCGGGTTACAATGGTTTTCCTCAATACCAAAATCGGTCGTTATATGGCAGGAAAGTTTCGATGATTCAGCTCCATCCAGTCTCGGAGCAATAAGGAGGTTAGCCTTACATTCAGTTTTCGAATGATCATCGCAGGTATATTCTGTCAGAGCAGTATCATCTTTACCAATAAGATAAGTCGGCTGTTGAAACTCGAGTCAAATAGTCACCTTCAGTGGATCTATTGTATCATCAATAGGTCTGTTTTTAAGTAAAAATGAAGATGCCTGAAGTGTGGTTCACCGAACAGTATCAAGAATTTTCACGTTCACGAGATGATCTCCTGTTGGTACTGCAGAAGTATTAGGATTACAGGGATCACTGGTCGGAACTAACGTAAAATCAGATGATATTTCGCAAGTAAGCTGAGATGAGACTAAACCATCCAATAAGGGTGTGATTTTGAGATTGATTTTACAATCTGGCTGAGCAGAATCGCAGATATATTCAGTGAGACTTGCATCGTCTTTTTGGAGGAGGTAGGTCGGCGATTGCCATTCACGGAGGATAGTGACACGAAGCGGATCAATCGAACCATCTGGGTGGGAAATTTTAAAAGTTCCGTCAATTTTGATACTCTCGTCAGAGATTTTTTTGATGAGAAGATGGACATCCCAAGTACCAACAGGAAACTCAACGGTGCTCGGATTACATTTATTTTCTTGGCCTGTGACTCAGAATCAGAAATCGACCACGCAAGCATAGTGTGTCGATGGTTCGTCAGTCGGTATGCTCGCGCTAAAATCAAAATTAACTTTGCAGGCTGTCTGAGACGTATCACAGGTATAGAGAGTGAGTCAGGGTGTATCTTTTTCAAGCAGATAAGTTGGCTGCTGAAACGACCATAAAAATGGTATTCATTCACCAGTACTATGAGGAACAAAAAGTCCAAAAACAAAGAGATAACACAAGAAGATATATCTTGGCCAATTCCTCATACAATGATTGTAATCATTTATTTTCTATAAAAAGCAAACTTCTTTTTTCGTAATATTTTCATTTACAATATATTTTTATACGTAAAATATTGAGATGAACGATGTTGCACCAGACAGTCATCAAAATAAACCTTCTGCTGTATTTATCTCGACCAATGGACGGTACAGATTATTCGCGAATAATCTCATTCATAGTATCCTCAGACACAATTCCGAAGCTCCAGATATCATAGTCGCTGTGACACGAGATGTACGTGAGGGCGATATATATACCGATAATGATCGTATTCATCTCATCGAAAATAGTGTAGAGAGTGCATGATTATCACATCTCCAGTATCATCCTGGGGTAGATCCAGCAGTTTATTATGGTCGACTCATACCTTTTCAGGAACATCAGAGATTTCAAGAATATGGAAAGATGCTCTATCTCGATGCAGACACCACCGTCTGTGGCGATATCAGTCCCCTCTTATCTCGACCAGGATTTTTCCAGGTTGCGACGCCAAATTCGACATATTCACCCTTCAATATCCAGGCACATGATCTACACCACGACATACGTCGTCTGTGTTGCACATCAGAAAAGGATCTATCATTCAAGCCTGAGCTCATGTGAAATTCATGAGTCATGCTCATACCTCCTGAAATCAGAAATGACGATGTGTATCAAGAGCTTCTCCGAATACAGACAACTTATGGGGATATTTTTCAGTTCGCAGATCAGTCCCTCTTTGCTCTGTGGATGGCAAAGCACAGAATCCGTCCAACGCATGAATCTCAGTGGAATTATATGGGTACACTGTACCGAGGTTTGTGGCGTAAAAATAAACCTCTCAATTACCTGCCAGTACGACCAAAGGATGCCCGTATATATCATGTAAACACATGATACAGACCACGTCTAGGACTGATAGAAGCGAAGATGGTTGCTCAACTAGGACCGAGTATCACCATGCAGGTATTATCTGTTTTAGAAAAAATACGTCGCTAGATTTGATTTTGAAAGTAAAATATGGCAATCTAGAGGAGTATGAAAAAAATACTCCCCTATGCACCGATGTTTGCCCTTATAATAGGCACTATCGTGGTAGAGCTCACGAATCACAACTCTTCTCAGGGCCTCCTCAGTAATGCCCTCGATACCCCTGCTGTGACTCAGACAGCATGGTACTGCACTCAGCCTGATAATTTTATCGAGGCAGATGAGACAGCATGGTGTCATGGCAGTAATCCAGAAGACATAAGTCAAAATTATCATTCCTGGAATTGGTCATGTGTCCGTGGTGAAGAAAAAAAATCATGTCATTTTGTAGAAACCAGATCATACAAGACTCGTGGTGGTACTTTTTTTGCTCAATAATCATGGGAACCTCAGCTCTCTACATCATCCTGGCTTCTGGTATCTGGTGAATAGACGGCTATATCAGACAATCCACACCACTCACTGGAGATCTCTTGCTCGCCATAGAGACGACTATTGCCGGAGTTCTCTTGCTGCTCTTTCTCTGATTATTCAAAAAACACCACATCAGAAAAATATCTCACATGAAGTCCCTCATAGCCATGATACTCCTCGGAGGCTTCTGAGGATCATGGTGTTTCGCTCAAGCAGTCAGCACTACAGAATCTCTTGGTTTTGTCTTTGTCCTGATTGGATTGCAGCCAATTTTTACGATTTTGAGCTCGGCAATGCTTCTCTGAGAGCATCCAAGAGGCTCTTTTTATGCTTTTGCTGCTACGACTATTTTTGCCAGTATACTTTTGACTATCGGGGATACCGGTTTTACCCTCAATACCAGCTCTCTTCACTCCTATATCTATGCGATCCTCACAGCGATCTTCTGGTGAACATCGACGACATACGCCAAAATAGTAGTCACAAAAAACTCTCATCTCTACGCTCTCGGACTACGTCTCCTCTTCACAGGTCTGCTAGGCTGGGTGATAGTCTTCATATCACATGAAATGATAGAGCTCAGCGCCATAGCACAAAAAATATCGATGAATCCTCTCAATATCATATTTCTCATATTTGTCTCCGATCTCCTCGCATACAGTATCTACTATCGTGGACTTCAGGATGTACCGGCGACCATCGCAACTATTTTCGAGCTCGCTTTCCCTCTGACAGGTTTTATCATCGATTATATACTCTATGATAGTATCCCCTCGCCCATGAAGGTCGTCGCCGCCATGACTATCCTCATGAGTATCGTCATACTCCCTCATTGTCATTTCATAGAGGAGAAACATCAGAAATTACTCATCCAAAATACTTAACCCTTTTTTATGGCCAATACAGTACACTCTCTCGGAGAAGTCAGAAATTACATCGCTACAAAGCATGAATGAGAAGTGCTCAATGTCGATGGAGCAGCGCAGATGCTCCTCTGACCACTCAATGATGGCGTCAAAAAACTCGATAATGTTCCATCATTCCAACAGTTAAGAACAACATCTCCTGAGAGCTTTAAGAAAGCACAGGCTATCTTTGATAGAATGAGAAAGCACTTCTGAGTCATAGTAAAAGCTGAGGCCGATGAAGCGCGCGCCAGAACAGAACTCGAAAGAAAAAAGGTCACTATGAACACTCAAGAGAATGTCCGAAGCCTCCGAGACTCTATCGTCTATCGTGGACCTCTGACGACTTTTCTCCTCAAAAATTTCTCAGGACAGATGCAGGGAACTGAGACATGGTCAAAACTCTTTTTCGAGGCCTATGCACAAGGGAAAACAGATATATCGAGAGATCAGATGGTCATACATCTCAATGCCTACCAGCGAGAAAATATGAACAAGATATATCAGCAGGCCTATGAATTTCTCCTCGGGCAAGATATGGCAAACAAACTCGTGCGTACCTACGATTATCATAAAGTGAAACAAATCGGTGCATGTCTCGCTCAACTCTGTTCTCAGGGTGTCGAACATATAGATGCTATACATCTCACAATGCCGCTATCAGGATCCACTACGCTTGAATCTCTCGGTATCCAGGATGATATAGTGAAATTTAGAGGTGAATGAGTCGTTGATAAATCAAGTCTCATACATCTCAATACAGTCTATCAAGACTTCATACGTACAAACAAATCTGCTCAGATTGCTTTCGAGGGTGCAAAAATAAAAAACAATGCTCAGATTGCTCGCACTGCAGCAGAATATGGCGTATCGCCAAAAATGGTGGCTTCAAATGACCGGGATTTTGCTCCGAAAAGACGAGCAAAAGGCATTCCAAAAGGTGAAACAATGGAGCAATTTGAAAAACGAATGGCAGATAATCAAGCGAAATTTAGAGCACAAATGCGTAAAAAAGGTCTAATTTAGTTGAGTTGTTTCTTAAAATACTCAACCAACTCATCAATAGGAACAATCACTTGCTCTGCCGTGTCTCGATCTCGTATCGTCACGGCATTTTTTTCGAGTGAATTATC
>CAYVZT010000037.1:0-10368 GCA_964456455.1 uncultured Candidatus Peribacteria bacterium | reverse complement strand
GGAAATCCTGATTCAGGGAGCAATTTTCTCACCTTTGGATGACCGATTATTGTCCTCACTTTTCTCCTGATTCTTATCTGCTACAAAAAAGGTGAAAGACCGCACTGGAATTGGGGCTGGCCGAAGAAGAAATAAAAAAAAGCACTTCGGGTGCTTTTTTATTTTTTAAGAGAATTATAGGCGAGCTTGAAGAGTTTTTTCTGAAATTCAGCAATCATAGGATTGGTTATGGTAATCGATGTTTCTGTATTGAAATCTATATAAGCCACCTTGTGACCATAGATGGTCATGAGGACATTGTCTCGGAATTCATCCATATTCTGCGGGACTACGACGAGATCGCGGTCTAGCCTCTTTTGTTTTATCTGAGCAGCGCTAGAAGACATGATGACATAGCGCTGAAGTTTTTTCTTGTCTCGTACAGTGCGATAATTTGCTGGCAGATAGGTATTTACCTTTTCTACATCGACCTCAGAGGTGACACGATAAAATGTCTCATCTTCACCGAGCGTCGAAACTATATCAGCAAAAACTGCTGTGACTCCTTTTCTCCCCTCACGATATTCTACGCGGGGTTTTTGATTGATGACGAGGTATTTCTCATTCAGATCCTGAATCATACGTACTGCATTATTCTGAAGCTCTGAAAAAAGTTCGTTTATTTTTTCAGGCGATCCAGCGATGAAAAATTGACGCTTCCCTGTGCGAGAAGTGACTACCAATTCTTGTTCGACTAATGTAGGCAGATAACGATAGACCTCTGGTCTATGTAAACCAGTACGCAAGACTATCTCCGATGGTGAAGAACGCCCATGTTCAAGAAGATCGACATAGATAATTGATGCCTTTTCTGGGATGCCAAGTCTCGTCAAAAGTGTCTGATAATTTTTCATATTGTAATAATTTATTACATATTTATTTTATACAATTTTTATTGTATTTAAAACAATATTAAATCAATTAAAATTATTTAATTACAAAATATATACAAATAAAAAATAAAATGATTTTCGGGGGTAAAGTGTCCTCGTTTTATTTCTAACTTTCTCTCTATGCTCACTCTCCAAGACGCTCAGGAACTCGCTCGAAAACCCGAATCAGCTCGCGAACTCGCTGCAGCTATGATACCAGAAAGAATATCACATGCTTTGGAAAAAAAGATTGATTCATCTCTCCTCAACGCTCTAGCCCAAAATCAAGCTAAAGTATCATTTTGCCTAGCGGGATACAAAACACGAAATGAGGATCTCGTAGTCTATCTGCATCTTCTCGGACTCAAGAGCCCAAAAGTCGAAGTACATCAATACTCTTGTTGTGGGAGTCTAGAGAGTGATCCTTTTGTGGAGTTTCACTTGTAGACATCCCAAAAAGAAGTTTGTAATAAATTATAAATATATATACTCTCTTTTCGTTAACTATAATAGAAACTATGAGTTGGTGACCATCTTCACTCCATCCTCTCGGATTTGTAGCCCATCAAGCATCTCTCGGTACTAATGGGACAAGTTTTGGTCCAAAAAAGGGTTTACCAAAGAGTCGTGGAGAAAAACTCATCTCTGTCATGGGAAGAGTGAATGTAGGTCAGCTTGCAGCAGAAGATGCGGAGGTATTTCGTAAAATCGACAAAGAACATCCTTGGCTTTTAACACAAAGAGAGTTGGAGTTATTGAAAAGACTCTCATCACACGGCGAGCTATTGCGTGTATTGCTCGATAGAACAAAAAAACAAACTTAAGAAAAGAGGGTTTTCACTCTCTCTGCTACTTCTCCTACATTCCCCTCTCCGTCCACGACGATGATATTTCGCCCGCGAGACTGCAAAAATTCTATAGCCGACAAATACCCTACATGGCATTTTCGGAGAAAATCTTCTTGTTCATACACCTCTTTTGCTTCATTGCGATTGCCGAGTCGAGCAAGCATGGTCTCCACAGATATCATGAGGACTATGGTAAGATCTGGGGCGAGAATATCTCGGTGAAGTTCATAGATTTCTTCGAAGCTGACGCCACTTGCGTAGCCCTGATAGACATAGGTCGTGAGATCACATCGAGATGACACAATCCAGACATCCCGTGCGAGAAGTCATGCACGAAATACCTCTAACTCTCTACGATCTTCAGAGAAAAGTTTCGCTGTTTCTAGAGCAGACACTTCGATATGTTTTTGTGCGATTTCATTGAGTCTCTTCCCTGCCTCTGTCATCCGTGATGGCTCACGGGATTTTGTGATAACGCGGTGTTTATTTTGGTCTATCAAATGGCTCAATAAGAGCTTGAGTTGTGTATCCTTTCCTGCACCATCGACTCACTCAATAGCTACAAACATATCGCAGAATTATTTTCTATTTCTGAGGAATGCTGGGATATCGAGATCGTCTGCTGGAGATTTTTCTGCTGGAGCAGCTTCAGCTGGTTGAGAGCCGAGAACACGTCGACCAAATGATGAAGATGAAGCAGGTCGAGGAGCTGATGGACCATCTTTACGAATAGTGACTTGTGATTCATCAAACCCTGTCGCAACAACTGTGATTTTGATTTCACCTTCTTCGAAGCTCGGATCAACTGTCGCACCAAAAATGATATTTGCATCCTGATCACACGCTGCAGTGATGACACGAGCAGCTTCATCAACTTCAAACATTGAGAGATCATGACCACCAGTGATATTGAAAACGAGACCACGAGCACCCATGATAGAGAGTTCGAGAAGTGGGCTCTCGATAGCAGCACGAGCTGCGTCTGTCGCACGAGACTCACCGCGTCCATAACCGATACCCATGAGAGCAGAACCTGCATCCTTCATGACTGATTTTACATCGGCAAAGTCGACGTTGATGAGACCAGGTTGAGTGATGAGATCTGAGATACCCTGTACACCATTTGCGAGAACTTCATCGACGATACGGAATGCGTCGAGGAGCGGAGTCTTTTTATCGATGATAGTGAGGATACGATCATTCGGAATAGTGATGAGAGTATCGACTTTTGATTTGAGATTGTCGTACGCTTCGAGAGCTTGATTATTTCTTCTCTGACCTTCGAAGGCAAATGGTTTTGTGACCACACCGACAACGAGGATGCCCATATCTTTTGCTACTTCAGCGACGACTGGAGCAGAACCAGAACCAGTACCTCCACCGAGACCACAAGTGACGAACACCATGTCTGCACCCTGGATCATACGACGGATATCTTCGATAGATTCTTCAGCAGCTTTTTTACCTTTTTCTGGATCACCACCAGCACCGAGACCACGAGTGACCGTCGGTCAGATAGCGAGTTTTGTCTCAGCCTGAGAACCATAGAGTGCTTGATTGTCAGTGTTGATAGAGATGAATTCGACACCAGAGAGACCACTCTCAATCATACGATTGATAGTATTCTGACCAGCTCATCCACATCCGATGACTTTGATGCTGGCAACTGGTGAGATCATTTGAGAGACATTTACTTCTTCTGGTTGAGAAGGAGTATCTTTGAGAAAAAGGCCTTTGAGAGAAGAGCTTTTAGAACCTTTTTTTGTTGTTTTTGGAGCTGGCATAGTGAGAGAGAATTAAAGAAAAAATAATGAAGTTAGATTAGGGAAGGAGAAATTTAAAAAACTTTTTTGCTGATTCTTTCATACCACCGATACCAGCACCTATAGTCATACGACCTTTATTCATGCCACCAACTCTCTGAGAGAGAAGGAGGGCACCAATCGCACCAGCAAATCCTGGATCAGAAACAGAAGTACCCGTCACATATTCCTGGTCTTCTGGGAAGCCGATAGAACATGGGAGACGGAGTTCTGATTTTGCTAGTTCGATGAGATTACGAGCTTTTGATCCTCCACCGACGAATACTGCACCCTCTGGGAGCATACCATCACGACCGAGTTTTTTGAGCTCAGCATTGACGAGAGAGAGGATTTCTTTGTAGCGAGCCTGAGCTATCTGAGCGAGATAGAGTTTTGACACTGTCTCAGTTTCTTTTTTATCGATACGGCTGAGAGCGATTTCTTCGTCTTTTGGTTTAGCGAGATCACAGAATGTGAGATCAGCATAGTCAGTCTTGAGTTTTTCTGCGACATCGACAGAGACTCGTACACCGAGAGCTATATCTGAAGTGACATATTCGCCACCGACTGGGATGATAGCAGCATGACGGAGTGCTCCTTCTTCGAAAATAGTCACACCAGTACAAGAAGATCCAATATCGATACAGACGACACCGAGTTCTTTTTGACGACGAGAGAGGACTGCTTCTGGTGAAGTGAGGAGAGATGGAAATACATCGACGACATCGATGCCTACATCCTTGAATCCTTTTCGTACATTATTGAGTGCTGTCGTTGGAATAGTAAAGATGTACGCATTCACTTCGAGTTTTTTTGCGCTCATGCCAACTGGTGACTTGACGTGGTGCTCGAGATCGACTGAGAAAGACTCTGGAATGATCTTGAGAACAGTTTGGTTCGTCAGAGTGATACCATTTTGTGCCATATCGAGAACACGATTGACATCCTCTTGTGTGACCTCATTTGATGGTATAGCGATCATCCCCTGATTGTGGTGAATCTGGATACCAGTACCTGAGAGACAGATACCAACATGAGGAAATTGCTGACCAGCCATATTCTCTGCCTCAGTGAGAGACTCATCGAGATTTTTCTTGAATTCCTCCATATCAAGAATGGTTCCTTTTCGGACACCATCTGATTTGACGACACCGACTCAGAGGACATTGAGTTTTGGTCGGTTTGGGTTTGCTGGATCGACGATAAAAGATCCAACGAGTGTCTTGATGCGAGAACTTCACACGTCGACGAGAGCTACGAGGTCGCTGACTGCCATGAGATGTTGATTAGAAATTAAGTGAGTACAATTTTTATCCAAGCTGGATATTGTCTGTTATGAGCTTTTTTATAAAAAACTGCATAAAATAGAGCAAAACCACCTCCTAATTTTAAAAAAATAAGAGGTCATTGCAAACCAAATCCTGCATTATTTTTTTATAAAATAATAATGAAAATTGTCTAATTTTAACTGCAGAAAAAAACTAAGCCTGTATTATTTTTGGCAAAATAATCTCGATGACATGTGGATCGTCGTTTCTATAAGGAACAGAAAAATTTATCCTGATTTTTCGTTCTCATTTTTCATCTTTTATGATTTCTCTTTGAATCGTAAAATCCCCAATCATATACCCCTGTAAAGTATTATCTCCAGGGAATAATTCCACCAATGAGGAAATAAAATCAGTCTCAGACATATCATCCCATTGTTTGATAGATCGACGAATTGCAGACTCTATACGACCTATATTTTCATCGAGATATGTTTGTACTTTTGCATAATGTCGAAAGAGTGCTTCTCCGGGTTTTAGTACTATATCATCTGGTGTAGCAACTGGGGATGTCACATGTATATCCTCATATCCATCACCTTGATGATCATTATTACTGTCATCAGCGAGCAGATATTGTCTCGTACCAAAATCCACAGACATGTGTCGTTTAATTGGTATATCCAATCCTATTTCGTAAATACTTTTGAATGAAAGCGTAAAGCAATGTGGATATTGTTTCATCACTGAAAATTCTGATTGCAGTAGCGTTGTGAGTTCTTTTGTTAATTCTTCGTCAGTTTTCTGGGTAGTAGCATTTTCGCTTATAAATTTTTTGATACATGCCTCTATTTTCTGTCTCTGTTCTTTGAAAAACAGAATCGATGGTATCAGTCATTCTTGCTCAGAAGCGAGTTGCTTGAAAAGCTGTGTCACAGTGTCATGAGATGATCATGATGGTGAAGAACTATTCTTAGAAACCAACATACAAACAGTGGCAATGATAGCCAGAACTGTTGCTGGCCAGAGTATCCTGGCTGGCGCACCACTGACCCTGCTTGATAGTTGATTTTGTGAGTTCATTTTTTTATTATAAAATAAATATCAAATTAGCAAAATAAAAACACTCTCTGCAGAGTGTCTCTCTTGGTGCCCAGGGCCGGACTCGAACCGGCACACCTTGCGGTAAGGGATTTTAAGTCCCTCGTGTCTACCATTTCACCACCCGGGCATAGGGCTAGTATAGATTGTTTCTCTATTTCTCAAGCTTTTTATTTTGGATTTTTCTATATACTTTCTCTGTTTTATAAAAACTTCCTATGAATCCCACTCTTATAAAAATCGCACAATTCTTCGCACGACGACCAAGTGATATGACCATCCGTCTTCTCCATATCGTGTCATGAGCATTTATCATCTGGGCACTCTGGTTCGCTGGTGATCATGCTGTTATGGATATACCTTTCGTAGGAGTCTACGAAGGAAATGCGGCTCACGAAATCGAGTACATCTTTATGGTTATCGGTGTATTTTTCTTCCTCCGTGGGATTCTCCCCTGGTGTCTCATACGTCAGAAGACTCTGAGAATACTTCAGGCAATTTCTGGCTTCGCGCTCATCCTCATCGGTGGACCTATCATGGATCCTCTTATCAAAAATATCATCACTCCGGCTCCGACAACTACGACAGGAGGTTTTCAGATTGACACGACTGTAGCTCCTATCGTCGAGATGACATGGCATCCTGGGACACTCTTGATACTTATGGGAATTTTCTGGATACTCGTCGGTCTCACCGGAAAAGGAACAACAGAAAAATGCATCCGGTATGGCGAAGTCGTAAAAAAAATACGAGTTTAAATTTTAGGCAGGTAGAATCAATATTTCCAGCACTCTATGTGCAATAGGATGTCTCGTGCTCTGAAATAAAGTAGTAATACTATCTATGCTACTCTGAACGTGTCGCTCTGGATCGTGATCATACGTATTGTTAGCAGCACAAGAAGCCCGTATTCGAAGCTTGAAACCATGAGAAGACTGACGAGCTAGCTTCATAGATTGAAGCTCGACGTCCCTATCTAAACAGTTACTTATTCTGAAAGCCATGTGCCTCAAAAAATTTTCTGATACTTCATCATCAATGCGAACATTATCCTGATAGAGGAAGTCAAAATCATAGTTTCATCTTAATTGTTCACGAAGTTTTACCTCAAGCAAGCTCAGTTCGTCCTCTGTAAATAAAGATGGTAGGCTAATGGTTATTTTTTTTAATCAGATATCTGAGACAGAAATAAAATACTGACACTTGGGACCGCATCCTGGTTTTATAGTATTCAATACTCATTCTATTGCATCGCTTTCGTCAAAGGAAAGTAACGATACATCTCTGTCTCAAGCATCAGCTGTCGAAGTGTCAGCACTCATAATAAAATTGTTAAAAGATAGAAATCCTCTACAATTCCAACGTATCACCTAGTAAGTTTAAACCTGTTTCCTTTTTGTCAATAATCTATGAAGAAAATTAATTGTATCTTTTTCTGAACTCCTGGACTCTCGGCCAATATTCTGAAGTATCTCCACGCTCAAGAAGACCTCAATATCCTCGCTGTCGTGACAAATCCAGACCAGCCTGCTGGCCGTGGACACGAGCTCGTGATGTCTCCAGTTGGGAAATTTGCAAAGGAAAATAATCTTCCACTTTTTCAACCAGAAAAAGTGAAAAAAAATGAAGAATTTCTCGCGAAAATAAAGGATCTCAACCCCGATATCTGTCTCGTCGTTGCCTATGGAAAAATACTTCCTCAGGAACTCTTGGATATTCCTCCGATGGGCTTTCTGAATGTGCATACTTCCCTCCTCCCAAAATATCGAGGTGCTGCACCGATACAGCATGCACTCATGCATGGTGAAAAAGTGACTGGTCTCACTGTCCAGCAGATGAGTCTCGGCATGGATGAGGGTGATATACTCGTACAAGAATCATGGGAAATATCTCCGTCCGATACAACAGGAATACTCTTTGAAAAAACGAGTGAACGAGCAGGACCTCTCCTCATAGAGGCCATTACTGGACTGCAAAATAATACCATTACACCTCAAGCTCAAAATCCTGAAGAAGCGACCTATACACAGATGATAGAAAAAAAGGATGGTGAACTCCAAACTTCGTGGACTATCGATGAAACATATCACCGCTGGCAAGCCTATACACCATGGCCAGGCTTGTACACGGATTTTTCTGGGATAAAAGTGACTCTCGTCGAAATCGAAAAAAAATCACACAGTGGTACACCTGGTGAATGGAGCATAGAAAACAAATTACCAGCTCTCCAAGTCGCAGATGGTATAATTATCATAAAAAAGATTCATCCCGCTGGGAAAAAACCCATGACATGAGAAGAGTTTGTGCGAGGCTATATGACAAAATAATTACCGCTTCACTGGCACAAAAATACCTACATCATTTTTCTCATAGATGACAGGTGTTTTGCCTCCTTGATCTGTGAGAATATCGCTCGCAGCGGTCGTACTGAGATCGACAAATACACCAGCTTTTTGTTCGATAGTTTTCTGGAGTTCGTCAGCCGAAGTGAGAGATCACCATTCACCACGACACCATCTCCACTGTGAATTATTGCTACACAGAGAATAAAATTTATCAGAAAAAAGTGGCCACAAAAAATATCCAATCGCCGCTACACAAGCGATAATAACTATCCACCAAAATAAAAAATTGATGATTTTTCGAAGAAATTGAATCATCGTATGATATTATTGCTCACCAAAAAGATCGGAGATGGTTGAACTATTTTTGAGGGCTTGGCGAATCTCAGTCACATCATTGTCATTGATTTGTCCTTTTACCTCTGGCATGCCACCACCAGCGATAGAAAAATTCGTCGGAAGAGGCCCATTCATAAAATTGACTTCAGCGCGAACGGTAACTTCTTTATTTGTATGTGGTGAACGGATGAGGAGATCTACACCATGAGCATTCATGCCAGTGAGAGAGACATTGTTTTCTGAAATCTTTTCTCCAGGATTTTGATGGTTGTAGTTCTGAATCGTCGATTCGATGATAGTTTTGAGGATAAGGAAATTCATAAGTTATTGTGTGTTTGAAACTAAGAGCAGTATATACCTTCCGAGTGCAAAAAGCAACTCTTTTGGTATCAATTATTATAGTGATTATGCGAGTTTTGCAATGACCTTCTCAACACGAGCAATAGCCTTCTCAAGACCGAGGATCTCCGTCATCTCAAATGCTCCAGGTGAGAATTCTTTCCCCGTGAGAGCGACACGGAGAGGCCAGAGAATCTGACCATTTTTCTTTCCTGCTTCTGCGATTTTTGGAATCATGGCGTCCTTGAGGGCATCGCGAGATGGCGTAGAGGTGAATGTTTTTATCACATCGAGACCAAATTGAAGTGCTGCTTTTGCTTGTACGAGGTCAGTAATACCCATTTTTTCCGAGAGAAGCAGTGCTGTATCGACTTCTGGTTCCTGGTAGAAACATTCTGATAGTGCCGGGAAATCAGCGAGGGTTTCACAACGCTTCTGGACCTCTGTGATAACCGCACGATTAAACGCTTCGTCATGAGTAATAAACGTATTCTCATAAAAATCAGAATTGTATTGTTTGAGGTATGCTGAAAGAGTCTTGAAGAGCTCATCTGCAGGTGTCGCAGCAATATACTTCGAATTCATCCACTTCAGTTTCTCTGGATCAAAAATTCCATTCGCAATCTGGAGACCATCGAGAGAAAACGCTTCGATAAGCTCTGGAAGCGAGAAAATCTCTTTTGTGGTTTTTGAATTCCAACCAATGAGAGCGATGTAATTCAAGAGTGCTTCTTTGAGGTAACCATTTTCGAGGAACTGGCTGACGTGTGTGTCACCATTGCGCTTTGAGAGCTTCTTTCTATCAGATCCGAGAATCACCGAGAGATGATAAAATTCTGGTGCTTCCCATCCAAACATACGGTAGAGAAGAACGTGCTTTGGCGTACTCGGCAACCATTCGTCTCATCGAAGAACGTGCGTGATTTTCATCAGATGATCATCGACCGCCATCGCAAGATGGTAGGTCGGAAATCCGTCAGTTTTGAGGAGGACCTGGTCGTCGATATCAGCACTTGGGACAGAGATTTTTCCTTTGAGTCCATCAGTGAACGTAATCGTCTCCCCTTTTGGGATTTTCATACGAATCACATGTTTCTCACCTGCCGCGATTTTCGCTTTTGCTTCGTCAATCGTGATATCGCGATAAGGACTGCGGAAAGGAATCATAATCCCCGCTTCTTCTGCTTTTTTCTTGTGAGCTTCGAGTTCTTCTTCCGTTGTAAAACAATAATAGGCATCACCTTGGGCGATAAGTTTTTCGACGTATTCACGGTAGATAGGAAGTCTTTCAGACTGAATATATGGGCCATAATCACCTCCAGCACGGATACTCTCATCAGGATGAATCCCGAAGAGTTCGAGCGTATCGAGGAGGGCATCGCGCGCTCCTTCTACTTCACGAGTTTTATCAGTATCTT
>CAYVZT010000036.1:0-10688 GCA_964456455.1 uncultured Candidatus Peribacteria bacterium | reverse complement strand
ACCTCCGTCCTGAGCTCATCAATCGTATCGACGACATCATCGTCTATCGACCTCTTGGTGACGAAGTCCTCCGCTCTATCATCGACCTTGAGTTGGCGAAGGTGTCTATTATGCTCGCTGAAAAAGACATCACTGTGAGCTGGGATAAGACTGTCTACGACTATCTCATGAAGCACGGCATTGATCCTCAGTTTGGTGCTCGTCCTCTCCGCCGTGCCGTGACAAAATACATCATCAATGCCCTCTCGACAAGACTCCTCGATGGAAGTCTCGAAGAAGGAAGCAAAGTCAAAGTGAAGTTTGAAGGGGAAAAGATAGAAATAAAGTAATTACTACAAACAAAATAGTATCTTTGAAAAGGTATTGCATTTGCAAAGCACAATGGAAGAATACACTTTTCTCTGTATTTATTTCTTTTTATTCTTTGTATGGCAACTACCGAGGTATCACTGGTCGATAAACTCGTCCAGAAAATTCTCCCAATTATTGGAGTATTATTCATCGTTGGTGGTATTGCGTATCTCTTTTACACAGGCCTCTGGGGTATCATGGATAAAACTGCGCGACTCGGTTTTGGTTTTTTTGTTTCTGTAGCATTTATTGGGTCAGGATTTGGACTACAAAATCGACTAAAACAGTTCTCTGATGTCATCATTGGAGGAGGTATTTTAATATTCTACATCACATTGATATTTTGATCTCGCTTTGACTCTACGAGTAGTGTCTTAATACCTGAACTAGCATCTCTCGCGATTGCTGTTATTTTTGCCATTGCAGTGTCATATTTTGCATATATTAGAAACTCTAAAACAATTCTCGGTCTGGGAATTATAGGAGCTTATATGACTCCGTTTTTCCTAGGAAAACAAGGTGTTTGGGATTTTGCCCTCAGTTACAATTCATTTTTGGTATACTTTCTCTGAATCAACATTGCTCTATTCCTTTCGGCACGAAAGATTTTTTTGAAAGATATCATTCTTTTCAATTCTATTGGACTTTTTGCATCGTCTGCCAGCATGAATTATCTCTATACGAGCGGTCAGATTAATCAGATCAGTTTAGTTCTATTCATAGCTATAGTCTGATTTTCTATATATGCCTTGGCCAATACATCACAGGCATTCGAAAAACACGAAAATACATACTTCGCATTTGGGGCACTTCTTCCGCTTATATGGTTTATAGGCAATCTTCTTCTCTCTGCACATTACACTTCAGCAGAGCAATGTATCGCATTTGGTGTTGTCACATTGATATATTTTGGAGCTTGGTACGCACTTCGTGATAGCATAAAAAAACAAGAATATATAGCTCTATACATGGGTGGAATAATTTCTATTTTGATGATGATTTTAAGTCTTCAAGAACAAATGCAAGATTACATTGGGCTTGTTATTGGAGCTCTCGGGCTCGTATTTGGGGCGCTATATTTGATAAATCCTCTCAAACAAAGACTGATGACATTTTTCGGAATGTCATTCATAGGAGGCCTTGTAAATGTTATTATTTTTGGACCAGAATATGGTTTAACAACTTGGAATCCCTATATTATCATCATGGGTTTTATTCCTCTCATGTCCGGTTTTGTTATTGCAAAAAAGACTACTAGTCCGGACAAGGAGGTGCTAAATGTATTTGCAACATTCGCAAGTATTATATCTGGACTTATCTTGTTGAACCGTCTCTATATTCATCTTGATATTCCTGCTTCATTCATATTTTTGACTGTTCCTGCGCTCGTTATCACTGCCTCTATCTATATTTCTCCTGGAGCTAAAGAAAAAGAGCTCAACATATTCGCATTTGTCCTATGTATACTCGGATATTTCGCGACTTTCTTTATTTTACTCGATCGTATCTATCCAGCTCCCGTTGGTATCCTGCCATTTCATACACGAGAAAGTCTTATAGGCATATCTTCGGCTTTGATATTTTTTGGGCTCGCCAAAAAACAACGTGAAAATGCACAGGCAGAGAAAAAAGAACCAAATTTTTTCTATATTTTAATGGCTGTTGTTTCTGTTTTATTAATTGTAAACCACGAACTCATCACTTCGTTTAATTACATTGATATTTCCGCTATAGATCAAAAGGTTTTTGGATTTCGGGCCCTGACAACAACTCTATGGTGGGTCTCACTTGCATCGTATTTGATTTATAGAGGCACAAAGGTTCTGAATTATAAACCAGAAAAAATACTTGGTCTCGTGCTCCTCGGAATAACTATTCTAAAAATTGTTTTTTATGATTTAACACACGTAAACACAAATCTTAAGGTTTTTATTCTCATAATAGTCGGCGGTATCATGCTCGGAATATCTTATTACGCGAATAGACAAGAACAAAAGTAATCCCCATGAAAAAAGTGCTTAAAAGAATAGCCTCTATTGTTCTAATTATATTGGCCATATTTTTTACTTGGTATTTTCTCCAATTTCCTAGCCTGAATCGAAACTGGAATAGTGATCAAAAGATACTTGCATCTGTTGAACTAGATGACAACACAGTGCACATCAAAAATGCAAGGAATTTTGTCTACAAAAGCGTCTCAGAATACACTGAGCAGTACTACGATGCGACGTTTGATCTCACAAAATTGACGAGAGCGTGGTACATCATAGAGCCTTTTGGTGAGAGAGATGGTCCTGCACATACTATGCTCACATTTGATTTTTCAGATGGACAGCATCTCGCTGTTTCGGCAGAAATACGAAAAGAAGTGGGGGAGTCTTTTGATGCTATAAAAGGTCTTTTAAGACAATACGAAATAGTATATATGGTTTGAGATGAGCGTGATTTGATCCAACTCAGGACAAATTATCGGAAAGATATTGTCATGATGTATCCTCTCAAAATCCAGTCTCAGAATCTCCCAAAATTCTTTTTATCTGTGATGGAAAGAGCTAAAAAACTTTCAGAAAAACCAGAATGGTATAACACCATTACCAATACCTGTGCGACGGCCATTCAGGATCACGCAAATTTCCTCTTGCCTCCAGAAAAGCAAATTTCCTGGAGCAGCAAGATACTCTTCCCAAAATATTCAGATGAAATTGCCTATAATTTAGGACTAATAGATACAAAACTTTCTCTCGAAGAAGCACGAAAATACTATACCATCAATGAAAGGGCCAACAGTGCTGCAAGTGAAAATTTCTCAGAAAAAATACGCCCAACAATTCAATAATATGCACCGAGCCCTCCCCGCCATTTCTATTGTGATTCTCATTATCTTGTGTCTCTTTGGGATGCTTTTGGGGTGGATCAAGTATTTTGATTACAGGGAAAAGGAATCAAAAATAGCCTCATTTTCTGAGTATTACAGAGGCTTGGCGCGTGGTTGTTATGAAAAAGAGAGTGTCAATTGTTGTCTATCATCGGTGTCGAACATGCAGGCAAAAAATACTCTTCTTATCCCAGAAAATGGCTGTCCAGAGGGAAGTAGACAAGAGATGATGAAATGCATCGGGAGCTATACGTGGTGCGCTACTGTGGTCGATGAATCAGAATCCCTCCAGAAGACGCATTAAGTCCCAAGACGCGCGACTCCAAAACCTGCATTACCATGTTTTGTTTTTGTGTGATAATGGCGAGAGCCTCTCGGGAAAGAGGAAAGCAGGGGGTGATATGATATGTCGTTGGTCCAGTATTACTTTTGTGAGATTGATGGTGTAGTTCGCCTATATTTCGTTGGAGCTGTACAAAAAATGCTCGTCCACCAGGACATACCATATCTACCAAAGAATTGACGCAGTGCAGGGCCTGATGTGAGTCTGTGAAAAATACTTGCGGTGCTGGGTGAAATGCTCAGACTCTGTGTGCTATATCATCACGTCTATGGTCACGCCTATAGGTGTGTCTTTTTTTCATAGCCTGAAGTATCTTCTCATAGACTATGAGTCCTGCCGCCTCTGGTATATGGTATACTGTGTGGAGAAATTTCAGAAAAAGACAGACACCATTATCTATTCTCTCTGGACCCTGAAATTGACGAAAATGCGTCAATATTTTTTCTGGATCGAGATGAAGTTGGAGTGATCTCTTTTCGCTGTGTTCATAGTATTCTATCGTGCTAGTACATATTTTTTCGAGCTCACTTCGTAGGATGCCTGTGGTATACATCACTTCGTAGAGGGTATGTTTTCTCTCCATATATTGTCTATTGGGGAGTGCATCGAGGACATTGATAGAGCGAGCAAAAATAACCTTTCATTTATACTTGTCATGAAGAGATTTGACCTGTCAGTCATCCATCAAATCACATTGTTCATAATCAAAAGATATGCCCAGTGCTTCGTGTTTTCTTCACAAAACTGCCTCGCAACTTTCGACACCTTCGACAGCGATGTCGACACAGACGTAACGGGTTTTTTGGAGGCGAGATCGTAGGAGGTCTTCATGAGTATGTCCCGGAAGTACGATCTCTAATTGTGCCAATATTTCTGGTATGCCATTCGCATGCCATGATCCTGATTCAAGAATGATATATTCTGATTGATCTGGTGCTTCGAGAAGGGATGTTAGTATGGCATCCACAGAAGCATCGATTATTTCTCTTTTTTTGGATGTTTCTGTTCCAGCATCACCCTGTTCTCATCGAGCAGACTGCAGCTTACCAAACCACTCCCACCCATCCCTCTGGAGTCGCTCCAAGAGAGGCATCATATCATGCCCCTGGTCAAGTAGTTCGAAATCTCTCGGTCCAGGCTGAGAATTGAGGTGGAGATTGAGAGATGATTCCAGAAGTGATAAGAGGGCACCGATATCCTGCACATAAGGGTAGCGGATATCTATACGTATCTCATGAACCAGTTCGTCATCACTGGTAATGATTTCAATCGGCAATATATGCCCATGATTATTGGCAGACATGCGTACAAATTGGACTGACACATTGTGCCAGAATGGGTGCTGTGATGAAGACAGTTTTATACGATGTAGCGTCTCACGTATAGGAGTCAGAAGAGGTAACAATTCAGCAGAGAAGAGTCATTTTTTCTGTGGTTTTTCCTCAGCAGAGAAGAGTCATGGCGCTGCTGCTAATGATATACCCTCTGTTTCGTATAGGAGCTCCTCGGTGTGGAATTGACTGGCAATTTGATGAGCGCGTTCTGCGGAGCCGTCAGATGATTGTGATAATCATAGCACATCTCTGAGAAGCCGAAAACTGCTTCACTTTGTTCCCATAAAATGAATACCGTTGGTGCCTGCCAGAGATGTCGCCCATTCGAGACAGTGTCGAGTAAATGCATCAGCAAAGATTCTGACATATCCGTCTTTATCCGCCTTTTGAAATTTATCGAGCAAAAAAGCAGCCTCTGGATGTTTTTCTGGAACAATGTTCATAAGGATAAACCAGAATCTCAGCGCCGCCAAACTACGAATATGTGGAATACCCGCAAGGATATTTAATGCTGCACCCGCTGGTGTTTTTCTGAGATCCATCAATGCTTTTTGAAACGTTTCCGGCATAAATGATGCTGGCTGAGACATCATCGTCCGCATACCGTGTTCTGTTTTTTGTGAAACACGATGTACAGAATCCGTGTGATAGCTCCATGCACCGAGAATGTGTGTGCTGGGAGACATTTTTCGTGCAGCGTCCATGATCTCCGTAGCATCCAATTGTTCAAGAAAAGTATCTAATAATAATTCGAGAGCTGGGGAGTGGACGTTATATATTTGCAGTATTTTCTGTATTTTTCGAAGGGGGTGTCATCCTGATACTGCAAATATACCTGCTGGTTGTCAGAGATATTGTAAGTGGTTCTGAATTTCCGAGTGTGAATAAAGTTGTGCCGGTACAGTACGAATATGTCGACATTCGACAGATGCTTCAAGTGGCTCCACCAGATAGCTCGGCTGTCGGTGTGTTATCTCGGCCAAAAGAGAGACAATAAGACGTCTCGGAGCTTCTGGTATGCTTTGGAAAAGAGTATTTTTCTCCAAGAGTCATCTCATTCGGTGGGCTATAGAGACACAGAGTGGTGAGAAGTATGGTAGTGCTGTTGTTACGACGGTATGAGCCACACTTTTTCGTATGAGATCTTCTGTTGTAGAGACATCTTCTGCATATCGAGCATTATCGGGTTCGCTTCAGTCAGATGGCAACAATTCTATGCTGACATGGTTTCGAGTATATATAAAGGATGCCGGCATCTTTACTCTTAATGATAATTCTTTATAAAGAATTATCAGAGTATAGATAATAAAATAGTTTGTCTAGACTCAATGCTTATTTTTAATGACTCTTAATCCAGGCCACCAAAGAGGCCAGAGAATCATGTGTAATAATAGAAACACTCTTCGTATTTTGAAACTTTGATTGGCTCGCTGGTATATGGATAATTTGAAATCATAGTTTTTTGGCTTCTTCAATTCGTTTTTCGATGTGTGCTACCGGCTTGATGACGCCTGTGAGCGATATCTCTCCGAGAAAGAGTGCATGATCAAGAGGCTTTTTCTGATCAGAAGAGAGGAGGGCAGCGACGATCGCCAGATCGACAGCCGGTTCACCGACGGAGAGACCGTGACTGACATTGACATAGACATCGTCACTGTCGAGATTGATACGTCCAAATTTTGCTGTAGCTGCGAGGAGAAGCTCTATTTTTTGTGTCGATATTCCTCGTGCAGAGCGTTTTGGATATGGAAATCGTGTCGAGTGTGTGAGGGCCTCTATTTCCATGATGACAGGCCTATTCCCCTCGATGGCAATCGTCAGGGCTGAGCCGATTTGGGAAGGAGTTTTGAGGATGCTCTCTGCTGGATTTTTGAGATCGAGAAGTCCGTGTTCTCCCATCTCAAAGAGACCAATGGCGTCCGTCGGACCAAAACGGTTTTTCATAGCACGCAAAACACGATAACTCTGATATCTATCACCTTCAAGAAACAGAACAGTATCGACGAGGTGTTCGAGGGTTTTCGGACCAGCGAGATCGCCATCTTTGGTGACATGACCGATGAGGATAACGGCGGTATTGGTCGTCTTGGCAAAATGCATAAAAGTCTCTGCGATAGATCGCATCTGTGCCATGCCTCCTGAAGCGCCACCCTGAGAATTGGAATACATGACACTCACGGAGTCGATGATGACAATAGGGTGAGCAGAAGACTGAAGAGTGGCTACTACATCTTCGACAACTTCGCCATGAAGAAAATGAATATGAGGATTGTGAACGCCGAGACGATGAGCCCGACCAGCTATCTGCTCCTCTCCTTCTTCACCGGAGACATAGAGAACAGGGGTTTTTTCAGTCGCACACCACTGAGCGAGTTGAAGGGTCAATGTCGACTTTCCTATGCCTGGTTCGCCAGACAAAAGGGTCAAACTTCCGCGTACTAATCAGCCTCCGAGCACTGAAGCAAGTTCGACACTTTCGACATTGAGACGTGTATGAGATGTCGAACGAGGTTGGAGATGGACAACGTCACCCTTTTTACCCGCAACCTTTTGTCGACCTACAACTTTTACCTCTTCTTGTTCCAGAAGAGTATTCCACTGTCCACATTGTGGACACTGGCCGGACCATTTGAGCTGAGTATGATGACAGTGAGAGCATGTAAACATGCCTCTATTATAGCTATATGTGAAGCTTTGGAAAGATTAGACTCGGAAAGTAATCTTGAGATCAAGCACATATCCTATAATACCGGTAACTATAGATGATATGGTGCGAGCCCACACGTATTTGAGAGCCAAAAAAGTAATAAGTCCGTAGGTAATAAAGAGAATAGCAATGAGAGAGTAGAGAGCGATGATTAAAAACCGGATATAGCCTCTTTTAAAATGTATAGAAGACTTAAAGGTCCATTCACGGTTGACATAAAAACCTATAAAAGATTCAGCGATAAAGGCGATAGCACATGAGAGCAGGTAATGTAATCAGAAAAATCGAGTAAAAAACCACACGAGGAGCAAATTCGCTATCAGCATAAGTAAACCTGCAAAGGTATATCGACTAAACTGTCTGATGTGGTGATGAGACAGATGATGTCTATATGTATTTGAAAGCATGCTTGAAATTATTTATCATAATTTAGCATACAAAAATCAACTTGTCAAATTTTTATTTTATTCGAAATCCTTTCTTTCAAAAAAATCTTTCTGGTGATCTTGTCCTAATGGATGTAGTGCATGCTTGATAGCACAACTATAGAGCTCCATCTGATTGACAACGGCCTTAGAAAAACCTACAACCCCGTTGGCATATTCACAATAGAGACAATTAAGTCTCTGCCAAAAAGTGAGCTTACCAAGCATATAGCGATCCAAGATGACATATTTTTTTCGGTCTATAAGTGGTATTTCTTTGATTCTAAAATATATGTTCTGGAACTGCCAAAGAAATATATCCGTCAAAACCAGAGGAATGATGCAGAGATATGTGGATATCGCACCCACTACTTCCATGACAAACCCAGCTCCAATCAACCGAATATTTTTCCCTGGAATAACATATTTGTTCATGCGGGCATCGTAGCAAATTTATCTGTGTTTGCAATAAAAACATCTTTGAAAAGATGTTTTAAAAATACAAATGGTGCCCAAGGGGGGGAATGTGTGAAAACAATTTGAGTCAACCCGAAGGGTGAAAGTCCTCTCAAAAAACAAAAAAATAGTACTTTTCAGTACTATTTTATGATTACAAATGGTGCCCAAGAGAGGGGAGGTGTGAGCAAGTCGAACACCGAGTCAACCCGAGTGCAACGAGGGTGAGAGTCCTCGATTTTTAGTTATGTAAATGGTGCCCAAGAGAGGACTCGAACCTCCACGCCTTGCGGCGCTACCACCTCAAGGTAGTGCGTCTGCCAATTTCGCCACCTGGGCACACAGAAATAAGAGAAAACTCATTACTGTAAGCTGTACTATAAGAACTTTTTTACTTTTTCAAGTTTTTATCGTGTATGTCCTTCTTTTCGAGATATTCACGAATAATATCAACCGCCGCTGATTGTCCACCGAGGCCAAAAGCGAGGCCAAAAGCGAGGCCAACAGAAGCAACAAAAGTCACAACAACTGACTTGACGAGGTATTCAGGGATAATTTCTATGCTCCCTGCATTGACGAGATTGATAACAATCGTAAATACGAAAAAGAGAAACAATATTCTTGTAAAATAAGCAATAATGCTGGCCGTTCTTGGGCTCTCAAAATAGACAGCATTATAGACAATGTTATAAAAAGTTTTGGAGGTCTGAAGGCCAATATAAAAAACAAAAACAGCCCCAAATAAGTATGGGACATAATCGACCACGGAATTGAGAAATTTCTCTACTTCGATATACCCTCCTCGTTCAACCGCACTACGAAGAAAGAGAATGAACACAAAAACTGATATATATTTTCAAAGAGCTTTGGAAAGTGGGTCTTTCCCGATTTTTGGAGCGTGTCATAGAAACTTATGGAGGAGCTTTTCTATACCCGTAAAGCGAAATATCCATCCTATAAAAAAATAGAGGATGATCGATGTAATGAGTCACCCGAGGCCTACTTGAAATGCAGTCAAAATAGGCGAAGGCGATAAAAAGGAAGAGAAATGTATAGGAAGCATAGTATCAGTATATAGTATTTTTCTCCTTGTTGCAAGAAAAGACCTATCCTAACTCTAAAATAACATCTCTCAGCTCTGCTGCCTTCTCAAAATCAAGATTTGCAGCTGCTATATCCATCTCGAGCTCCAATCGGCGTATATAGGCTTCTTTGTCGATTCACTTTGGTATTTTATCGACGACTTCTTTTTTGTCTTTAAATCCGAGATCTTTGATGCTCGAGATAATTGTTGTCGGCGTGATATTGTGTTTTTTATTGTATTCTATCTGTATTTTTCGACGTCGGGCAGTGATGTCCATAGTCTCTTGCATAGAACGAGACATCTGACCTTCGTATGAATAGAAGACAACGTGGCCATTTGAATTTCTGGCTGCACGACCAACAATCTGTATCAGCGATTGGGTCGATCGGAGAAATCCTTGTTTATGGGCATCAACGACGCCAATAAATGACACTTCGGGAAGGTCGAGTCCTTCTCGGAGGAGATTTACCCCAACTATCACATCGACCTTTCCTGTTCGGAGGTCCTTCAGTATCTTGAGTCGCTCGATGGTATCAATCTCAGAATGAAGATAGTGGGCGGTTATGCCTTGTTCTTTGAGGTAGCTGGCGAGGTCTTCGCTCGACTTTTTTGTGACGGTGGTAATGAGCGCACGTTCGCCACGTTCGACAGCAGCTCTGATGTTAAATAAGAGACTTTCGACAAGTTTGTCCATTGGTTCGACAGTAATCTCTGGATCGAGAAGGCCGGTAGGGCGAATAATCTGTTCGACAAGAGGTCCGCCTCGTTCTATATCAGAATCCCCTGGTGTGGCAGAGACACAAACAAACTGTTTGATGCGAGACTCAAATTCATGAAAATAAAGAGGCCTATTATCATAAGCACTGGGCAAGCGAAAACCATTTTCTATCAACATATCTTTGCGGGATTTATCTCCCGCAAACATCCCCCGGACCTGAGACAAAGTAATATGGGATTCGTCGACGATGGTCAGAAAATTATCAGGAAAAAAATCAATCAGTGTCGTAGGAGGGGCTCCAGGTTCTCGGTGATCCAGGTGTCGAGAATAGTTCTCAATGCCCTTTACATATCCTACTTCTGTCATCATCTCGAGGTCATATTCGACACGAGTTT
>CAYVZT010000035.1:0-11135 GCA_964456455.1 uncultured Candidatus Peribacteria bacterium | reverse complement strand
ATTCACTGGATAGGCTGTGGCATCTCTGGCGGCTCCGAAGGTGCACGACTCTGACCTGCACTCATGCCAGGAGGAGAAGAAGAAAGTGTCCGCAGGATGCTCCCTTTGCTCGAAAAAATCGCTGCCAAAGATTTTACCGGTAAGCCTTGTGTAACCTACGTCGGAAAGGCGGCAGCCGGAAACTTCGTCAAAATGGTTCACAATGGTATCGAGTATGCCATTATGCAAGGAATTGCAGAAATTTACGACATTCTCCGATATGGAAACACCCCCCAATCAGAAATACAAAATATCTTCCGAGAGCTCAATACAGGGCTCCTCAAGAGCTTTCTCCTCGATATAACAGTCGATATTCTCGGTGCAAAAGACACAGATGGTACTGATTTACTGACAAAAATCAGTGATAGAGCTGGCAGTAAATGAACAGGTGGATGGACGGTCGAAGCAGCACTTAAGCTCGGTATCCCCGTACCAACAATTGCAGAATCTCTCTTTGCACGATGGATGTCTGGGAGAAACCACACATTCACATTTCCTGGAATGGGGACACAAAACGAGACCATCAATAATCCAATATCTACTCAATTTCTCCATGATACACTTTCTCTCGTGTATCTCGGTTCTTATTTACAGGGGCTCGATCTCATCGTCGCAGCAGAAAAAGAATTTCAATGGTGAATTAATCTCAGTGAAGTTCTCCGTATATGGCAAGGAGGATGTATCATTCGTAGCCGAATGCTGGAGATTCTCCCTGCATTCTACAATATGCCAATGTCAGCAGTAGCTATGGAATTCATGAAGCAAATGAAGGAGAAATTGGACAATACGAGCTCGGTCTTGGATAAACTCAAAATCCCGACGCCTGTGATCGGCAGTATCAGAGACTATTTTATGACGCTCTATGTAGAGAAACTCCCGACAAATCTCATCCAAGCTATGCGTGATAGCTTCGGAGCTCATGGGGTAAAGCGAGTTGGGAGTGATATAAGTGAAAGTTTTTCTTGGAAATAAAGGATAAAAATAGGGTTAGAATATGCCTCTCGGTAGGGCTTTCTCTGTTTTATTTCACTCTTTTGTGAAGAATGCGTGAAAATCATAAGACAGTTATGTGTGGTGATTTTTGCCATACGATAAACACCAGTAAATAAAAAAAGAGAAGAGAGGAGAGCTTGTTATCCAAAAAGAAGCAAATAAACTATATAAGCTTATTTTTTAACCCCTTACAATTATGAAAAAAGCACTTTCAACAGCGGTACTCGCAACCATCCTCATCGCTAGCTCAGCGTGGGCAGACACAGGCACATCAAATACCACGGAGAATAAAAGTCCTCGTGAAATCCGCCAAGAACACCGTGAAATGAGAAAAGAGATGCGTGGTGAAATCAAAGATTATAGAAAAGAACACCGCGATGAAATAAAACAAGCTCTCTCAGAGTGCAAAGCTCGCCTCGATACAGCTACAACAGATACAGAAAAAGAAACTATCAAAGCAGAGTGCAAAGCTGAGGCAAAAGCACAGAGAGAAGCGCTTCGTGAAAATATAAAGAAGCTCCGTGAAACAAATTTTGCAACTATGCTCGCAGACCTCAAGGCTCGTCTCGAAGGAAAACTCGATGCACTCAAAGCTCTCCCTGCTGACAAAAAAGCAGAGTGGAAAGCGAAGCTTGGTGAAAGACTCGATGAGCTCGAAGATAAAGCCAATGAAGCTGGTAACGACTCACTCGTTCTGACTATCACTGCTATCCGAGATATCGTTGCTTCAGTCTAATATATACAGAAGAAAGAAAAACCCTCCAATTTTGGAGGGTTTTTTATATTTCAGGGTTATATCTACGAAACCACGTGAGCTGACGCTTCGCATAGTGACGATTATTCTGTTGGACGAGTTCGAGCGTTTTTTCGAGCGATTGAGTATGTGCGAGGTATGGGAGTATCTCACGATAGCCTATGGCATTCAGCCCCGGAAGAAGAGAAAGAATATTTTCATCTGCTGGATTATGATCTCCGAGAAGATTCGAAACTTCCTCAATAAGCCCTAAATGAAACATCTGTTCCACTCGCTGATTAATTTTTTGATACAGCTTTTCACGGTCTCCATCGTACGGTGTGATACGGAGAAAATCATAGGGACTTTCAGTTTTTTGTCCGAGCACTTTCTTTGATTGTCCTGTGGCTTTCCAGATTTCAAGGCCTCGGATGACGTAGCGATAGTTCCGAGGATCGAGCTCGCTCGCATAGTCAGGATCAACGGCATTGAGCTTTTCCCAGAGGGCTTCATTGCCTTCTTTTTCTCGAAATGCTTCGAGTTCATCACGGTATTCCCAATCTGCTGGTACTTCTGGGATGGTGAAGTTCCCTACAACCGCATCAATAAAAAGTCCCGTACCACCAGAGAGAATCGGAAGCTTGCCACGAGCAGAAATATCTGCAATGATACGTCTCGCCTCTGGTGCGAATTCCCCTACTCCATACATCTCGTAAATATCCAGAATATCGAGCATATGATGTGGCACACCCTGCATCTCCTCCCGTGTCACCTTCCCTGTCCCGATATTCATCCCACGATAAATCTGGCGAGAATCAGCATTGATAACTTCACCATTGTATTGCTTTGCAAGCTCTATCGTGAGCGCAGTCTTGCCACACGCCGTCGGTCAATAAATCACGAGGAGTTTTGGCTTACCAGAAACAGTAGGAAACCAATTTGCAATACTATCTATATATGTTGTCATGATGAACAAATTTTATTGTGCTCAGAGAGGAAAGCAATACAATTATTCCAACATAAATAACATCTAAAAAATAGAAAATATAATAAATAGCTATGAAAAAAAATATTTTAGTAATTATTGGAAGCGCTAGCTCAGATTCTACAAATCTAAAACTCATAAAGGCATTGGAAAAAATAAAGCAAAGTGAATTAAATTTCATAATTTACGATGAATTAAAGTCTTTACCTCATTTTGATCCAGAAATTTCTGCAAAAAATCCACCTACAAAAATTGTTGATTTCAGAAAATTGGTCCAGAATTCGGATGGGATAATAATCTGTACACCGGAATATGTTTTTAGCGTACCGAGTGGACTAAAAAATGCAATTGAATGGTGTATTATAACGACTGTTTTTATGAATAAACCATGTTGACTCATAACCGCTTCATCGAGTGGTTTAATGGGGCATGAAGAATTACAACGCATCATGAAAACTGCAATGGCTCATTTTACAGATGAAACTACTTTGTTAATACAGGGAATAAAAAGTAAATTTGATGAACATGGAAATTTAATAGATCTAGAAACTCAAAATAAACTCAAAAGTTTTATAGAATCATTCACAGGGCTTGTGATAAAAAATCAGTCTTGTTAATGTTTTTTGTTTATGTTAAAATTTTACTTTTCAATATATATTTTATAATAAATTTATTGTATTATAAGATTTACAAATTTTATTACAAACTATGAATGTAGCAGAACTTCTCGTACAGCCTGAAAAAAAGACTTTTTTACAAATGCCGAGCATTATCAAACAAATACGCTTTGGATGGCGAATAATGTGACAGTTACTCCAATGACGCAATGACACAAAAATGCTGGCTTGATTCTCAAAAATACAAATAGGTCTCTGAGATAAGGAAATCTTCGAACTATCCAGGAAGAGTCTCACTACCGAAGATGATATAGAGGCACTCACTGAATATCTTGTTCCCCTCTATCGATGTGGTATCTCCGCAAGATATGATGCATTACTATGGCAAGCAGTAAGCGAAGATATTACCTGGTTTATTCACCCTCTTTTTAATCAAGTTTGGTTAAAATTTTGAAATGTACCAGATAGAACAATATCAATTTTTCAGGAGGGTGTTCAAATACTTAATCTGCTCGGTAAAGATACTTACTTTAATCAAATGCATGAAATGGATTCTCCTATATTTCTCGCTGAAGACAAAATAGAGGCAACCGAAGAACTCAAAAAAGCAAAAATTGGTAAGGTATGATGATGCCCTCTCATGAGAGTGAAATCTGTTGTACACTGAACACTCATGACAGATTTTATAATTACATGTGTGAAGTTTTGGGTCTATAGAAGAGTACTACAGAATCATCACTAATCTCGTTCCAAATAATACCTCGCTGTATAGAGCACATCCTCATCCGTAAAGTCAGATTTATTGACCACCCAGTCGAGGTAGTCTCGTGGTACATCGGTCCAGAGCGTGCCTTTGTGTTTGCCAAATTTGCACATATAGAGAATCGATGGATGAGACGAGATTTCTATCATCATATTTCGGAGTTCTTGTTCGTCTTTTTGTGGTTCTCGAGTTTTTAAGAGTTCGTGGAGTTTATAGAAGACTTTTTCGAGGACGAGGACATCACCGAGGGCATCATGTGTCTGAGGCTTTTCAGCAAATTCGATACCGAAGTAGTATCGGAGGTACTGGAGCTTGTGTTGTTCGAGTTCTGGGAGGAGATAGCGAGAGAGACGGAGGGTGCAGATAGGAGCCGTGACTTCGACACCTGTTCGCTCGAGGACATCCACATCATACGCAGCATTGTGTGCGACGAGCGTATAGGTCTCGAGAAGGTGCTGAAGTGTATCTTTGTCAGGTGTATCAGCAAATACTGGCTTTCCTGCTATCTCACGTTCAGTGATATGATGGACAGCCATCGAACCGATATCAATCGGCACACCACCTGTACCGTAGAGCGAAGAGAAGTATTCAAGACGATCATCAGGCTTGTATGCGAGCTGAATCATTATTGGATTTTCGACGTGATGTGTTTCGGTATCGAGGAAAAGGTACATAAGAGCGCGTTTATTAGATTGAATGAGTTTAATAGGTTTCATTCGTTATACAATACCGTTTCAAAAATGAGAAACAGATAAGGGTTTTTAGGACAGCAACTGTCTGAGCGGGACGAAAACAGTATTTGGATGAATAGGGTCTATAGCGAGTTTTGCTGTCCTGAATTGTTTTGGGTACTTTTGCAACCAAAAGTACCAAATGAATCATATAAATAATAGAAAGTTTTTAAAAGAAAGTGATTTTAAATATACTGTCGGGTATATGAATCTCCTGGGTATACATTTCTACAAAGGTACATACGCAGATTGTCTTGCTTCGCTCAAACAAAAAAGAAATTGATCGACGCTGGTCGTCACCCCAAATCCTGAGATGCTCTATGGTGCCTCATGTGATAACGAACTCTTAGAAGTACTCAAAAATGCTCCACTTGCGCTCCCAGACGGCGCAGGAATATTTGTCGCGTATCAAATCACAGAAAGCACACTCCCCTCTTTTCTCAAATATTTAGCATTTCCATTGTGGTGTTTAAAAGCTGTCATACATAACTACTCTTTCATCGAAAAGTATGGTGAGAGAATCACAGGCTCGCGACTCACTCGTGACCTTATAAGTTATGCAGCCGAGATGAAAATCCCCGTCACCATCATCGATCCTATCGTCACAGGTGACAGCGAATGAGATAGAGCGAAGAAAACTTCACAAGAAAAAATACAATCAACACTCGAAGCCAAATATCCATGAATTATCTGCTCGGTCGTTATTAGCGATACTACTCCAGAAAAACTCCCAGAACACGGCATCATCTTTGCCACACACGGCAATGGGAAACAAGAAAAGCTCCTCAGTGAAGTCGTCAAAAGATATCCACAATGCGGACTCTGTATAGGTGTTGGTGGCTCTATCGACCTCATCACAGGATTTAGACAACCAGCTCCAGCATTTTTCCAGCGCTTCGGTGGTGAATGGCTCTATCGACTCTACAAAAATCCCTCTCGTCACTGGAAGAGGATGAAGAAGGTTATGGGATTTCTCTGATCTATGATTTAGCCGTTATTTTTAGGAGTGTATTCTACAGTCCATTCAATTCCATACTTGTCTCGAAACATAGCAAAATACGTGCCCCAAGGACTTTCTCACATGGGCATTTCAACTGTCCCGCCCGCTGAAAGTCCAATAAAAATCTTGTCTGCTTCTTCTTTGCTTTCAGTAGTCACTGCAATTTTAGACCTATTTTCATTTTCGTTGACTCGTCCCATAATTTCTGGGACATCATTGGCTATCAAAATATTATTGCCAATAGGCAGAGCGATGCGCATGATTTTATTTGCTTCATTTTCTGGAATTGGGAACTCCTCACTCGACATATCCCCGAAACGAACAATACTCTGAAATTCTCCACCAAATACAGACTTATAAAATGTAAACGCTTCTTCCGCATTTCCATTGAAATTAATGTAGGGATTTATCGATGTCATATTTTTATTTTAAAAGAGATTACGGTCTAATCCTATTCGCATATCGTGGAAACGGAATAGTCTCACGGATATGATGGAGCCCGCAGAGCCATCGGACGATACGCTCGAGACCATAACCAAATCCAGCATGTGGGACACCGCCGTATTTGCGTAGATCGAGATACCATTCGAATTGTTCGACGGGGAGCTTGTGTTCATTGATTTTTGCAAGGAGCTTGTCGTAGTTATCTTCACGAGTTGCGCCTCCGATGATTTCTCCACATCATTCAGGAGCGAGGAGGTCGGCACAGAGAGCAAAGCCTGGTTTAGCAGGATCTTCTTTGGTATAGAAAGCCTTGATACCCATCGGGAAATGTGTGACAAAAATTGGTTGCGTCACTTTTTCCATGTACTGCATCTCCACATCAGAACCGATGTCATCACCTTGTTTTACGTCGAAACCTTTCGCGATGAGATCATCGACCCACTCAGCATGCGTCATACGGACAAAAGGAAGTTTGATAGCTTCGAGAGGAGCTACATCTCGACCGAGAAGAGCGAGCTCACGACGATTTTTCTTCAAGACTTCTTGGATGATAAAATACATGAGAGACTCTTGGAGTTCCATATTTTCATCCTGTTGGATAAATGCAAACTCAGCATCCATCATCCAAAATTCATTGAGATGGCGACGAGTTTTGCTGTGCTCCGCTCGGAACACTGGACCAAAATCAAACACTCGTCCGTGTGCCGCAATAGCCGCTTCGATATAGAGCTGTCCTGACTGAGAGAGATACATTTTTTCGCCATTGACGTGTTCTACTTCATAAAGCTCTGTTGTCCCTTCGCAAGCACTTGGTGTGAAGATAGGTGCATCGATTTTGAGAACATCATTATCTCGCATCCAATCATAGGTCGCATGAATAATCGTATCACGAATACGCTGAATCGCCCACTGAGATTGCGAGCGAAGGTAGAGGTGACGATGATCAAAGAGAAAATCTGGACCATGGTCATCTTTTGTTCCGATTGGATAATCGTGTGTTTGGGTATAAATCTGAAATCATCGTACCTGGAGCTCATATTCTTCTTTTTTTGGATGCTTTGAAATCTCTCCAGTGAGACTCAGTGATGATTCGAGCCCAAGAGCAGTAATCTCGGCAAATGCGGATTCACCGATGTGTTTTTCTTCGATGACACACTGGATAAATTCTGTTCCATCACGAAGAGAAATAAAGGCAATTTTTCCTGATGAGCGGATTTTATCAACCCATCCGTTAAGTGTGACAGTCTGACCGACTGTATCTGAATTGATGTGTTTTATAAGCATAGAGAAAGAGTATTCAAAATCATAAAAATGCAAAAAAATCCCCACAAATTGTGGGGATTTTTTGATACACAGAAACTATTTTTGCATCATCGATCCGCTTTCCACTTTTACATCCGCTTTCATCATAGCATCGTTTGCTGTATCATCTTTTTTCATCATAGCATCTGTATCTTTCATCATAGTATTTTCTGCTGGCATCATCATATCAGTCTTTGTTTCGACAGAAGTCTTTGAGCCGAGACTGCAACTAGAGAGCAAAACAATACTTGCAGCGGCAAGAGTAGAGATAAGTATCTTCTTCATAAAAGAAAAAATAAAATATAAATAGTTTATCGTCGTTTCAGACGGCTTGAGGGCTATGGTTTGACGCGATCTATGTATTCTCCGTATCCTTCTTTTTCCATATCTGCGAGAGGGATAAATCGGAGTGCAGCAGAGTTCATACAGTATCGTTTTCCTGTTGTTTTTGGACCATCATCAAAGACATGTCCGAGATGAGAATCTCCATATTTAGAGCGAACTTCTGTGCGGGGATAGACGAGCTTGTAGTCTGTTTTTTCTGTGACAAAATGAGGATTGATTGGACGATCAAAGCTCGGCCATCCTGTTCCAGAATCATATTTATCTCGAGAACTAAAAAGCGGCTCACCTGTGACAACATCCACATAAATCCCCGCTTCATGATTATCCCAGTAAGCATTGTGAAATGGAGGCTCAGTGCCATCATGTTGAGTGACGTTACATGACTCTTCACTGAGAGTATTACAAATCGTCGCATTATCTGGCTTGCGGTATTTTTTTGCAAACTCTGCATCCTTCCCTTCAATCGCTTTTCTCTCTTCTTCAGTCCAGTTCTCATGGATAAAATCCTCGCGACCAGAACCTTTCTTATAGAGTCCATAGTGAAACGCTGATTTTTTATAATAATTCTGATGATACTCTTCAGCAGGATAGAAATTCGTAAATGGAAGAACCTTTACAGCAACTGGTTTATCGAATTTTTTTGAGTCATTTAATTTCTTGATAAAATCTTCAGCTATTTTTTTCTCTGCTTCATCACGATACCAGATAGCGGTCGTATAGCTCTCGCCTCGATCGGCGAACTGACCACCAGCATCCGTCGGATCTATCTGATGAAAAAATACTTCTACAAGGCGCTCAAAAGAAACTTTTGTCGGGTCATACGCCACTTGAATTGCCTCTCTGTGCCCTGTTTTTTCCGAAAGTACTTGTTCGTAGGTTGGACTCTCTACGTGTCCACCAGCATATCCGACGATAGCCTGGAGAACACCTGGCTCATTATCAAAGGCTGGATCGAGACACCAGAAACATCCACCAGCAAAGGTGGCAGTTTTCGCATTTTCAGGAATTATTGGAGTGGTATTCATAATATTTTGATGAGGAAATAGAGAGCAGCTCACGAGAAATAATGTGAGTATCGGAATAGTAAGAGAGGTGAAATATTTCATAAAAATTTTAATCTCAGAAAGTAAATGTGTGAATGCGTAATCAATCAGAAGGTAGAACAGCAATTTTTTTGTTCTTCTCAAAATTCTGACCCTCAAAAATAGTATATATGCCATCACCATGAAATGCGATTTTTTTATAAGAGTGCAACTTTCATCCACTATCAAGGATATTTACATCAATATATCATTTCTTACCTTCCGAAGAAATCACTGCAAAAACTTTCTTTGCTGAAAAATTAAAGTACAAAGTAGACAACTGGGTAGATGATCAGACTCATCACATAGATTCTATGTATTCGTCGTTCACATACCAAATACCATTGAGAGACCAGGAATGATTCATGTCTGGAGGTAGTGACATAAATTGTTGCATACCATTTTTGTATTCTGATGATTCATCATTTTTATAACGACCTCTCAGAGAACCAAAATATGTTTCAGGGGTTTTTTCTTGTCCAATAACAGACTCTGGAACCATAGGAACGATATCTTTTTTTGCACCAAGAAGCTCTTGAATCTTTTTCTCAGTTTCTCCATAGTTTCCTTCTCCAAAATGTTTGTAAACAATATTCCCACTTTTATCAACGAGATATTTTGCGGGCCAATAGCGATTTCCGTATGCATTCCAAGTTTTAAAATCATTATCAAGTGCAATAGGATATTTGATTCCTGCTTTTTGTGATGCCTCACGGACATTATTTTCTATTTTCTCAAAGGCAAATTCTGGAGCATGCACACCGATAATGACGAGACCGTCTTTTTCGTATTTATCGTACCATGCATTCAAATATGGCTGTGTGCGAATACAATTGATGCATGAGTAGGTCCAGAAATCGACGAGGACAACTTTGCCCCCGAGAGACTCCATCGTAAGAGGATTTGAATTTATCCAAGCAGCGATACCGCGGAGTTCTGGCGCCTTTGCAACATCCATCATAGATCAACTGTCTTTCCCCTCATCACATTTCCCATTGGCACACATATTATTTTTATTGTTGTGACTTTTGAGGATGATATTATTCAGTGTATTATCGAGAGAGAGCGTATTGATAAAGATATTTTTCTCTATGACGTACGCTTCTACTTTTTTGATATATCCCGTGACGATAAGAAGTCCAACTATCAAAATGATCACTCCGAGCACGCGTCGAAATATCCCACGAGGATTACTAAAAAAAGCAAAACGACCGATAATATTTCGTCCAAAATGAACTATCAAAAGAAGAACCATTCCAAGACCTATAAAATAGGCAAAAAGTCCTACGAGTCACATCGTGAGGCTCGCTGGGAGTATGGTTGCAAGAAGCACGGTATAAGTAGGATTACAGCTCGAAAAAACTGGGCCAAGCGCAGCACCGAGAGCTATGGGTCACCAGATTCATTCTTTCTGACCTGCAGCTTCGAGTGAATGTTGAGAGAGTTTTTCTATACCAGTTATATCCATAAGCCACGTCCACACACCTGGAAATATAAGTGTGACAGAAAAAAGTATCAAGAGTCATCCTGCTAGATAATCCCAAACAACTGGGTCAACACGTATGAGCACAGTAGAAGCCTTGAGAAGGAGAGAAAAAACAAGAAGTGAAACAACCAGCGATGCTATGATGATATAAGGGCGTTTTTTATCTTTGCTCGCCAATCATCATCCGAGAATAACTGGGAGTAATGGAAGCACACACGGTGCCAAAACCGTGAGAATACCAGAGAAAAATGAGATGAGAATAATGGTCAACATATTATTTTATAAGAGATTTTAAAATAGGTAATAGCTGTTTTACAAGAATATTTTGATAATTTAGCGAATAATAGATATTGAGCCATTCGCGACGTGTCTCAACCATACGAGTGCGCTTCATCATAGCAAGTGCCTGAGAGACAGCAGATGGTGTACAATTGGTCACCTCAGCAATCTCACCCGAAGAGAGTTCTCATGATTCCATCAGGGCCAAGACCATCTCAAGACGACATTCATTACCAAGAATATCAAATATCTCTGCCCCTCCACGCAGTTCATCACTGTGTGAGAAGAGTTTTTTCTGAAGTGTTTTTACATTCATCATATTAGTATTTTATAAAT
>CAYVZT010000034.1:0-11148 GCA_964456455.1 uncultured Candidatus Peribacteria bacterium | reverse complement strand
GCGCTCTAACCAACTGAGCTAATCACCCGAACATGTCGGATTGTAGAGAAAAAGACTGAAAATCAAAAGTTTTTCATTATTTCGAGAGCTCTCGGAGGATTTGAAATTCCCCAATAACACCTCCTTCTTCAGCCGTTCCCTCATCTAAAACTCGTTGTTTGAGAAGCATTTTTCCTTGTTCCAAGAAAAGTCACACATCATCACCACCTCCAGCCCACCAACAACGAACACCACTTATTTCTCCTGTTCCCATCTCCTCGCGAGGGCGATCAAAACAGGGACCAGCATATGTCCCCACAGTATATTTTTGTGTATCTATATCGAGCACAACTGTCGTCTGTGGAGCATCTCCATTATCAGCGTCTTGAGTTATATATGACCATGATACAACGGGATTTGGATTCTGTATACCTCTCTGAGAACGATAAAAGAAAACTGTTGTTACTATCAACAAGACAATGATGAGAAAAAGTGGAAGAATTTTTTTCATATTTAGAGTATTAGAGTATTTGAGCGAGGAGTGATTTTTGTTTTTCTGTGAGCTTATTTGGCATTCGTGCATCCAATTTCAGATATAAATCCCCTACTTTTTTCCCAGAAGTACGCCCTTTTCCAGTTACTTTGAGTCGAGTGCCAGGCTTGGTGCATTCTGGAACCGTTACCTTGAATTTGCCAGAATACGGTGAATCGATGGAGATTTTTGTCCCGAGTAGGAAATCCCAGATGGGGAGCTCGACGACTTGCTCCATATCGAGACTCTCTTCTTCAAAATCATCATAATACGTCTGCTTTCGTGAGGACTTTTTACCACCTCATGAGAAATTCCCAAAAAGGTCCCCAAGATCAAACTCAAATCCCTGCGATGAACCGCGACCACCCATATTGCCAAATATATCACCAAAATCAAATCCTCCGAAACCACCTTGAGCACCACCACCTCACATATTTCAAAAATCTGCCGTACCAAATGTATCATATTTTTGGCGTTTCTCTTTGTCACCAACGACTTGATACGCTTCATTGATTTCTTTGAATTTTTCCTCCGCTTTTTTATCGCCCTGATGTCGATCAGGATGCCACTGCATCGCGAGTTTTTTGTAAGCTTTTTTTATCTCTGCTTCACTCGCCGATTTGCTCACTCCGAGGATATTGTAGTAGTCTTTTTTCATAGCGAGAAGTATAACCAAAAGTATTTTTCGAACAAGGGAGAGCTTTTTTGACAAATTCTCTTTTGCTCTTTTTGTATTTTTCCTATACTGCGCATAATGAAACTCCCATACGTACTCATCGTCGGTCGTCCAAATGTCGGAAAGAGCAGTCTTTTCAACGCTTTTACAGGTCGAAAAATAGCTATCGTCGATGAAACCGCGAATACGACTCGTGATGTCCTCGAATATCCGATGAAAGATTTCGAAACAGAATTTCAGTGGACAATTGCTGATAGTGGCGGTCTCAATTTTGGTTCTCAACACCAGATCCTCCAGGATGTAAATAAACGAGTGAATGAATGTGCGCAGCAAGCAGATCTCATCCTCTTTATCTGTGAATACGATCATCTCACCGATGTTGATGACCACATCATCGCCCTACTCAGAAAACTCAATAAGCCAGTATGGCTCGTCGCAAATAAAGCCGATAATATCACGCGTGTAAATGAAGCATACGCCCTCCTGTCAACTGGATTTCCTGTGTATCCCGTCAGTGCATCTCACCGAAAAATAGAAGAACTCGAGTCAGATATCGTGAAGTTTCTCCGTGAAAAATATCCAGAACATATCGGTGCAGAGGAAGACGAAGGTATCAAAATCGCGCTCGTTGGTCGTCCAAATGTCGGGAAAAGTAGTACTTTTAATGCTCTCGTCGGATATGACAAAGTTGTCGTCTCTCCAGAAGCCGGTACAACTCGCGATCCAACCGATACCGTCCTGATGTACAAGGGTCAGAGACTCACTCTCATCGATACCGCTGGTTTCCGAAAACCAGGAAAAATCGGTGTCTACAATGTCGAGAGTTGGTCTGTTCTCCGAACAAAAGCCGCTGTCGAACGTGCCGATATCTGCGTCCTCCTGATCGACAGTGTCGAAGGAATTGTCCAACAAGATAAACATATCCTCGCAGAAGTGCTCGAACAAAAAAAAGGCGTCATCATCATGGTGAATAAATGGGACCTCTCGATGGAAAAAACAGATATGGAACCAGACATGTTTCACAAGCGTTATATGGCCTATCTCCAGCGCGAATTTGCGTATTGTCCTTGGGCGATGACAGTCTTCGCGACAGCGAGTGAAGGCAAGGGTGTCCGTGATATCCTGGAACATGCTATCGGTATCTATATGGAGCGTCAGAAGCGTATTTCAACTGGAGAATTCAATCGATTTCTCGAAAAAACTGTCATGGAGCATGCACCTCGTGGAAGTCGAAAAATACACAATCCTCGTGTCTACTATGGATCTCAGGTTGCTATCAATCCACCAAAATTTGTCGTCAATGTGAATAAATCAGATTCATTTCACTTTAGCTGGAAACGATTCCTCGAAAACCGTATACGAGAAGAGTTCGGATTTTATGGTACGCCGATCGAGATAGAGTATCATGGGAAGAATCCAGATAAAAACCCCTACAAACCAAAAGCTTCCAGCAGAACCATGGTGTTCAAAAAATAGTATTAATTTGCATTTATAAAAAATATAGTGTAGTATATGATAGTATACTTCTTTATTTTTATTTTATGGCTGAAAAAATACCGTCCCCTGAGGCTCCCGTGAGACCTACGAAAAAGACAACCCTCAGGAAAAATCAGAAATCTGAGAATACTCTCAAAGGAAAAGTACTACGACCTGTCGCACGTCGTGAAGAACCTCCACGAGCTATCAGAGCCCTCGGATATATCCTCGGTGCTCCACTCGTCGGACTCGCTGTCGCTGGACAACAGGTCAAGAAAGTCATCGAAAAACCTATCAACGCCTACAATGCTCGTCGCTATCGTCCACCTCTCACGATCCAGCAAAGACGTGAAAGACAAAAAAACCAGCCTCCTATCCCAGCTATACCTCCTCGGAGACCAAATATGCCACAGCCAAAGCCGGCTCCTCGTCCAAAACCTACAGTAGGCCAGAGAATCCGTACTGGTATAACACATATTATCAATACTCCGATGTACGTATTGGGTGGTCTCGCGCTCGGTCTCGAATATGTTTCTGACAAAGTTCAGCATTTGAGATTTCGCCGAAGATAAATAAAATTTATTTGTAAAACCTCTCTTTATGCCAAAAACAGAAACACCAAAAACACAAGAACAAAATGAAAAACCGCCGAAACCAAGTCCAGAAACACGGGTAAAAAGGAATGAAGAAGGCCAAAGTAGACTTGCAAAAGCACTTAATAAAATCACTCAAAGGGATGGGAAAAAACACGAAAAAATTGATAAAATAACAGAAAAAGCGAAAGAAAAAGAGAATCAGAAACCTATTGAAGAATGAAACAGAGGAGAAGAAGCATGGCACGAAGCACATAAGGAGAGAAATAAATTAACTCGAACAGAACAACGAACAACGGCTGGGAAAGAAGCGGATAAAAAAATAGATAATATACGAAAAGGTAAAATAGATGGGAAAAAACGTAAATATACACCATCTGATCTTGGATGAGCAGTTACGGGGGTAATATTCCCGGAATTACTCAGAAAAGAACGTGCAGTAAGACAAAACCAGTAAGTATAAAATACTATTTTGACAGAAGATATACTGCTGCTAAAATCAATCTATGTCCATCAATCCTGAACTTATCTGAAAAGAAAAAGATCCCCTCGAAAAAAATAGAGGGCGTGAAGAAAAAAGTGATCGAGCACAAGATCAGTTATCCCAAAAACTCGATCAAAAAAAAGTCGATGAGCTCCCGGAAAAGTGAAAAAAAGATGTCACTCGTATCATCACCGAGCTCAATAATCTCAGAAATAATCCTGTAGAGCTCGAACGAAGACTCAAAGATCCACTTGTCCTCGCCACGCTCAAAAAGAATGGTATACCTCTGGACTATATTCAGAATCTCCTCAATGATATGAGAAGTATACATAAGGAAGAACTCTTAGCACAGGTCAACGATGGTAATATGGGACCAGTGAAAAGTGATCTCTCTCAAAAAGTAGAATGAGTCAAAGGCGGCCTTCATGAGCTCTTTCGAAATCTCACAGAAAGACAAGAAAAAGCTGGACCTCTCGCAGAAGACGCAAATGTATTAGCCGAATTGCGAAGTGAGGTAGAGGAAGCTGAGAATGAAGTAGATAACCTCTTGCTCAGAATCAATAACACTACGTCCTATGCCTAAAAAGCAGAACAAAAAACCTCCTGAGATAGAGCTTATTCAACAAGCCCAGAATCTTCAAAAGAAGAAATCAGGAGTTGTATCTGAGATGGAAGATATGGTGAACAGTTTTGATATTCAAAAAATACTCAATCTCAATGAAAAACTCAAAGCATATTACAAAAAAGTAGGCGATGAAGAAGCGCTCGATCTCCTCGATCGTATGACGGTCGTGATGGACGAGCTCTCTGAAATAATAAATCAAGTAAAATCAAAAAGAATCTCTCTTGAACAGGGTCAGAGAGAAATACAAGAAAAACTCTCAGAAATCAATGAAGTACTCAAGATGATGCAAGACTGGGAAGCAACAGGGTTGTAATAATTAAAAAATCCCTCCAAGCGGAGGGATTTTTTGTGATGAAAAATTTATTTCTTTTTTGCATCCATTGAGCAGCAAGAGCCACAGCTCATACCACAACATGCGTAGATAACTTTGATACCTTTTTGGAAGAAGACTGCCAAGAGGAGAAGATCAATACGTGTTTGTTCGAGGAGTCCTGCTACTTTTCGGAACATACCACCCTGGAGAGGCATGTGATTCTGGAGCTTGACGAGGAATGCGAGAGCCATGACGACTGAGAGCGCAAGTGCAGCATAGCGAGAAGTTTTTCGGCAACCAATAGCAAATGAGAGTCCACCGAGAACTTCAATTGTCGCAGCAATACCACCGAGAGCGAGAGCAATCTGTGAGTGTCCTTTGATGTGTACGAGACCGAGTACCATACCTCCTACCGCTGTCAAAAATGCTTTACCTCCGAGAAATTTCGTGAGACCAGCAAAGATGATAATCACACCTGCCACTACACCTGAGATACTTGGGCAAATCCACTTACCCATACCCATACAACACGCATCTTTCGACATATCTTTTCCCATAAACATAGTATTAAAAATAAGTGTCCTCATTGTATCCTTTGGCTTGTGTATGCAATCTCAATCCTGTTGATGTTCTATTTTTTGATTTGTAATATATTTTTCAGAGACGCTCCTGATTTCCGATCGAAACACATACAATTCTTCTCTCAATTTTTGATACGTAAGAACAAAAGAATTCGTAAAATTATGATTTTCTGATGCTATTTGCTCGTCTATCTCTTCGAGCTCAAGAGTATGAAAACTCTCGACAGAATCATCGAGGTTATGCGGCTCTCATCCAAAAACTCATACAAAATCATGTCGTTTTTCTCGCTTAAAAACACTCAAAAACTCATCCGAAGCGACATAATCGAGCTCCCAGAAACACAGAGGCCGTACGACGATTACTCGATCACGATACTCATAGAGTGTATCTATCGCCTGCCCGAGTGACATGGATTCTGGCACAATATAGGATGGAGCTCAGAATTCTTCGATGCACTCATGAAGCAGAGTAAATGAAACTGCCTCATGCGGATTGATATGACCACCAACGGTCGTATGGAGTTTTCCTGGGCTCGTTTTTACATGAGGACCTCTTTTCTGGAGTATCATTTTCCCTTCAAATGTAAATACAAATGCATCTGCCGTAGATATGAAATATTCACGGTAGAGGGTCAATCTGTTTTGATAAAATTCCACCCTATCTACTACGATTGGGCTGGTAAAATCCGATTCATGATAGACGACGATGTGTTCTGTCATGAAAAACTTGTAAAAAATAATCGTCTTCATAGTATGCTCTCAATTTAAAAAATCAACCATGCCTTATGCAACTCTTTTCCTCCCTCGATTCTCTCGTAGATTTGCCATTTTCAGCCTTTGAAAAAAAGCTGACTAAACTAGAAGATGAATTTAAAAATATATCGGTCACTGACATAGATGATGAGGAACTCGAATGATATTTTCTCAGAATCAAAAATGAATACGAAGAAAATACAGGCGACCCTGCTAAAACTCGATTAGAAATAATCGGGTATCTCTCACACTTTGATGTATTGGTAGAAAAATTTTTCCCAGATTATGTCTCACTACTCCAATCTTCACTGGAGAGAAAAGACGCTACTGATCTATCCTATGTGTTATTGAATTTTCTGAGACACATGGATGAAATCCTGCGAGAATACACTCATAGGCTCAGCGAACCAGATCAATATCCATCCTATACTGGCTACATCCAAGAGCTCATCCAGAATAGTATGATAGATCTCTTTTTCTGGCTCCAAGATCGAGAATGAATACAAGAAAAAAAGGCGAAACCAGAAGACAGAAATACGGATCTATCTATCAAGACAAGTGGCGAAACAAAAGACCCCAAACTCCAACTCACCCGACAATGTCTCGAGATTCTCCTGGAGTGAGTATTAGAAAAAATCTTCTTCGATCACGAATACAAAGTGCGTACATCTCCTATCGATACCGAGCTCTCTCTCATAGGGAGATACGAAAAAAAATAAGACTTGTTTTCGAGAGAATGGATTGACATTGAGTACCTCTGGACTAGTATGTTTATGCTTTATTTTTAATGCATTTTATGCTCAAAGGCAGTACTAAATTTCTCATTTTTCTCATCGTCGTAGCGGGAGTTATAGCACTTCTCTGGAAAACTCAATGAACCGGCGGACTCCGCTCACAAGCCATCGTATCAAGTGGCGACAATGCCTCTCCGAGCGTAGCTCTCCAGGTGACAAATATCGCTATGAAACAGGGCAGTACATACGTAGGAATCACGACTCTGCCAACAAATCTAAATCGATTCGAGGCTCGCGATGCTGACTCAATTGTATTTTCTTGGGATGCTATGCATGCTGATAGTGTCAGCTTTACTCAATCTACTACACCGACGAATTGTCCGAGCTCTATCACTGCTTCTACAAAAACACTCTCTGATATCGACAATACTTCTTCTGGCAAAGGCAAGGTAGTACTTCCTACTTTTGCTGATGCTCCAGCTGGTTGTACCCTGACACACACGATCACTGTTATCGCGAAAAATAATACTAATAGAGAAACAGTGTCAGACAGTTTTGAGGCTGTGGTAAAAAAATAATACACTGAGAAAATGCTCAAAGTGCATGATTTTTTCTTCCGACGATACCTCTCTGAAGGAGATACTATCAGAGCTATTTTTCATAGACATTTTTTTGTAGCACTTCCAAACATTTTCTTCTGGCTCGCAGTTCCAGTGAGTCTCGTCTCATGGGGTGTCTATCACTGGTGGTATCCAGAGATTCTCACATCGCAATTTCTCTGGCTCTTTGAAGCATATCTTTTTTTCGTATTTTTCATCATGCTCTACAAGGTTCTCGACTGGTACTCTGATGTCTGGATTATGACTGACAGAGGCATGATCGATGTACGATGGTCACTGTTTATGAATGATTTTACATTCACAGAGTATGATGATATATCAGCTGTTCAGTCACACCAAGGAAGTATATTTGATAAGATGTTTAATATCGGTGATATCACGATTCACAAAATGGGAGACGAGATGTATATCTCCCGGATGTATAAGCCAGCTGAAATCATCGAAATCATCCAAGCAAATCTCCGAGAACATCATCACGAAGACCACTCAGAAGGTAAAGATATGCATATCTATGTCGATGGGGTGAGACAAAATCATGTCGCAGTTCCCTACAAAACTGGCTTCCGCTATGTGCCAACTGAGGTCGATGATGTAAAATATATCGAGTCCATACGTAAACAACCAGGCACTATAGACCTCTCCGGAAAACCACTCCCAACAACAGAAGAAAAACATCATGGCCACAAAGATAAACACGATACTCACGGTCACGGACATCATGGACATTAAAATTTTTCCTTTCAGTTTGGTACTTTCATGGTACCAAAAACATGGTCGCCATGATCTCCCATGGAGACAAATCTATGAAAAACCTCTCAAAGAAAGACTCTACAAAGTCTGGATTGCTGAGGTGATGCTCCAGCAGACACAGGTCGACAGAGTCATCGGATATTACACTCGTTTTCTTGAGAAATATCCAACGATTGAATTGCTTGCCAAGACGACCTATGACGAACTCTTCCCCTACTATCAGGGCCTCGGATACTATGGACGAGCACGGCGAATGATACAATTGGCACACGTAGTCGTAGAAAAGTATAATGGTATTTTTCCTGATGATTTCGAGAAGCTTCGCAAACTTCCTGGTATCGGACAGTATACTGCTCAAGCACTGCTCGCTTTCGGATATGATATGCCTGTTCTCGCGATGGACGCGAACCTCGTAAAAATCTTCACACGATATTATTTTGGAAGTAGACACGTGTCTATCAAAAGTGACATGATCGAAGATTTAGAGAGACAATTAAGTGACCGAAAAATCTCTGGGAGAGCTATCAATAACGCACTGATGGACTTTGGCGCTCTCATGTCGACAACCTTCGACAAAGTAGACAAAGACACTTATCCGCTCCGAGAATGTCAGTGGTTTACCACTGAAGGCAGACAAGAACCCATCAAAAAAAAGATAATTCGCCGCAGTGAAAAATGAGCGAAATTGGTTGTCTTCGTGCATGAAGGACACAGAGTGTACTGGAGTAGTATATCGAGTCATTTTGAGCCATTTTTGATAGAACCGACAAGCAAAGACGATCGTCGAACGGTGCAGGATTATTTCGCTGCGACATTTGGTCTCGAAGTCTCTGTTCGACCAAGTTTTTGAAATGGAATATTTGAGTGAATGCCAGTAAAACTTTTTCACGCACAAATACAAACTGGTTTACTGACACAAAAAACCTTCTCCAAAAAGGAGAAGGAAGAGTGGATTCGGAAGAATATTAATCTTTAGGAAAAAATCATTTCGCCTTATCTCCGTACATCAGAAAATCCTCAGCGCCTGTTAGAACTGACTGTAAACGCAAATACGTCTTGAGACCATAAATATAATCACCTATCGGGCTTCATGGGAGCTCAGGATTAAATCATCCATGCGAATCTCATATCCTACTTCCTGATCTCGTTCTTTCTGCTCAAAATTCTTCCGGATTGTCTAAAAAATTTCGCAGAAGTTTTGGATATGCATTTCCCGTTCACGCTGTTACTTCATCTACCAATTTTCTTCTCTCTGGCGACATATCACCGTAGAGCGGTTCGCTCCCGTGGGATACAATTTTATTTGGAAAAGTTCCTTTCAGTGCAAGAAGCTGTTTAAAATATTCAGGTTTTCCAGATGAATCTTTGATACCGACAACTCTCTTATCCTCTCTAAAATATCGAGCAACAAATTCTATCACAAGTGGATCAAATCAGCCTGGCATATTATAGAGAAAAAGTCGCCCCTTCGGTCATAGAGCTTCGAGCGCTATTGCTACTCTTGCTTCATAGTCACCAGTATGACCACAGCCAATCATCATTTCTTGGATTCATAAGCTTTGTGCTGTCAATACCTGTTCAGCGACTTGATCATCTCTCCCGAGTATTCCTGCACGCACATTCAGTTCTCATCGGTGCTTCATCACCGCCGCAAGCAATGCTGTATACTGCGGCATAGTCAGTAAATGACCTTCTCCCGTGGTGCCACCTGGCACAATCGTATCTGCTGACGATCTCACATGATCTATAAGTCTCGAAACAGATAAGTGAAAACCCTCAGGAACAGCCCCACCTGTATACTCTTTCAATGAACCAGGAGTAAGAAGCGGTACAGCAAGATGAATCATAAATATTTTTAGTATTTATAGATTATTGTTTATATTATTTTGTCAAACTAAACATCCTTCATGCTCTCCACACCAGAAACGATTTCTGAGATTTCTTTGGTGATACCTGCCTGACGAGCTTTGTTGTAGACGAGAGTGAGTTCTTTTACCTTGGTTTGTGATGATTCACGAGCGTTTTTCATGGCGACCATACGAGCAGCATGTTCAGAGGCTTTCGCTTCGAGGAGCATCTCGTGAAACATGAGATCGAGGATAAGTGGGACGATACGGTCAGCGACATGCTGTTTTGATGGTTCGATTTTGTATTCACCAGAATAGGTCACCGGAGAGATGATAGAGCCTGTGATTTCTTCGAGAAATGCTGAGAGTTTTTCAGTCGAGACAGGGAGAAACGGACGAGAGACTGCCTTTTGTGCAATAGCTGAGATATAGAAACTATAAACAACTTTTACTTCTGCGTAGTCACCCTTGAGATAGAGGGCACGAATAGCAGTCGCGATAGTTTTGACCTGAGCAGGAGTTGGGTCATCACGGAACATATCTGAGTAATCACTGACGAGAGTATGACCAGTACGGACGACGAATTCTCGTGCTTTTTTACCGATAGTGATACAGTCAGCATGATGCCCTTTTGCTTGTTTCAGTACTTCACGAAAGACATTAATATTATAGGCACCACAGAGTCCACGATTCGAGGTGATGACGACGATGAGTGTTTTTGTTTTTTTAGTTTTCTTTTCTTTTCCTGTCACGTAAGGACTCATAGATATCTCCTCAGCAACGCGAGAGAATATACTACTTGCTTCGAGAGCAAATGGACGAGCTCCGAGAGCAAGGTCGGCTGCTTTTTTCATCTTCACGGTCGAAATCAACTCCATCGCACGAGTGATTTTACCCGTGTTTTTGACAGATTTGATACGATCGAGGATTTGTTTTCAGGCAGGCATTTATTTGAAATTAATTATACACCCATATCACTTTTCACAGCTTTGATCACGAGTTCGAGATCAGCTTTTGCTTTGTCTTCGAGTTTTCCAGTTGTACGGATAGACTCGAGAACTGTTCCTTCTGTATCGAGAGCAGAGTAGAGCGCTGCTTCGAATTTTCGTATATCTTTTGTCGGTATTGAGTCGAGGAATCCTTTTGTACCAGCATAGAGCGCACAGACTTGTTTTTCCATGACGA
>CAYVZT010000033.1:0-11617 GCA_964456455.1 uncultured Candidatus Peribacteria bacterium | reverse complement strand
TATAGGTCGGAGTTTCGCGTGTTGCGTAACCCACCATGATACCCTGATCACCAGCACCACCAGTATCGACACCTTGCGCGATTTCTGGAGATTGTTGGACGATATTCACAAGGACGCCGATATTTTCTCAGCAGATACGTTTTGCGATAGGATTTACATCGACGAAAGCGGTCGTCGTGAGCTCTCCGATAACAACGAGGGAGCCATGGCCACCCACGGTTTCGATAGCGACACGAGCGAGGGGATCCTGCTCGAGGCAGGCATCGAGGATGGCGTCAGAGATCTGATCGCACATTTTGTCTGGGTGTCCTGGAGACACAGATTCAGCGGTTTTGAACATAAAAAAAGATAAGAAAAAGTTCTTATCTTACCAAGTATTATAGATGAACCAATTATCTATCGAAAGTGGAGCACTATCACACGAATGTGTGAACTTGCTGCAGGGTCATAGAGTTTCGTCTCTCGCCTGCTCTTGATAAGGTAGGGGTATTGTAGGGGAGTTGTAGTGATTGTCAAAAAAAGCGAAAAAAAGATAAGCAGTAAACAGTTGCTTATCAATCATTCTTTTGAGAGAATCAGATTCTCCCATGACCTCCTTTTTAGCGAGGAGTCCGACGACGCTCTGATAATATCCGAATTCTCAAATGAGGGTCTGCCTCATGAGATGTTCTAACGGACTCTAGAACTTCTGCTGCTCTTTCAGCAGGAGTCTTATGTCGAGGAACGAGTTGTCCATCATAAGTACCATCATCTGGCGCTCCGAGAGCATTGGCAAAATCGCCAGGACCAATTTCCACAACCATAAACAAACGGGGTTAAAAAATAAAGTGCGCAAAAGATAGCGAGAATTTTTTTATGTCAAGAGCTTCGAAACTAGGGATTTTTTGTGGATGGGCATTCTTGGATTTGAATAAATAAAAAATATTTTATAATATATTTATGAAATCGACTCTCTGGGTACCATGTTATAATGAATGAACGCAGCTTACTGAATTTGTAACTGATGCTGGGGAAATATTTTCTGGAGAAAAAAAGGTAGCTCTCGACGCTTTAGAGCTTTTGAATCCCTTGTTGCAATCGGGGTTATTTTCTGAGATTATTGTGACTGATGATGGGAGCCATGATGATACCAGAGAGATGCTGCATTTTTTTCGAGAAAGGCACGGATATAGTGAGAGAATTTTTAGAATTTTGGCGCATGAAGATAACGGTGGGAAAATGCTTCGTTTCATAGAGGCTTTTGAAAAATCTGATACAGATGTATTTGTCATGACAGATGCTGATATAGTACATGTAAGTGGTGATGCCTTTACCAAACTGGCAACTAGTGAGCCTCGCTCAACTATGCTTGCTTCCTGGATGGGCGAATATAATCCCAAACATCATTCCTATGTTCCCTATGTTTCAAGTACTGGGACCAGGAGTTTAGTGGTCCGCAGGGCACAGAAAATTTTTGGACAGCATCAGATCTCATCTCGGTGGCAACCAGGTAGATGATATGGTCTTGAAGTTATGCTCAATAAATTATTTTGTTTTTCTGAATTAACAACCACAGTAAATCATGCTCAGTGAGATATTCCTCTTTTTCTTAGTCCGATGAGAAAAGATCGTAATCGGCAATTGGATGATATTCAGCAAACAGAACAGCAAATGATAGACCTTCTGGCAAAATAACATATTAAAACTTTTTTAAAAGGATTTTGTCTGTATTCTGTAGACATGTTCACGCCGAAATACTATCCTGTACCACTTCGTCTTGGTCCGAGCAGAGATTTCTCTCCAGCTATACCACATGAATTGGAGAAATACTTCGATATCGCACAGCGAGTGGCAAGATATAATTTTACAGAAAGTGACATCAATTTTATATTTCAGGATAATGTCGCGATTCATACGATACGTCTCGTCAACTATCTCCACAATCTCATACTCCCAGATTTTCTAGACAGGGAAGTCATAGAGCGTATGCTCTGGATCCATGATCTCCCAGAAGCAGTAGTCAATGAAGATAGAGGATCAGACTACGTCAGTCATGAAAAAAATGCTGATGAATCACTCGGAAATTTGCAGGATTCTCTCGAAGAAAGAGCAGCATGAGAAATGTTTGATGCTTCTGATTTCTATCTCTTTCAACACATAGAACGAGCGAAGAAAAAAATCAAGACAGCAGATTGGTCTGATATTGATATGTATAAAAACGCTATTTTTGCGAAAATGCTCGACTGGATCGAGAGTCGTAATAAGTTTACGTATGTGACGACGGAATGGATAGTCCATCCAGAGTATAGAGAGCACCCTGTGATACCACCTCGATGAACTATGCATCTCTGCCTGGTTGAATCATATCAGATATGGATGCGAGATTTTTCGACGATTCCTGATCGGCCTTTCCGTGATTTTATGCTCGATTTTATCCACGATGAGATGTATGATTTTCATCGTCTGCGATGGGATGCTGTGATTGCGAGAGTCCCTCATGAGATCCAGATGATGTATAGCGACTTTGTCATGTCTGGAGAAAAAAAGATATCGAGTGAGAGTCTATAATTTTTGTATTCACGAGAAGAGTCTTTTTCTCATGCTTTTTCTTGTATTTACAAAACATAAAAAAATCTTTTGACAATTGTTGTCTTCTTTTTATACTTCCGACGTTTTCCTCTGTTTACTCAGAGCGATTCAATTCCTAGTTTGGCCCTTATACTTCACCTCCTGAGGTGTCCGTAAGAGCCTCATTTTTCTCTTATATGTCTGGACTCGTCGCACAAAAAATATCAATGACACAAATCGCTCGCGGTGACAATCTCGTTCCCGTGACGCTTCTCCGTGTTCCTCAGCTCGCTGTCGCTCAGATCAAAACTTCTGAAAAAGATGGGTACGCAGCACTCGTTCTCGATGCAAAAAATGCAAAAGGTAAAACAGTAAAACGAAAAGAAGTACCATACGATACTGCTGCTGGTATGAATGTCGGAGATGCTCTCGATGTCAAATCACTCGAAGGTGTCGCTTCTGTCAAACTCACTGCAGTTTCAAAAGGTAAAGGTTTCACTGGTGCTATGAAACGATGGAATTTCGCCGGAGGTCCTGGAGGTCATGGTTCAAAATTTCACCGTGCTCTCGGTTCTATCGGTACTCGAAAACCTCGTCGTACAAAGCCAGGTAAAAAAATGCACGGACGCCACGGTAATAAAACTATCACACTTGCTTCAGTTCCAGTCGAGCTCATCGATGCAGAGAACAATATCGTCGCAGTTCGTGGTCCAGTACCAGGAGCGATGAATACATTTGTTTATCTCGTATTTTAAATCTGAATAATTCGTAATTGATTATGACTGCTCTTACTACTCCAACTCCAGACACACTCGACGTATCACTTTTTGGTATCGTCCCACATCTCGATGTTCTCAGCCGTCTCATGTTGCTCCAGAATAATAATGGACGTTTCCCAATAGCACACACAAAGAGTCGTAGTGCTCGTCGCGGTTCTACACGTAAGCTCTACAAACAAAAAGGAACAGGTAATGCACGTGCAGGTTCTGCTCGCTCTCCAGTCCGCAAGGGTGGTGGAGTTGCATTTGGTCCTCGTAGCAATGCGAATTTCCAAATCAGCATGAATGCTCAGGAGCGTCGCCTCGGTCTCGCATCTGCACTCACTCTCAAATCTCTCGACAAAAAGATCCGCGTTCTCGATAAACTCGAGTCAAAAACATCTGCTATGGCAAAAACTCTTGCTGAGCTCACAAAAGAAGGAACAGTACTCTTCTTTGTTGCTCCATCAGAAGTCACCAAGACACGTGGACTCGATAATATCCACGGTACTCACACAGATGTCGTGACTCATGCGAGCCCTGCTGAAATCCTCAAATATGATTTCTGTGTCTTTACAGCAGAAGCTATGAAAACACTTTCTACTCACTTTGCTTCATAATTATGAATATCTACCAAGTCATCCTCTGACCAGTTGAATCACACAAATCTCGAATGCTTGAGGTCGGTAATGTCTACACATTCCGCGTTGCAGATACAGCAACAAAAACTGATATCAAAAAAGCATTTCACGAACTCTATGATCGAGAAGTATCTTCTGTACAGATTGCAAAAAACTACTTAAAAGTTCGAAATGGTAAAAAGGGTCAGATGCGTCGTCGTGCTTCTTTTAAAAAAGCATACGTCACTCTCGATAAGCCTATCACTCAGCTCGCTAAACTTCACCTCTCAAAAGATTAATATATGGCTCTCAAAATCTACAAACCAACTACAAATGGTCGCCGAGGCATGACAGGAAATGCTTTCGTAGAACTCACAACAGACAAACCATTTAAGAAACTCACTGCAGCTCATAAGAGCTCAGGTGGTCGTAACTCTTACGGTCGAACTACTTCACGATTTCGTGGAGGTGGACACAAGCGTCGTCTCCGAATCGTAGATTTCCGATTTGCAAAAATGGATGTCCCTGCAACTGTCAAAACTATTGAATACGATCCACACCGATCAGCATTTATCGCTCTTGTCCAGGATGCAGATGGAGAACACCGATATGTCCTCGCTCATTCGACGATGAAAGTCGGTGATACTATTGTCACATCAACCAATGCAAAACCTGTTGCTGGTAACCGTCTCGCAGTAGGAAACATACCAGCTGGTCTCTTCGTTCACAATCTCGAACTCGTGATTGGTCGAGGTGCACAGGCAGTTCGTTCGGCTGGCGCTGGTGCTCAGATCGTCTCTCAGGAAGGTGAATACACTCAGATTCGATTGAATTCAACAGAAGTTCGTTTTGTTCACAAAGCATGTTTTGCAACTATCGGTGTCGTCAGCAATGCTGATCATAATCAAATTGTCATTGGAAAAGCTGGTCGTAGTCGATGGAAAGGTCGCCGTCCACACAATCTCGGTACATCGATGAATCCTGTAGATCACCCACACGGAGGATGAGAAGGTCATACGTCTATTGGTCGTCAGCCTACAACTCCATGGGGCAAACCTGCTCTCGGCGTGAAGACTCGAAAGAACAAACGTACCAACCGATGGATCGCTACTGATAAGAGAGGTTCTATCGTCTCTGCCTCTACTTCTACTTCGTCATCATCAGCTTCATAATTTTATCTTATGTCTCGTAGTACTAAAAAATGATTGTTTATCCCTGAGCACCTTATGAAAAAGGTGGTTGCTCTCAACGCAGCTGGTAAAAAAAGTGTTGTCAAAACTTGGGCTCGTGCTTCTGTTATTCACCCAGACTTTGTCGGTCACACATTCGGTGTTCATAATGGAAAAGAGCATACTCCAGTATTTGTCACAGAAGACATGGTAGGTCGTCGTCTCGGAGAATTTGCTCCGACTCGCAAATTCATCAAACACGCTGGTAAAGCTCTCGCTACTCCTGCTGCTTAATCTCTACGAATCTATGAAAGCTACTCTCAAAAACGCCCGCATCTCTCCAAAAAAGCTCCGAGTTATCGCTAACCTCGTCCGAGGAAAATCTGTCGATGATGGTCTTGCTATGCTTCGCCTCTTCTCTAAAAAGGGTGGCGATATCCTCTACAAGGTTCTCTTTAGTGCAGCATCAAACGCTATCCATAACGATGGTGCAGCTAAAAGTGATCTCATCATTCACTCACTCTCTATCGGTCAGGGTCCTACGTATCGACGAGCACGTCCAGTCGGCCGCGGTCGTAGTCATCGTATCCTCAAACGTACGAGTCATATATTTCTCGAACTCGCTCATAAATAAATCATAAACCTTTTTCTTATGTGACACAAAGTCAGTCCCATCTCTTGGCGTATCGGAGTCACCCGTTCTTGGGCGTCTACAGGATACTATGATAAAGCAGAATATACTGAAGCTATCGGTCAGGATGTTGTTATCCGAGATCTCGTTCGCAAGTTTTTCAAAGGCCTCCCAGTAGGTCATACTACTATCACTCACAGTGATACTGGTCTCCGCGTCATCATCTATACTTCTCGTACAGCTCTTGTCCTCGGTAAGAATGGTGAAAATCTCACAAAACTCCAGAAAAAACTCCACGCACTTTTTGGTAAAAAAGTACACGTCGATGTCAAAGAAATCAAAAATCCTGATGTTCACGCGACTCTCGTTGGTGACAGTATCGGTCGTCAGATCGAGCGTCGTCTCCCATATCGTCGTGTCATCAAACAGGCTATTGCAAAAGCTATGGAAAAAGGTGCAAAAGGTATCAAAGTTCGTATTTCTGGTCGTATCGGCGGTGCTGAAATCGCTCGTCACGAAGTCTACAAGGAAGGAAATATCCCAACTCAGACCATCAAGGCATCTATTGATTACCATGTTGAGCACGCTCTTACCATGTACGGTATCATCGGTCTCAAAATATGGATCTATAAAGGTGATGTAGAAAATAATTAAAAAAGAAAAATTAAAAATTAAAAATTTACTTGTATGCAACAACCAGCACGAACAAAATATCGAAAAGCCATGCGCGGCACCCAAAAGGGTAATGCGACCGTTGGTTTTATGCTTGCTCACGGATCATTTGGTCTCAAGGCAATGACATCTGGATTTCTCACAGCACGTGAAATCGAAGCTGCTCGAAAAACTATCGCTCATACACTCCAACGTGGCGGTAAAGTATGGTGCCGTATTTTCCCACACAAACCATTTACAAAGAAGGCTCTCGAAGTTCCAATGGGATGAGGAAAGGGTGGTGTAGAATACTACCACGCTTCTGTTCCAGCTGGTACTATGCTTTTTGAAGTAGAAGGTGTCAATGAGACACTCGCTCGCGAAGCATTTCGACTCGCTGGAGATAAGCTCTCTGTCAAAACTGCTGTTATTGATTCTCGTTCACTTCTTGCTCTCGCTGCTTAATTTTTCTGACTATGCCTACCAAAAAAACTACTACATCTACCAAAAAAACTACTACTAAAAAAGTTGCTGCCCCAAAGGCAACAAAAGAAGTAACTGGTCTCAAAGGTCTTCGTTCTGAGCTTTTTTCTCTCAAAATGAAGCATGCTCTCGGAGAACTCAAAGAAGTGCACAAACTCCGAAAAGCACGAAAGGATATAGCTCGTCATCTCACTAATCTTCACCAATCATAATATGCGAACTAAAACTGGAGTCATCACCTCAACAAAAATGCAAAAGACTGTTACTCTCAAAGTCACAGAATATCTCAAGCATTCAAAATACGGCAAAGAAATCCCGGTAACAAAAAACTTTCACGCTCATACAGATATTCCACTTGAGGAAGGCATGATAGTCACTATTGAAGAAACAGCTCCTCGATCAAAAACTGTTCGATGGAAAGTAATTCACAACGCATAATTCATTTTATTTCAGCTCTCTATGATACAAAAAGAAACAAGACTCGTCGTCGCAGATAACACAGGTGCAAAACTCGTGCTCTGCTTCAATATCCCAAAAGGAACACGACATCGATATGCCCGTGTTGGTGATATCATCGTCTGCTCTGTCAAAGATGCAGCACCAGATGGTCAGGTCAAGGCACATACTGTTGTTCGTGCTGTTGTTATCCGCACAACTCGACCAGTGAAACGTGCTGATGGATCGACTGTTCGCTCTGATGATAACGCTTGCGTAATCGTCAATGACAAGGGTGAGCCTGTTGGATCTCGTGTCTTTGGACCAGTATTCCGAGAGCTTCGAGGTGACAAGCGTTTCAAGGCTATTATCAGTAAAGCTCCAGAAGTTATCTAACCTGCCTGCCGGCAGGCAGGTCACTTACCATTAAAAAATTATGAAAAAAATGAAAATACATAAAGGAGACACCGTTCGTATCATCGCAGGAAAAGACCGTTTCCGCGTCGAGAAAAACAAAGACGGTGTAGAAAAAAGAACTCCGACAGAAGCAAAAGTACTCCGCACACTTCCAAAAAAAGATGCTGTGGTCGTCGAAGGGGTCAATATCGTTACGAGACACATCAAGAAACAGGGGACAACTCCAGGTCAAAAGATACAATTCGAAAAACCAATTCACGTCTCAAATGTTATGCTTGTTTGTCCTCACACAAAAAAACCAACACGTGTACGTATTGAACAAGGGAAAAAGACAGTTCGTATTTCTGTAAAATCCGGCAAAGCTATCGACTAATTTTTCATTATTTATGTCTCTCAGAAAACACTATACATCGACCGTTCTCCCAAAGCTTGCAAAAGACCTAGGGAAGAATGTGAACGCACTTCCTCGTCTCGAGAAAGTAGTCGTCAATATGGGTATCGGCTCACTCGTGACGGGTGGACAAAAGGATTATTCTCTTTTCGAGAAGCACCTCACTCTTATCACCGGTCAAAAACCAGTACTCTCAAAGTCACGCAAGGCTATCTCTAACTTCAAACTCCGAGAAGGTCTCGCAGTCGGCCTCACAGTCACACTCCGTGGACAGAGAATGTATGACTTCCTTGAGAAGCTCATCCACGTTGTCCTTCCACGTGTTCGTGATTTTCAGGGTCTCCGACCAAAGAGTATTGATGGAGCAGGAAATTTTAATCTCGGACTCAAAGAACAGACACTTTTCCCAGAGATCGTCCAAGATGACGTTATCAAAACACACGGTATCCAAATCACAGTTGTAACAAAATCACAATCTCCTGAGGACTCGCTTCTCCTCCTCCAAAATATTGGTTTTCCATTTCATAAATAATTCTATGACACGCAAAGCACTCATCGCAAAATGCAACCGTCGAAAACTCCGAGCACTTCGTCAGAAGGCAAACGGTCAAAAGATCACTTTCTCTACACGTATCTACTCACAATGTATTGTGACAGGTCGTCGCCGAGGCGTCATCGGTCGTTTTGGTCTCTCTCGTATCGAGGCTCGTGAACGTATCAATCGTGGTGAAATTCTCTGAGTTCGTAAATCTAGCTGGTAATTTTTCTCTTATGACTACTGATTCTCTATCTGATCTTTTCGTCTCTCTCCGCAACGCTATCGTTGCTGGACATGGCACTCTCGTAGTACCATACTCGACTCTCAAGGAGCGCGTACTTGTCATCTTTAAGAAAAACAAGTATATCGTCGACTTCTCTGTCGAGGGTGATGTTAAAAAAACAATTTCCATTACACTCGATGACTCTAAAAATCGTCATCTTCCTACATTCCGCCGCATCAGTACTCCTGGTCACCGCGTGTATGTTGGTTCTACGGCTATCAAGAAGTCTCGTAATGGAAGTGGTATTTATATTATATCTACACCAAAGGGCGTTATCACAGGCTATGAAGCTCGTGCTCTCAATGTTGGTGGAGAAGTTATCGGAGAAGTTTATTAATTATTTCTATGTCTCGACTCGCTAAAAAACCTATCAATCTCCCATCTGGTGTCACTGCGACACTCAATGGTAGTACGCTCACGCTCCAGGGACCAAAAGGACAACTCAATTGTCCAATTCACTCTACTGTAGCAGTGAATATCGATGGCAACACCATCACCCTTTCTAGTACCGCTAAAGAGCGAAAAGACTATGCTCAATGGTGACTCACATGGGCACTCATCAATAATAAGATGAAAGGTGTCGTCGGTGAATACAAAAAGACAATCCAGATTATCGGAGTAGGTTACCGTGTGGAAATCGCAGGTACAAAAATTACTCTTGCTGTTGGCTTTTCTCATAAAGTATTCTTCCAGATCCCAGCTGGTATTTCTGTTGCTGCTGATGCTCAGGATGCAAATATTCTCCACATTTCTGGTATTGATTCTCAGAAGGTAGGTGAATTCGCTGCTGCTATACGATCAACCAAAACACCTGAACCATACAAAGGGAAAGGTATCCGATATATCGACGAATATGTTCGTCGTAAAGCTGGTAAAACTGCTGCTAAATAAACTCTCTTATGACTAAAACCTCTTCACAAAAACGAATCATCCGACACCGCCGTATACGTGCTCGTGTCAGTGGTACTGCTACATGTCCACGTCTCGCTGTCTATCGATCAAATGCTCATATCTACGCTCAGCTCATCGATGATGTCGCTGGTCATACACTGGCTAGTACGCATGATATGGAAGCAAAAAAAGGAACAAAGATTGATCGTGCAAAGGCTGCCGGTGCTGAGATTGCTAAAAAAGCTCTCGCTGCTGGTATCAAAACATGTGTCTTTGATCGAGGTGGATTCCTCTATACTGGACGTATCGCTGCTCTCGCAGATGGTGCACGTGAAGGTGGGTTAACATTCTAATTTTTTTCTATGTCTGATATCGATACAACTCTCCCTGAAACTCCTGTCCCATCTGAGGCAGTCGCTGACGTTGCTGCTGCATCATGAACTGGTGCATCATCAAATGGTCGTGGCGCACGTGGTGGCCGTCGCGATGATAATCGTGGCCGTCGCGATGATCGTCGTGGTGGTGGCAAAGGTGGCTTTGAACAAGTCAAAAAAGAATTCGAAGAAGTACTTCTCGAGGTCGGTCGTGTAACAAAAGTCACGAGCGGTGGTCGTCAGCTCCGATTCCGTGCAGCTGTCGTCATCGGTGATCGAAAAGGTCGCGTTGGTTTTGGTCTCGGTAAGGCTCAAGAAGTCTCTGTCGCGGTCGAAAAAGCAGTCAACTCTGCAAAACGACACCTCATCAAGGTTCCTCTCGAAAATGGTACTGTCCCACACGAGGTTTCTACGAAATTTAAATCAGTGAAACTCATGATTCATCCTGCTGCAGAAGGTACTGGTATTATCGCAGGAGGCTCAGCTCGTCGTATCCTTGAATTGGCTGGTTGTCAAAATATTCTCTCCAAGAGACATGGTGGACGCAACGTCATCACAACAGCGTACGCTACCATGGCAGCCCTCAAAATGTATCAAACTAAAAAATAGTATATTCATTCATCCTTTAGATCTATGTTAAATCACGCTACACTTCGCCCTCGGGCCTCATCTCGTACGAGCACCAAACGTCTCGGTCGCGGATCTTCATCTGGAAAAGGTGGATTCTGTGGTCGTGGTTGTAAAGGACAAAAGGCTCGAACTGGTAAAAAAATTCATCCTCTCTTTGAGGGTGGTCAGACACCACTTCACATGCGTCTTCCAAAACTTCGTGGAGGTGCATTTACGACCAAAACTCCTTTTTCTGTTATCAATCTTTCTGATGTTGAGGCAATTGCTGAAAAGGGACACAAAGATATTACAATAGAAAAACTTCTTGAACTAGGATATGTACGTGGTAAAAATCCTCGTGTCAAACTCCTCTCTGGTGGTGAGCTCAAAAAAGCAGTTACACTCTCTGTGCATGCCGCAAGCAAGACAGCACAAGCAAGTCTTGAAAAAGCTGGTGGCTCAATTAACCTTGTTGGGTAAAAACATTTTATATGAAGAATTCCTGGAAACAATTTCTGCGTTCTGATAGCCTCAAAAATAAAATAGGGGTCACTCTTGGACTTATCGTTATCTACAAATTTCTCTCTGTTATCCCTGTTCCAGGTGTTTCAGCGGATGCTCTTGAGAGTATGAGAAATGTCTTTTCTGCTCAGCCAGGTCTTGCATTTTTTAGCTCTCTTATGGGTGGAAGTATGCAACGCTTTTCGATCATATTGATGGGGCTCTCTCCGTACATCAATGCTTCGATTATTCTTCAGCTTCTTTCAGTCGTTGTTCCAAAGCTCGAATAAATCAAAAAAGAAGGTGCACAAGGTCAGAA
>CAYVZT010000032.1:0-12201 GCA_964456455.1 uncultured Candidatus Peribacteria bacterium | reverse complement strand
TACGAATCATCTGATCTGCTTTTGTAGGGTCGATACCGAGTCTGAAGTGAATCTCTACTGTAGGGTCGAACTTTACATAGTTTGTCTTTTCGAGCAGAGTAACTGCTTCTTCGACTGAGTATGTCTTGCCAGCTTCGATAAACTTCGTTGCTGCGTTGTATTTTTTGCCTCTTGGCATAAAAAGAAAGATAAAGAAATATTGGTGCGAGCGTACGCATGAGGCGCACTCCCAACCGCGACATGATACAAAAATATTGCGAAATGCAAGAAATTTATAAGATAGTCGCTATATGATCACTATAAAACTCAAGGATCCTTCTGGAAATTGGCATACTTTTACTGGAGACTCAAAATCATCTATCACAGAACAATGTGAAAAGCATGGTATAGATTCACCTTTTGCTTGTAGGGCGGGGGCATGTACTACTTGTGCTTGTCGCGTCAGATCTGGAGCCGAGCACCTCGTACAAAACCGTTTTGGAGAAAAGCTTATCGAGACCGATGAAGATCAGTTTCTCTCTTGTATTGGCGGTCTCCATGAATGACATGTTGCATCATCTGAGAGCTATGAAGTAGTTCTCGATTACTCAGAATAGTCTATTTGAAGAAAAAGGGTGCCAGTGTCTTGAGAATCCAAGGGAGGAGAGACATGGCTATGAGGCCATAAACTATATCCTTTATTTTCTCCTTTGATTTTGCCTTCATGTCTTCTGAGGCGACCCCAGAAAATGACATACCTATACCGAGTGTGACTATCATGAGGACCCCTACGATAAGACTAATAAAAAATATAAACTTATATATATCTGATATCATCGTGATAAATGCATCGGCTCAGCATACTGTACATTTATAGCGGGCCATTTGATCGCCCTGACCATTGCTGGATGAGCCTCACTGTTCTCCTCCGATACCACACGGCTCACTCGTGTATGTGGATATACACATATTTGTGAGAAGCCCTGAGCTTATATCATCCTGAGCAGCCATAGCGAGATGCGTACTGATCGTGAAGATCGAAAGAGAGAAGAGGTATATGATGATTTTTTTCATAATATTTTATATTAAGTTAATTCCCGATATTTCCACAATAATCGTGTATGATAAGAGGAGAAGAATGGTGGCAAGAAACGTATAAGTAATGATTCTTTTTCATTTGTCTCATCGTTCTTCATCACCACCAGCTGTGATATAGTAATAGGCACCCACAATGATAAATACAATTGCCACTGGACCAGCCATAAAGAGGAAGAAATTTCCTATCGACATCAGCGTACTCATGATACCCGTGGTTCTGAGCGGTCCTCCGAAAAAGATAGCCTTGTAGATCGCCTCTATAAAACCTATAATAATCAGCGCCACAATACCGTATATGATTCGCATTTTTCCTTTATCAGATCTGTCTTCGCTGTTACCACGGAAAAGCATGGTAAATCCTCCCCAAGTAAACATAACGACCGCTGCTGCTATCATGATGACTTCGAGAAATTTCATAATAGCTACTGTGGTTCCATTACCCCAGAAATTTTGTGCACAGAAGAAATAATTACATTGATAGAGATCTCACTCTGTAAATATTCCTCCAGGATCTCTCGTAGAGACAGTTTGTACTTTTCTCCAGAAATTATCTTCGAGATAGGTGCTACCAGTAATTATCTCATATATGAGCTGAGGTATATTTACGAGAAAGAGGCCCATAATGATGAGGAGTATCCTATACTTACCGTCATTTTGTTTTTCTTCATCACCCATGCTCGATACCCAGATATACCCTACATAGAGGAGTGCGAGCAGTGCTACTCCGTTGAGCGCTATTTGCACTGCTTGGATTAGTTCTATCGCTATATTTTGAATAGTTCCTACAAAGTCGCCTCCAGTAGTTTTTATGAGAGATGTGTTTGAGAGACTAGAATTATTCATATCTACTATACCACTTGCCCCCCAGCTATGGTATGCAATAAGAACATAGGAGCATAATATGATGTGGGGGAGGGCAGCGCGGAGATGTCTGAGAAAAGATTTCATACTAGACGTCCTGGTTGGTAAAGAAGCCGATATAATCGTCACGATGTATGATGCCTTTTTGTTCGAGCTCTTGGGCGTAAATATACATCGGTATCATGCCCTCACTACGCCCCATCTGAATAGCATTATCCACTTGAGCGAGATCGCCAGTACGAACGAGATTTTTTATACCGCTATTGACGAGCATCAATTCAAAAAGAGCTACTCGCTTATTGCTTCCATCTCTTCGCGGAACGAGTCTCTGAGACAAAACGCCGAGAAGACTATCTGCAATACGAGTAAATATCTGTCTCTGTTGATCGGGGTCGAAGAATTGTACGATACGGCTGATGGTCTGGACACTACCAGATGTATGAAGTGTGGAGAAGACGAGATGTCCTGTTTCGGCGAGATTGAGAGCGGCCTCCACAGTATCTGTATCACGCATTTCTCCGACCATGACGATATCTGGATCTTCACGCATTGCTGCCCTGATGGCTGCTACAAAAGAATTTGTATCTCTGCCAACTTCACGTTGATTAAAAGTCGATTTTTTATCAGTAAATAAAAATTCTATTGGATCTTCGATGGTGATGATTTTCTCCCCACGAGTCCTATTTATCTCTTCTAGCATGGCGACGAGAGTCGTTGATTTACCAGATCCTGTCGGACCGGTCACGAGCACGAGCCCCTGTTTTGCTTTCAAAAATGCACTAATAGCCTGCGGCAATCCGAGATCTTCAATAGTTTTTGCATTTTGTTCGATACGACGGAATGTAAAAGTTAAATTTTCTAGTGACCATGCTCCATTAACTCGAAATGAAATATGACTTTCTTGAGTTATATAACCAAAATCTACATCATGCATTTTGTCGAGTTTTTCTGATAATTCTGGATGTTTCTGAAGTATGGCTGTCTTGATTTGAGAGAGATGATCTGCTGTGAGCACGGGCTCATTTTCCATCTTTATGAGCACGCCTTCTATGCGGTATGTGATTGGTTTATTTGTGGCTAGGTGTATATCTGATGCTCGGGCATTGATCGCGTATCAGAGTACTTTTTCTATGTCTATATTTTTCTTTGTGTCGTCAGTGAAAAATTTCCAATTTTTGAGCTCTTCTCACTGATTACTGACGACTTTTTCTACTGCTCATTTTTCTTTTTGATTTTGTATAAAATCAATCACCTGAGGATAGTGCTCTCGTGCATACGCCTTTCCTTCTTCAACGGTTGATACTACTTGAGCCATCTGTTTTACACCCGTAATCTCCAATATATCACCCATGGCCCCTGGAACTATGATGACGCCACCACCAGAAGCATGTATGAATTTTGATATTTCCAGTATTCCAGTGATAAAAGCAGTTTTGAGACCAGTAACCTTTGTAAAATCAATCAATGCTATTTGAGGAGCTTCTTTTGCGTATTTTACTATTGTTCCAAATACGGGAGGAGATGTCTTTTCATCGAGAATTCCCACACAGGTGACTGTGAGGATACCATCTTCTTGGCTAACGAGTGTTTGAGTGAGTTCCATGCGAGTATACTAGCACAGATTTTTCGTTCTTACCACTCTATTTCTCGACAAAAAGGCTTCTCAATATTGACTTATATTATTACTTAATTCTAATAATTTTTATTCACTCTTCTCCTTCTTTTCTGTTCTGTCTCAGAAGAGGATGACCTCCTGTTTCTGCCGATATGCTTGCGGATGAGAGATCGTCTAGATTGATATTTACTTGTTGTACCTCGGTATTGGCTCGAGACGAGAGAATGCCACGTACTACACGATAATGAATCTCATCTATCATGGCTAAAAAAAGATTATATGCTTTTTCTTGATAGACGAGAAGAGGTTGTTTTTGATTGTATCATTCAAATGCGACATCTTCCCGAAGATTAGCCATCCTCTCTATGTGTTCCATCCAGAGCTGATCAATCGCTGCGAGATATATCTCTCGTTCGAAGTGTTCGAAATTTCTCTCCTTGAAGAGTTCTTTTACTTCTAGGAGTTTCGCAGTCCAGAGTTCGTATACTTTTTTTGATAGTTCATCCCCCTCATCCTCTATGTTCACGGTATATCCCAGTATATCACTCATGCTTGTATTCAGTTTTTCCCTATTTACATGCCCTTCTTCTTCATGATTGAGGACGAATCGCTCTGCCTCATCTCGAAAAATCTTGTCTATTTGTAAATGAATATCACTTTGAGCGGATTCTCCACGTGCAAAATCTTCGAGCATCTTTTGACGACGTCCGTAGATAATCAGTCTATGTTGATTGAGAACATCATCATACTCGAGGACATGTTTTCGCATATCAAAATGACGTCCCTCTACTTGTTTTTGGATTGCAGTGATGCGCTTTGTGAGAGTTTTGCTTTGGATGAGTGGCTCATCTTCTGGCAGACTCGCAAAGAAACCAGAATTAAACATCGCAAAAAGCTTATCCCCACCAAATATCCTCATAATATCATCAGCAGGGGAGATCAAAAATTGACTTATACCAGGATCGCCTTGTCGTCCTGCACGTCCTCGTAGCTGATTATCAATACGACGGGTTTCATGCTTTTCGGTACCGAGAATGGCCAGACCTCCTAACTCAGCGACACCATCTCCGAGCTTGATATCTGTACCACGACCAGCCATGTTTGTTGCTATTGTAATTGCATTTTTCTGACCAGCTTTCCCTACGATTTCTGCTTCTCGAGCATCTTGTTTAGCATTCAAAACTTCGTGTTTGATTCACTTTTTTGTGAGCATGTCCGAGAGGAGCTCTGATTTTGCTACTGAGACGGTACCAACCAGAATAGGCTGACCAGTAGAGTGGATTTTTTCTATTGTTTTGATGATATAGGCAAATTTTCCTTTTTCATTTTTGAAAAGAAGGTCAGCTCGATCATCACGAATCATAGGTTTATTTGTTGGGATTTGGACAACATCCAAGCCATAAATTTTTTGAAATTCTTCCTCCTCTGTTTTTGCTGTACCAGTCATTCCTGATAGTTTTTCATAGAGACGAAAAAAGTTTTGGTACGTGATACTTGCGAGAGTTTTGCTTTCTCTCTGTATGGTGACACGTTCTTTTGCTTCGAGTGCCTGATGCAGACCATTACTGAATCGTCGTCACTCCATTACTCGACCTGTGTGCTCATCGATAATCATGATGTCATCACCTCGAACGAGATAGTCTATGTCTCGTATATAACAAGCTTTTGCGCGGAGGGAATTCTCTATATGGTGGAGGTCATTGTAATGATCGCTGACAAATATATTTTCGATTCCGAGTTGTTTCTCTATTTTGACTATACCATCCTCCGTGAGGGCAATTGTCTTTGTTTTTTCGTCTACGGTATAATCTTCTGGGTGTGAGAGTTTCGTCGCAATCTGTGCAAATTTTATGTATTTTGAAGTGGGTTCATCGTCTGGTGCCGAGATGATAAGAGGTGTACGAGCCTCATCGATGAGAATCGAATCCACCTCATCGACGATAGCAAAAGCTCGACGAGACATGACTTGATCGTGGATACTTCTTGCCATATTGTCGCGGAGATAATCAAATCCAGCTTCTGTATTTGTTACATAGACTACATCGCATGCATATTGTTGTTTTTTCTCCACAGAAGACATGCTATTGAGGACTACGCCTGTTGTGAGCCCAAGTGCTCCATAGATGATACTCATTTCGCTTGAATCTCGTTTTGAGAGATATTCATTGACTGTGACGACGTGGACAGGATCACCAGAAAGTGCGTTGAGATAAGCGGCAATGGTGGCAACAAAAGTTTTTCCTTCACCTGTTCGCATTTCTGGTATATTGCCTCCGTTGAGGGTCAGTGCACCTATGAGCTGGACATCAAATGGAATCATATTCCATACTTTCTTTGAGCCATCGGGAAGATCGAATTCTTGCCCGTAGATGAGTTCACTTGCTCGACGATGCAATGCGAGGGCTTCAAATCGTAGTGATTGAACCTTGTCTTCTCGAGCTGTAATATATTTTTTCTTATTTTTTTCGTGAGCTTCTGTTTTTTCTACGATAGATAAATCCTCGTGAGTATCTATCCCATCTTTTTCGGTGATAAATGCCAGACGAATGGGCTCGAACTGTTTCTTAAATTCTTCTGTCTTTGCTTTGACTGCGTCGAGATTTTCAATTGTTTTTTTATAATCTTCCTCTATTTTTTTGATTTTTAGAAGATCTTTTTGGTATCCGTGAAGGACTGCTACGGTGGGGTCGCCGAAGAGGCGCGAGAAGAGAGACATGATGGTGACAAATTTACGAAGTACAAATTACGAAAAAATGAGGCGTAATTTTTGTGTGATTATAGCTATTTTTTGCGTTTTTCAGGGGGAATTGTTTGACAAATATACTACTTCCATTTTTCTATATATTTCTCTACATCAAATTTCTTTTTCATGCCAGAGAAGGTCATAGAACGGATGAGTCCATAGTGTATTTTCTTTGGAGGAAAGGGTCTATCGTGTTTGCCAAAGCACCAAGCAATGCCTGTGTAGCCATTTGGACTGCAGCCATCGACGGCATAGGTATCATTGAGATAGACGCCGATTCAGTAGGCTTTTTTCCAGTCTCGGAACCACAGCAAAAGTTGTTTACCCCAATACATACGGACATAGCCATGAATTTTCCCAGTTTGTACGAGCTGGTGCTGTGCAGCATTCCAGAGCGGATCTTCTGTTCTGCCGTACCTCAGGTCATCGAGTGAATATTCATCTTGTGAGAGGAGGGAGGTCTGTTTTTCGCGATCTTCGTCGAGTGTTTTTATTACCCAATCTGGGAGGCAATTCCATTGGTCAGGGTGCCTCTCGTAGTACCACATGTTGATAGCGAGTTCTCGTCGGACGAGGCACTCTTCGAGGAAGACATGTGTTGATGGATTTTTTCTCTCAGTCGAGAGCTCATAGTATATTTGAAGTGGTGATATGCACCCAAAATGGAGGTAAGGGGAGAGAAGTGATGTATTTTCTTCATTTGGATTATTTCTCCCAGTGTCATACAGGGGGAGTTTCTCTTTTTTAAAATTTTTCCAAAGCTTTTGTGCGTGTGATTCTCCTCCGAGAAATTTATTTTCATGTTCTTGGCTTATCTTTGAAAACTCGGAGATGTATTTTTTGTACCATGAAGCTGTGGTGATTTTTGACAGGTCGTTATGTATTTGTATACATTCTACTTTTGTTGGTTTTATGCTTTTTTCTGGACTCAGCATCGTCGCTGTATTCCAGTATTTTTTTCGAAGCGTGTAGGCCCCGTACTCGACATGATCACTGACTATCCATGGAGGCAAGAGACTCGCATCATCTATGATCACGACGGGTATGTCGAGGGTTTTTCAGAAGTGTTTGAGGATGTTTTCGAAGTAGCGTACATAGCTTGCACTTGCGACGATCATGCCAATATTATGATGTTGAATGATAGTATCAATGATTGACTGAGTTTTCCCATATGCAACAGAGAGGAGGAGTCATTTTTCTTTGTATGATTCACAGAGTTCAGAGACGGACTCTATGAGGAAAATGAGCTGCCGAATATTTTCGTGCTGGTATTCACTATCTATCGTAATAAGAGAGATGAGTCTTTGTTTTTTCTCATGAGCGTATTCACTGGCATAGGCGAGACCACAATTCCATTCTGTACGCAGGGCTCACTCTGTCCAGTAGAGTATATCTCAACTCATGTATGATGCCTGGTTGAGATGTCGTATACGTCGTGAATCAAACATAGCTAGAGTATATACAAAAGTTCTCACAGGCCTAGAGTCGGTATTTGTTTGTAGGAGACAATTCCTTGTGCGAGCTTTTGATTCATAGAGCGCTGATATGTGGATTCGAGCATGACGCATTCTGCCGCTTGTGCACCATAGGTGGATTCACCAGAGAGCATGAGATGATCGGGTCATGTAAGGATTGATTGCTCCATATCATAGATCTCGTCACCTGTTACTTTTCCCTCGGGAGTGAGCATGCTCTCGAGGTATCCTGTTGCGCAGATAGACTCTACATTGTACCGCTGACAGAGAGAAAAAAAGTGTCTCTGTATATCGTGCATATTTGATACCGCCCTTGGATCCATCTCTACTCGTAGATCACCTCGGCCGAGCATGACGAGAGAGAGTTTTTTTTGCGCGAGAATAGTGTCAGTGCTGTAGACTGCATAGGGGGTCTCAAATTTTCCACCCAGATTTCAGTTATAATTATAGGTATTTCTCATCACATCGACGAAATGCTCTACATCTTCAGCAGTACTAAAGTAGGAGACCATGATATGGTCGACAAAATCGAATCAGAGCATATCTCGTGCGAATTTTACACTTTTATGATCATGCTGAGTCATGCAGTCGATACCGAGTGGTCTATTGCGTACGCAGATTCATTTACGACCTTTCAGGATATATTTTGGGTCTCAGTTTTGTATTTCGATACATTCGAGCATTGCTTTTCCAGTGGATTTTCCTCGTACTACGGCAGTCATCTTCCCATCATCGAATATCACGCTATCTCACACCTCCATCACTCCGACGATCTCAGGAAAACAGACCTTGAGATGATTATAGGTGCAGAATCGTTCACTTGAATTCCCTGGAGCATACGTGACTTGAAATTCATCACCGACACGCATGATCATCTTATCACCGATTTCTTCACTCATCTCGTGGATACGGGGTTTTGGTCACTGGAGATCTATCAATATTGGGACGTATTTGTGAATCTCCCTGATATATCCTGCAACACCATGTAAATCAGTTTCTTTTCCGAGATGAGAACAGTTGAATCTATAGATGCCGATGAGATTGAGGAGTTCAGGATTTTTTGTGATTGCTTTTGCTAGAGCGGGTCCGTGTGTGGCTACTATATAGTCCCGAGGGTTCTCCTTCTTGCTTCTCAAGAGAACAGGTGTTTCTTGTAGAGACCGGATGGCATCCTGGTATATCTTTGTGAGTTCTGACATGTCGCGATTGTACCAATAAAAACTCTTATTCAAGGGTCTTTTTATGAATTTCGTTCATGCATGAATAAATTAAATTTTTCATTTCTTGTCTTTTCTCTATACTAGCCGCGATTATTTCCCTATCATTTTCCCTATGCAGGCTACGAGTAAGAAAATATCAGGTTACACGTATGAGGTAACTATAAAAGAAGGTGCGACAGAGATGGAACACTATAAAAAATCTGCTGCAAAGATGATTGCTGCTGCTCGTCAGTTTCCATGATTTCGTAAATGAGATGAGGTGCCTATGGATGTCGTTGAGCGTGAAATCGGTGCCGATCGTCTCATGGGTGAAGCCATAGAGCAAGCCCTCCAGACTCTCTACCCAAAAGCTCTCAAAAAACTCGAAATACAGCCAGTTGACGTTGGTGAAATCAAAGAGCTCAAATCTCATTCTCCTCTAGAAGTCACTCTCCTCGTCGAAGTTGCTCCAGAGGTGAAGCTCGATATGAAAAAAATAGAGAAAATCAAGGTAGCAGTTTCAGAGGTATCTGTCTCTGATGAAGACCTCCAAAAAGAACTCGATGAAATCATCAACCGTGCGACACATTTTCATACTCGTGGTGCCCATCATGGTCACCATCATGATGAAAATGGTGATGTAGCAGAAGTTACTGATACTGCTATTCAAAATGGCGATCGTGTCCGACTCAACGCTGTCGGATTTGATAAACGTGGCGGTACAGCGGATGAACGCATGGGGCTCCGTGATTTTGATCTCACTATTGGTTCGAAGATGATGATACCAGGCTTCGAAGAAGCGTTGATTGGAGCAAAAGAAGGCGATGTAGTAGAGTTTGATATTACCTTCCCGACTGATTATCATAGCAAGGATTTTGCTGGTAAAAATGCATTTTTCTCATGTACTATTCTCACCGTCGAATACCCTCACAAGCCAGAATGGTCTGAAGAATTTATCGAGCGTGTCTGGGGCAAGAAACTCTCATTTTCTGATTTTAGAAACGAATACCGAGAAGCTATGCTCGCTGATAGAAAGGATAAGGCTCGTTCTGAAGCAGAGGAAAAACTCTCGACAGAGCTTATCGAAGTGACAAAACTCGAAGTCGGACCAAAAATGCTCGCAAAAGAAGTCGAAAATCTCTGGCAATACCACAATCGTGAGATAGAAAAACAAGGGATGAATATCAAGTCGTACCTTGAACATCTGAAGACTACTGAAGACGTATTTAAAAAAGAGCATATCGAACCATCAGCTCTCCGTCGTATCAGCTCTATGCTCATCCTCGAAGCACTCAAAGCTCATTATAAGCCAGAAATCTCTGATGAGGAAGTCATGGCAGAACTCAAAAAAGTCTTCGCGCGATATGCGAGTGATCCTGAATTTGAGAAGCGTCTCACTGAGATGGCGAAACCATGAACTGACCACTCCAATGATATCAAATCTCGTCTCGAATACCGAGCAATTATTGATCGTTTTCTGAAATAGGTATCTTGAAATATTAAAAAACCACGACTTCAGATCGTGGTTTTTTTAAACATATTTTTACTCTTAATCATTTCAGCTCTGCATTTCTTGGTCAAGAATTGCTTTTGCATCTTTTACAGCCTGTTCAGCATCATCTTCTGCAATGGCTGTGTCGATAATCTTTTTTTCCAACTCAGCAACTTTTGTTTTTATCTCTTCAAGAGCCTGATTGGCTTTATCAAGAGCTGCTTTTGCTTCAGCAGTTTCGGCTTGAGCTAGTTTATAAGCTTGATCAGCTTGAGTTTTTTCAGCTTCAGCTTTTGCACTTTCCGCCTCAGCCCTACGTTTATTGGCTATTGCCTCTTTTTGAGCCCTATCAGCGGCTTCGTATTCTGAGGAGAGTCGATATTTTTCCTGTTCAGAAATATCATCTTTATCTTTTACATCATTATATGCTTTTAACGCATCTCTTTTTGCAATTGTTGTGTCCTGAACTATCTGCTCTGCTTCTATTACTGAATTATTTTTTTGTTCAGCTATTCCAGTTTTTTCATCTAATGTTTGTTTTGCCATTTCTTCTGCAGATTCTTTTTCGTTAAAATCCAGAGTTTTATCATCTATATCTTTCTGAGCCGGTTCTATACTTTTTTTAGCATCCTTTAAAGCTGCCGCTGTTTCATTTTGGTCATTTTGTGCTTTTGTTAATGCGTCTTTTGCAGTTTTAAATGCTCTGCGTGCTTCTTTTTGTGCTGGTGTGAGTTTCGGTTTATCTGCTTGCTCTTCTGCTCCTGCTTCAGGAGGGGTAGCTTCACGAGCACCCTTAGAGTAGACTTCTCAAGTATCTTGACCTGCAGAGTCGAGCTTTTTGATTGGTGTACCAAAGTTTCCATCATCTCCACTGGCGTTATCGAGAGCTTCAAGTGTTTTTGGCCCTATGATACCATCGGCATCAAGTCCGTGTGTTGATTGAAAGTGCTTGATGATATCTACTTTTTCATCATTAGGTGTATCCGGGGATATTCATAAACTGCCAAATACTTTCTTTTGGAAATCAAGTTCATCTGTTCCTTGTTTCTCTTTTGGTAATCTTTGTCTCAATTTATTCATCCACTTAGCCCCAAGGGTTACTCGGACTTCAGGTTCAGCATTTTTGAATTCAGTTTCATCATATGTCAGATTTTTTTTCTCGGCCCCAGGCTTTGCTTCTTTACGAATCGAAAGCACATCATCCGAACTACCGAATGAATCAAAATATGGTTTTTTCTCAGTCATAAATGGTAATTAAAATTAAATTACCTATTTATCCTACAACACATTTTTACCGAAAGCAAATATTTTGCACTATTATTTTTGTACCTGCATTTTTACGAGTTCTACGGTTTTTTTTCCTCTTCGAAGAATAGTGAATTCATAATCTCAATAATCTATCATCTCTCCAGCGTTTGGTATGCGACCAAAAATCGTATTGATGAGACCGGAAACAGTGTCATATTCTGGGCTTTCTGGGAGGGGGAGAGGGAGGTGGTCATTCACGTCAGCGATAGTGGATTCTGTGCGCACGATATAGGTACCAGGACGCTTCTCAGTGACTATTTCTTCTTCTGTGTCGTGTTCGTCTTGTATTTCTCAGACGAGCTCTTCGACGATGTCCTCGAGAGTGACTATGCCAGCTGTTTCTCCGTGTTCATTGGTGACGACGGCAATCTGTATGTGGAGTCGCTGAAAATCCTTGAGAAGTTGTTCAATTTTCTGATTTTGAGGGACGA
>CAYVZT010000031.1:0-12438 GCA_964456455.1 uncultured Candidatus Peribacteria bacterium | reverse complement strand
CTCCACCAATTACTTTAAATGTTAAAACTCGAATTTCCCAATTTTTCGCATAAACAATCCTATTTAGAAATGATCGCTGAGTGGAGAGCTTTTGAAGTTCCGACGAGCCCGGGGAAACTTTTTGCAGGCGAAGATTTCGAGGATTTTCTCTCAATAGTTGAGAGAGATAAGACAAATAATCCCGATGGCGTCAATTCTCATCTCTTTTTCCTCGTCGAACATGGGGGGATTCTTGGGGCTATCCAAATTCGTCATTCGATAGATCACCCGAGACTTATCGAAGTAGGATGACATATCGGTTATGGTATTCGTCCGAGTGAGAGAGGGAAGTGATATGCGACGGAGATGCTTCGGTTAGGACTTCTGGAAGCAAAAAAACTATGACTCGAGAGGGTCTTGATTACATGCTATGATGACAACATTGCTTCCGCAAAAGTCATCGAAAATAATGGAGGAGTATTTGAGAGATACACCGAAAAAGAAGGGAAGAAGCTGAAGAGATATTGGATTACCCTTTAATTACATCACTTATTATCTGTTTCAGGATAGTCATATCTATATCTGAGAGTTTTTTGATGTAGAGACAACCTTTTCCTGTTTTATGTTTTCCGAGTTTTGCGAGAAGAGGGCAGGAATTAATATCGAATGAGAGATACAGCGAGAGAGCGTTTTTTTTTGGAGAGAATCCCATCACAAACCAGTCGAGTTCTCGACCACTGTCGTAGATGAGATGCCTATCACCAAACCCGATAATCGCGGATCACCACATTTTTGGTGGACTTTTTGTGGCCTTTTGCATGAGCTCGATAATGGCGCGAGAATCTGCTTGTTGCTCTTTATCAGTGATTTTTTCGAGAAATTTCTCGACACTGAGTTCTGTTTTTTTGGTTTTGAGTTCAGTCATAGGTTTATTTTGCAAGTATGAAATTATATTCTTTTAGAGTATCAATTACTTTTCTTCTAAAAGGGAAAATCGTTCTTTCCCAAATCACCCGCTCGTTTGCTTTTACTAGGGCATGCAATGGTTTGAAAGTAATAGGCGCTATCTTTATTATTCTACGTAGTATTTTTCCAGATTTATTATCTAAGGCAATTGGTTTTGTTATTGCTGGTCAGGGATTATGATGTCTTTGTGACAACATACTTGCTATGAATCATCCAGTTCATAAAGAGTGGTAGAGCCAGCTAACTTCGGGATGTCCGCATACATCTGCTCCTTTCATTCTACATTCCCTTACAGGTGTTCATTTTAACTCGTGTAGCTTTCCGCAAATAGCCGGTACTCAATGTAAATTCCACGCATTGCGGAAACTGATCGATTCTCTTCCTAAAGCATTTTTCATAGCGAGAGCGCCACGAACATTTTGATGATAAAAATCTATCCAAAAGCTATCCTCATCTTCATATCACAAATATTCAGATATTATATCTCATTCATTCATGGATAATCTATCTAAAATTCCTGCTACTGATCGTGCCAAAAAATGTCTGTAATCAGCTAGCCTTATAATATCTTGCATGGGCGTATCTGCATCTATTGTTCAGTTTTTTTCTGGAATATAATGTCAGTTCCAAGTTAAACTCATTGTTATGACCTTATATATTTCAAATAACTCTCTCCAACCTCTCACAAAACTCTTCTAAATCACGGAGATAGATGTGCTCATGAGTCGTGTGCATATTATGACAGGTGGCACCGATGGAGACCCACTGGGTTCCTGGGTATGTATCAGCGAGAATACCGACTTCGACGGTGGCATGGGTCACAACAGTTGGTATTTTTGGTCATTTTTTACCAGCGATAGTATCAGCTATTTGACGGATAAAATCATTCTCTTGTTCAGCAAACCAGACGGGTGTCTCGTGATCAAATTCGTAGGAGATGGCATGGAGTTTGCTCTGTGGGAATTTCGCAAATGTATCGGTGATTTTGCGCTTCATCGGAGCGATACCGCCTGGCGTGTTTGTACGGAGGAAGTAGGCCCATTTCATCTTACCTTCTTTGAGGCGGAGTTTACCGAGATTCCATGAAGAGAGAGGGGATTTATTTTTGTCGTACACCTGGACTCCTGAACCGACCTTGTAGAGAGGGATGAGGATGTCTTTTTGATAGTGAGCCTCGTAGTCCTCCTCGACGATTTTTGCAGAGAGATTGATATCCTCATTGTTGTATTTTTTCTGAAGTGTTTTTTCGCGCTTTTCGAGCCATGTATCCAGCTCATCTTCATCACCGGTGTAGAGCACGATTGCTCGGGCACTTCGAGGGATGGCGTTATCAGCGTCACCTCATTTTATATCAGTGATACCGACGATATCGTCTCGTTCATTAATGATGTTTATGAGTTCTATAATAGCGTTTCCACGGGGCTCATGAATCTCGATACCAGAGTGACCACCCATGAGACCTGACACACGAATCTTTATTGTTTTACCTTTTCTCGTTGTCTTCTTTGGCTCATAACGAGAGGTGATGAGGAGCGTGCCACCACAACCGATACCTATACTCTCTGAATTACACCAGTCGAGATTGAGTCCATAGTTGGCACTGATAGGCAGATCGAGTCCGTGTGCTCAGACGAGACCGATTTCTTCTCCCATAGTGAAGAGGAGTTCGAGGGAAGGACGTTTTTCCATCTCGGCAATTGCCATCATAGCTGCCACCCCGATACCATTATCGGCTCAGAGGGTTGTTTTGTCTCCCCAAAGTATACCATCTTTTTTTATAACCTTGACTCATTCCTCTGACCAGTCATGAGAGTCCTGAGCCACACAGACCATATCCATGTGTCCCTGGAGACAGAGCGTCTCTGGCGAGCTTCCTGGTGCTTTTATGAGGAGATTGCCAGCCTCATCATCCTCATATTCCCAGTCATTGTCTTTTGCCCATGAAATGAGCCATTTTTTGACTCGTTTTTCTTCATAAGAGCGTCGGGGTATTTCGGAGAGCTCCAGAAAATATCGAAGTGTTTTCTTGTAGAGTGACATTATCTTGATTGTAATGATAGTTGTGGAGTTACAAGTACAATACTTGCGAGATTGCTAACTTCTGTATAATCTCCCTACCTTATTCATCATTTTTATGAGTTTCATTCTTGTCTACGAACTAATCTGGGGTGAAGTAGTACTCATTGTTCTGGGTATTTGCTATATTATTTTCCATACTGGACATGGTCTCTGGTCAAAAATCGGAAGTTTTCGAGAATTTAAGATATTTCAGAAAAAACAACGCTCAAAAATACTCCGTCGTCATACGATAGAGCAGAAGAAAATAGATGATCAAACTCGTCGTGTCGATACATCTCTTAATGGCGTCAAGAAGCGTATATCCGCGAAAGATAAACTCGCCCTCGAAACTATCTATAAAAACGTACAAGGCAAGCTCGTCGTCCGTGAATACGAAGAAGCACGTGCTCAGATTATCACAGGACTCATGATCGACCGTCACAATACTGAGCTCAATATCCTCCTTGCACAGCTCTACGAAAAGGAAAATGATAATGAAAAAGCAGAAATTATTTTCCGAGACCTCATCCTCCATCATGATCCAAAAAAAGCAGACCTCTATATATATCTCGGAAATAATCTCGTCTCTCAAAAGAAAAATACGCTAGCGTATGATGTATTTAAAAAGTGACTCGGCAAAGAACCAAAAAATGCTCAACTCCTCGAAACACTCGCAGAGCTCGGTTATGAACTCCATGAATATGAGGAATCACTTCTCTACGCACGTCGTCTCACAGAAGTCCAACCAAAGCATATCCGTGCTCATGAGCTTCTCGCTCTGTCACATTTGCAGGTTGGCTCAGATCAAAAAGCGTATGATACATTGCTTATCCTCCGAAAACTCGATCCGTATAATGAGATAGTGCTTGTTTGGCTCCCAAAAGTAGAAGAAAAACTCGGTATCCACCCTGATACCAAACGCCTCTCTGATCGCTAATTTATGTCTCAAAAAATTCCTCCATCTTCTCTTGAGTCAGAGCGCAGCCTTCTGGGCTCTCTTTTGATAGATAAAGAAGGAGTGATAAAAATCGCAGATCTGGTTACAAAAGATGATTTTTATGACGAGAATCACGGTCTCATTTTTTCGGTTATCATAGAGCTTTTTCATAAAAATAGACCGATAGACATCATCACTGTTTCCGAGTCCCTCAGTGCTCTCGGTAAGCTCGATACTATTGGGGGAAATGATTATTTGGCTGACCTGACTATTTCTGTGCCAACGAGTGCTCACGTCTTTGAGTATGCACAAATAGTCAAAACAAAGGCCGTCCTGCGTCGTCTTATCCATACGGGAAACTCGATTGCTTCTTTTGGTTTCGATGAAACGACAGAGATCAATACTCTCCTAGAACGCTCAGAACAGTCACTCTTTCAGATCACACAGACATTTATCAAAAATAAACTGACTCATATCCGAGATATTCTCGACCTACGATATGAAGAATATGCGAACATCCACGAAGATCCTAAACAAGCAGAGAGAACTCGCATCATGACTACGTTTAAAAACCTCGACAATAAGCTCCAGGGCTTACGAGGATGAGATCTCGTCATACTCGCTGCCCGACCATCTATGGGTAAAACTGCCATGGCACTCAATATCGCTCAAAATGTCGCCAAAAAGAAAAATGTCGCCATATTTTCTCTCGAAATGAGCAAGGAACAACTCACAGATCGTATGGTGTGTGCTGCTATGGGTATTGATTCATGGAAACTCCAAAAATGAGAGCTTTCTGACGAAGAGTTTGCCCGTATTGGTGATGCGCTTTCTGAGCTCTCACAAGCACGCATGTTTATCGACGATTCGGCGAGCATGAATCTCCTCGAAATCAAATCCAAATGTCGTCGTCTCAAAATGGAGTCTGGTCTCGACCTTATTGTTATCGATTATCTCCAGCTCATCAATGGCAGCAATCCATTGAATCGTGTCCAGGAAATCTCTGATATATCGCGTGGACTCAAATCTCTCGCTCGTGAGCTCAGCGTCCCTATTATAGCCCTCTCTCAGCTCTCTCGTGCAGTGGAGAGTCGTGCAAGTAAAGAGCCTATTCTGTCAGACCTGAGAGAATCTGGTTCTATCGAACAGGATGCGGATATCGTTCTCATGATCTATCGTGAAGAGTATTATAATAATACTGAAATGAATGAGAGTGATATGAATAAGGGAAAAACAACTATATTTATCAGAAAAAATCGTAATGGCCCTGTAGGATCATGCGATTTTGTATTTGATGGTAAGTTTATGAAATTCCGCGAGATTGATACGACACGTATCGGATTTTAGATGAGTCACAACTTTCGTGCCCCAGCTATGTATTGTTTGATATTGACGCAGGCATTTTCGCCAGACTTTTCGTAGGCGCTATGGGCCATGCGTATGAGCTCTACAGTTTTCTCTATGGTGTCGGCTTGGATTACGAGCTCAGCCTCATGTGTATCTATGAAACCTCTCGATACGAGTTCTGTATTGATGTAATTCATGAGTGTTTTGTATTGTTCTCACCAGAGAATTATCGGTGTTTTGCAGATGTGTCCTACCTGCATGAGTTGCCATGTATAAAAAAGCTCTAAAAGTGTACCAATGCCTCCTGGTGTAACGACAAATACATGAGAAAGCAGCATAAAAGTATCGAGACGAGAAGAGAACGTAGAAGCAGTCTCTGTAAAATCGAGATATTTATTTGGATGTTGTTCAAAGGGGAGCTGTATATTGATACCTATTGTTTTTCCGAGGTCATCTGACTTTGTAGCCAATTGATGGCCGTATGATGCTGCTTCCATAGCACCAGGGCCTCCTCCAGTCACTATATCAAAACCATCTTTTGTTATTCTTTTTGCGAGTTCTACGACTTCCTGGTAGACGAAATCCTCTGGCTTAATACGTGCAGATCCAAAAAGTGCCACACGAAATCGACCGTCATTCACGATAGAGAGAAGATTTTTTTTATTTATGAGATCGTCATTGCAGAGCTTTTTCTCGTGAGACATGGTTTTATTGTATTTTTTCTTGTATATGTTCAAGCTCTTTATTCAGGAAGTAGTTCAAAAGTGTTCTAATGATAACGATACCTCCGAGGATACCGAGTTGCTCCATGCTTGGCTTAAAGACGGTTTCGAGTATATCAGCGGCTACGAGAAATTCGAGGCCGAGGAGGAGATAGACGCCAAGACTATACCGTATAGCATTGTGTGTGGCATACTTTGATTTTGACCCTAGTTCGAGAGCTATGAAATGATAGAGTCAATGGACGACCCCTGTGATGATAATTGCGACGCCGACAAGCCCTACAAAAAGAGCAAACATATCGACAGCATGGATAATATGAGTATTCATGATGCCATTCTACACTATCTTGTTTTCTATTACAAGTATCTCATTACTTTATTTGTTTTGATTTTTTACCCACTCTTCTGCTTTCTTGAGTTGTTCGAGGGTTCCGATATCAAACCACTGTCACTGGAGTACTGATCCATACACTTCTTCTTTTTGGCAGAGAAAGGCGATGAGGTCGCCAGCTCTATCAGCTTTGCCGCTTTCTATGACTGTTTTGATCCAGTGGAGATCAGTATTTTTGAGTATATAGACGAGTGTCGAAGCGAGCGATGAGGTTGGTTCTGATGGTTTTTCGATGAGAGAAGTGATACGCATGGATTCATCGAGAACAGGGTGACCTAATTGTTTCACATATTCTATATCGCCGACATCGTAGAGGCCGATGATGTTTCATTTTTGATGAAAATTTGCCACGATATTCTGGAAATTATCTTCTACAAAATTATCACCTCCGATAATCATCAAATCTTCATCTACATGAGCATGATCGAGGACATATTGGACATCTCCCACAGAGCCAAGTCGATCTTCATTTGAAGTCGTACCATCATTGATGATGTGGATATTTGAATAGTGAGATTTTTTGAGCCACTCATCAAATACATGGGCAAATTTATCATTTGAAACGATAAATATTTCTGAAATTTCAGAAATATTTCTGAGTTTATCGATGAGGTACTCTATCATCGGACGACTACCGACTTCTATCATCGGTTTTGGAGCATTGATTGTGAGCGGATAGAGGCGTGTTCCGTAGCCTCCAGCGAGGATAATAGCTTGCATAATTGTGATGAAAAGTATATGACAAATTTTGGGAATTCTAGCAACTCTTCTGTTTTTGCAAATCAAAACTTTTCCATATACTGCAAACATTCTTTTATTTATCATTTTTTCTTTCTCATGGCTTATAAAAAATCAGACCTGACTCAATCTCAAAAAAAGAAATTTGAAACCTCTGCTGCCGGTACACCAGGACAATCTCAAAAAAAAAGACCAGACAAGAAAAAATACTCTGCCCTGATCACACTTTTCTTTATTTCTCTTGTATTTTGAGGGAGCATATTCTATCTCGTAGAATCGCCAAATACAACAAAAGAAGTCCCTATTTCTGAGTTTGTTCAGGCATATAAAAGTAACAAATATTCTCAGATCGAAGTGAGTGATCAGACAGTCATAGGAACTATAGCAGGGGAGACAGCCTCTATCCCAAAAGTTCCTTTTGATTTTACGAGTTCTCCATCACGTAACACAGAGACATCGACCCTACCAGCTCATGATTCACTCAAAGATATCGGTATCGATATCAATGCCCCGATTAATAGTAGTATCAAAATTATTGATACTACTTCGATGCATTTCTGGGAGGATCTCGCTCCTACTATTATTGGTACAGTTTTATTTCTTGTATTGTTCCTGCTTCTGATGGGTCGTATGATGGCCGGTGGAGGCGGTGGTCCTATGGGCTTTGTCAAAAATAAGGCAAAACGCTATGAACCAGCAAAGGGAAAAATCCTCTTTTCTGATGTCGCTGGTTCTGCTGAAGAAAAACAAGACCTCCAAGAATTCGTCGATTTTCTCAAAAATCCAAATAAATATAAGAAACTCGGTGCCAAAATACCACGAGGTGTCCTCATGGTCGGTCCTCCAGGTACTGGTAAGACCCTCCTTGCTCGAGCAGTAGCTGGAGAGGCGGGTGTACCATTTTTCTCTATTTCTGGTTCAGAATTTGTGGAGATGTTTGTCGGTGTGGGTGCGGCTCGTGTGCGAGATCTCTTTGCTGAGGCAAAGTCCCATGCGCCTGCAATTATTTTTATTGATGAAATCGATGCTATTGGTAAGAAGCGTTCTACAGGATTCGGTGGAGGTCATGATGAGCGTGAACAGACACTCAATCAGATACTCACTGAAATGGATGGCTTTGATAATGATACAAATATCATCATCATGGGTGCTACGAATCGTGCGGATGTCCTCGATAAGGCTCTTCTTCGCCCAGGACGATTTGATCGAAAAGTGACGATCCATCTCCCAAATCTCGAAGATCGCATCGCCATTCTCGAAGTCCATGCCCGCAATAAACCTCTTGCAAAAGATGTAAACTTCAGAAAAGTAGCCAGCTCGACAATAGGCTTTTCCGGTGCTGATCTCGAAAACCTCCTCAATGAAGCAGCTATCCTTGCTGGTCGCGATAATACTCATGAGATCACACAACACATGCTCCAACAGAGCATCGAAAAAATCGTCATGGGAAATACCAAAAAATCTCACGTCATGACGGAGTTTGAACAAAAACTCACCGCATACCATGAGGTCGGTCATGCTATGGTGGGCAAGATGACAAAACATTCTGATCCAGTGCACAAAATCTCTATTATCTCTCGTGGTTCTGCAGGAGGCGTGACCTGGTTTCTCCCAGAGAAAGACCGTACGTATATCACAAAAGCTAAAATGCTGGACGAGCTCGCTGTGTTCTTCGGTGGCCGAGCAGCGGAAGAAATCTTCTTTGGTTCTGAATATATCACAACGGGTGCCTCATCTGATATAGAACGCGCGACTGATATAGCTCGCGATATGGTGACTCGTTATGGGTTTGATAGTGATATCGGTATGGAAAATGTCGCAGGTAGGTCTCTCGACGGCAATTATCTCGGAGCAACTGAGGAGGGAAGTCCTATCTCGGATGAGACAAAGCATCTCATCGATACAAAAGTTCGCAAGCTCCTCTCAGAAGCCTATGAAAGAGCAAAAAAGATCATCAATACCAACAAGGAATTACACGAAAAAATCTCGCAAATTCTCATGAAAAAACAAGAGATGCTGCAGGAAGAATTCGATGCTTTCTTTGAAGATATGAAAGTCCCAGAAAAAGTTGCTTTGTAGAGTTTTGGCTTTATATATGGTAAAAAGGCAAGATATTTTCTTGCCTTTTTATGATTTTGTGTATTATTCCCCCGTTTTTAACTCTAAAAAACTATTTTATGGCAAGCATGGAAGAACTGAAGGTCGGTAAAAAGATCATCGTCGATGGTCAGCCTTATGAAGTGACAAAGTCAGAGCATCTCAAGGTCGCGATGGGGAAAGGTATGGAAAAATGCACTATCGTGAATCTCCTCAATGGTAAATCAATGTCTACGACATTTCATGCGGTAGATAAGGTAGAACAAGCTGATATACAGCTTCGCGATGCAGATTATCAGTATTCTGATGGTTCGGCATATCATTTTATGGATACATCGACATTTGATAGTTATTTTATCAATGCTGATGTGATCGGCGATAAGAAATATTTCCTTGTAGAAGGCGATAAGACGACTGTGATGTTCTGGGATGGTAACCCTATCAACGTCCAGATTGAACCTTCTGTCACGCTCGAGGTCATCGATACTCCACCAGGAGAAAAAGGGAATAGCGCATCTAACAATCTCAAGCCAGCAAAACTCAATACTGGTCTCGAAGTAAAAGTACCTCTCTTTATCACGCAGGGTGAAAAAGTTCGTGTTGATAGCCGAACTTATGAATACCTCGGACGAGCGTAATATGCTATAGAGTATTTTTCTATCCCTCTTCTGCTGAGAAGGGGGATTTATTTTATCAAAAATGTCACCGGTTTCAGAAAGAAAGCTATAAAAGACAGTACGTTGAGATAAATACTCATTGTCAAAAAGCCTGCCAAAGCTGATAACCAGAGAGCCACATTGTGTTTAAAGAGTGCTTCAACAGGGTCTTGTGTACCACTTGCTACTGGTGTGGATATGTCTTTTTTTGCGGTTTCTTCGGCCACACTTACCCCAAATACCCGTGCTATCTCCTTATAGGCATCTGTGATAGTATTCACTGCAGTTCCAGATTTCTGGATGACTGTTCTCTGGACTGCTTTGCTCTGGAGGTATACTTTTTGTACACTTGTGACGTACCCTTGGATGGGTGCGTATACAGTGACTCAAACCCATATTGAGAGGACTACTCCGACTAAGAATAAGACAAGTTTCATAAAAAATTAATTACAAAATACGTTATCTTCTTTGCCCGTATGTATATATGTTAAGCCTGTTCTCCGATCTATATGAAGCTCATTATATGCTTGATTTCTTTGGAGTTTTAATACGACCTGAGGTACACTATTTGTCCCGATGACGAGTGGTTTTTCTGATGCATCTTTTCATTCCGAGAAAACTATCTTATCTCAAAAAAATTCGGTGTTTATGGTACTTATAGAATCGAGAGAAGTGCCTGTATCACTGCCAGTGCAGGCAAACCAAGTTCCTCTGAGCTCTGGTAGTTGCCATGTCTTTTCCCATGAATCTGACTCATAAATATCGTCTGTTGATTTGGCGAGATTTACACGAGAAATTGCATTTATTTCATGAGAGGCATTGTCGATACTGATACTTATTTTCCTTTTTCTAACGATATCACCTTTTTCTGTTTTTCAGAGAAGAGCATTTACTTTTTCTTCATCCATTCTCCCAAGTATTTGAACTATTATTTCTTCCGTTTGGCTTCTTTCTTTTTGACGAAATAGTGACCCTATACTGCCCAACTGTGTCAGCATGATTATAATTAGGATGACTATCATTATTTCGACAAGAGTAAATCATCATGTTTTTATCTTTTTTTCTTGTTTTCGCATGGGATTTGAATTACTGTGAGTATACTATCTTAAAAGACTTTATGTACAGAGTAATCATTCTTCTTCTTCTGGCAATAGGCGCATTCGCCTTTGCTGTTGATTCTTCAGAAAGCATTTTACAAGCTACCATGATAGGAGAAAAGACGATTGGTCTTCACTGGACAGCTCTGCCTGGCGCTGCAAAATATAAAGTTTTTTATGATGAGAGTGCCTTGCTCAAAAATGATGGTGCTGATCCTCTCCTTGATTCAGATTATATCACTCAAACAGAATTTGATGTTCATGACTTATCACCGGCTACGGAATATACTTTTCTCGTAAAAGGTTATGATAAGGCTGGTAAGGATATCGCGAAAACCCTGCCTCTTCATGCAAAAACATTTAAAGCCGTGAGCTTTTCTCTCGTAGGCGATCCTATAGCAACTGATGATCACACTCTGCAGCTCGTCTTTACTCAGCCCATAGATACTCAGAAAACTCAGATAATCATTATACATCCTAAAACAAAGAAAACTCAACTCATCGATCATATAGAAAATTCGAAAGAAGACCTCCGAAGTATAAATATAGTTACTAAAAAAAAGCTCGATAAAGGCATAGCATATGATATGACTCTAAAAAAAGTATTTTCTCAGTCTGGATTTGAAATGCCTGCTGAAAATAAAACAACACTCAAGGTTGCATATAGTGGTGATTTGGGGCAGATTCCAGTCATACCAGCTGTTACTCCTACGCCTTCTGTTGATACAACCGATGATGACACAGAATCAAAATTTGATAAACCAGTTCCAATTGATCGTTTGCCTCAGACTGGTCCTGCTGAAATCACTGCACTACTCCTCCTTTCACTTTTACTCGCTTTTGTAATACAAAAAAAGCTCCACAAGGGAGCTTAATTTGTTTGTTATGAGCGGTTAAACTTTGACAGAGATACTAGGACCCATAGCGCTGCAAACGTAGATTGCTTCGATAAAAGTAACTGTAGATTTGAGGCCAGAAGGACGAGCTTCTTTGACATGAGTAATGAAGTTCTCTATATTCTCAGTGAGTTTTTTTGATCCAAATGAGAGTTTACCACAAACACCGTGAATATCACCCTGTTTGTCATTTTTCACTTCAAATTTACCACCCTTGAGTTCTTTGAGGATAGATTGGAGATCTTCTCCGACTGTTCCTGATTTTGGATTTGGCATGAGACCTTTTGGACCGAGAACTTTAGCAATCTTACCCATTTTTCGCATCATCACAGGAGTAGCTATTGCGATGTCGAAATTGAGCTGAATGGAGCCATTTTCGATACCAGAAACGAGATCATCGCCACCAGCGACGAGAGCGCCGCTATTGATGAGAGCTTTTTCATCTCCAGCATCAGTAAATGCTGCTACCTTGATAGCCTTACCAGTTCCATGGGGGAGTGTCATACCCATACGAATCATCTGATCTGCTTTTGTAGGGTCGATACCGAGTCTGA
>CAYVZT010000030.1:0-12593 GCA_964456455.1 uncultured Candidatus Peribacteria bacterium | reverse complement strand
TGATAGCACCATCACGAGCAGCCTGAGATTCACCAACGAGCTTGATAGGAACAGTGACTGTGAGCTTATCAGTAGCACTTACTGCAAGAAAGTCGACGTGAAGAAATGTACCAGAAACTGGATGTACATCAACATCATGGATGATTGCTTGATGCTTTTTACCATCAACTGAGAGATCGATAATATGAGAATAACCTGCTTCGCGGAACACACGAAGAAGATCTGAGGTATCAACTGAAAGTGGGGTGCTTGGGCATTTTTTGCCGTAGATAACACCTGGTACAGAACCTTTGCTATCAGCATTACCACGGATAGTTCGGAGGTCTGTTTTGGGATCACGAGTGACCGCTACTAGAGACAACATAACAAAATAATAAAAAGATAAAATTGAGATAGGGAGGAAAAACCTCCAAATTCAATGCGGGGATTATAGCGAGGAACACTGAAAGTCAAAAGAAAAATCTATCATTTTTCATTTTTATTTTTTCATTCCTAATGAAAATTCCTAAAGCCATTCTACCTCTATTCCCCTCCCTCGCACTAACTGAGCTCGAAATGGTTCGAGAAATGCAAGCATATTCGGACATCGTACGAGAATTTTCTGACAATATTTCCCTGCCCGTTTTTCTGTGAGGAGGTGATCATATGCAACGAGAGTTTCTGGTGTTGCTTTTGCTGCTTCTATCATCGATGAAGCCATGCTCGCAATACGTTGTTTGACGAGGTTCTCACTCGAATCACTGATGTGGATAGTCATCATCTGGGTAAACGGCGGGAGCTTGAATTGGTTTCTCTCGGCAACAGTACGCTGAAAAAATGAACGAAAATTCCCACTCATGACATCGGTAATAATTCGAAGCTTTGGAGAACGAGTCTGGAGAATAATATCCCGAGAGCGTGAAAAAAAATGGCGAACCTGGTTATATACATCTTCTTCTATGTCATAATCTGGTACAGCGAGATCTGATTCGACAAGCAGAAATGCCACAAGCCCCAGATTTTCGATAGGAAGAGAGGAGATTTTTTGGGTACCAACAAATATATCATATTCAGCGAGGATTTTTGGAGTGACTTTTGAGAGATCTTCTATGAGGAGTATTCTCGCTTCTGGAAAAATCTCTCGTATATTCATATCGATAGACTGAATACGTGTACCACCCTGAATCAGGTTATAGGAACTACACTTCGGACACTTCTCTGGAATAGTTCATTTTGCTTCACAAAAATGGCACAAGAGAGAGTGTTCTGGCTTGACATGAACACGCATAAAAAGATCACAAGATGGGCATCGAGCAGCCCATCAACAGTCCTTGCACAAAAGAGTACTCATAGCTCCACGACGATTGAGGGAAAGAAGTATTTTTTCTCATCTCCCTAGTGTCTCCCGCATACGCGTCAAAAGAACCTCTGAGATAAGAGGCTTCACAGAACGTATCTGATTCATGTCTATGACGGTGATCATTCTTCGAATTCTTCGAGAATAAATTTTACGAAGTCACTATGACTCTCAAAATGATTATACACCGAAGCAAATCGCAGACATGCTACTTCATCTATATCCTTCAGCTTATGGAGGACATCTTTACCGATTCTTTTGGAAGTAACTCAGGTCTTATTTTCTGCCCATTCGATTTCGAGAGCATTGAGCATAGATTCTATTTTTTCAGGAGGGATATTTCTCTTATTACAAGCCTTGAGAATACTGGTCTCAAGCTTTGAGCGATTATAGAGTTCTTTTTTTCCTGATGTCTTATTCACGAAAAAACTCACAAACTCCATACGTTCAAATGTCGTAAAACGAGCTGCACATTTTTCACATTCACGACGACGACGAATAGAGAGACCGTCTTCTGAGAGACGAGAATCTATAACACGAGTTTCGAGATTTTTACATTTAGGACAGCGCATGGGAGGAGAATAAGAATTTTTGAGAGAAAGTAAAAACGAGATTATTTCATTTTTTCAAGTTCGCTCATCCAGTATTCGTAGTTTTTCTTTGCTTGCTGACGAGCCACTTCAGAACTTATGCGATTATACATCCATTCAATTTTTGGTTTCACTTTTTCATATCATTCTGTGAGAACTTTCTTTCTTACAAAATTTTCTACATTTGTCTCAAAAAAACTGACAGAATCAGCATCCATGAGAGCATTTTGAGCCATATCCCCACCTTCTTCATGACGAGAAATCAGATGTACAACAGTCTCTATAAGCTCATTTGATGCATTATTTTTGGTCAGGAATTTTCGCATAATTTCAGCGCCACCTTCTTGATGATTTCTGAGGAATTCAAGATTCAGGTAATCCTCAGGGGCTTTTTTTGTTTCATCACGAAAAGCTCGCTCAATATCATGAGCGTAAGCAGCAATTCTTTCTGCTTCGCCAAAATTTGGCAAAAATTTTTCTAGCCAAAACACGGTTCGCTCAAAGTGTGGTATATGCCGACCATACGATGTATCAACGTAGTCTATAACTAATTCATATAAAGTGTTACTCATAGATTAAATTTAAGGAATAAATTTTATGAAGTTTTCTTGTCAGAACTCATGAAATCTCTTAAGGGCCTCATAATAAACTAGTAAAAAATCACGGTGATTCCCACTATTATCTATACCACTATCCGGTATATATGCAGCAAGAATGATATTGAGCATACGACATTCGATACAAGCAAAAAGACATTTTTTTTCTTCTGTTGTGAGTTTTCGAACAGATTCATATCAACGTAAATATTCCGTCATACCCTGTGGATACCAAAAATGATGAAAGCACCAAGATACAAGCGAGGTAGCTATTTCTTGAACAATAGGACTCACAAGAAAATCAGAAAAGTCTATAAAATAAGGTTCATTATTTTTGAATATGATATTACTGCTATGTAAATCATTGTGTATTATTTGAACTGGTAGTTTTTCAAATATTGACCTAATTTCATCAATATCTCTCCATACCTCTTTTAACAATGATGAATTTGCATAATCAGGCTGATGAATTCTTAATTCTGGATGTCTAAAAATATACTTCAAGTCATACATATGAGTTTCTGGGATGATGTATTTTCAGGTGAGTTGAGCAAGATCATCATCAAATATCGCAATGCGTTGTCATAAAGAAAATAGCATTTCATCACTCAGAGGCTCATTGCGATGTTTTTCTCCATCAATATATTCCATCAGTATTGTCTCTTTTGAATCAGGACCATCGATAATTCTACGACCATCTGTGGATATAAAAATCTCTGGAACATTGGATCATGCTTTTTGTAAATCAATCAAAATATCCACCTCAGCACAAACCATATCACTATGATTTTTAAATCACTCAAAGACTTTTAATACATAAGACGAGTCTATCGTACGAATCAAGAAATTACTGTTTTCAATACCACCTTCACAGAGATTGTAAGATAAAATTTCTTTTCCCGGAAAAAACTGATGGAATAATCACTCAATGATACTTTTATCGTAATTTTGTTTCATAATATTTTAAAATCGGACAACTCCCCTTATCCCCTCCTCAAATCGCTCTTCAGAAAAACTTGTACCATGTTCACGGATAAATTCAGGCTGCCAATGAATCTCATCTACTCTTTCGAGAGCGATAGCGAGAGAAGCAGGCGTTTGCTCAGAAAAAAGAAGCCCTGTCTGACCATGAATAACAGTCTCTGTCGCACCGCCTTCTCCATAAGCAATCACCGGTGCTCCATGTGCCATTGCCTCGAGGGCCACAATACCAAAATCTTCTACCTGAGGCATAATAAAGCCTTTTGCTTGCTCAAATGCACTGGAAACATCTTCATCAGAAGCGTCAAATATCCATTCTATCGTAGGTCATGAGATTTTTTGAAGTTTATCGGTGATAGTATTATGAGTACTCGTAAATATCTTGAGCGGGAGATGGAGAGCATTGCATGCCTCTATCGCTATATCAAATCGCTTATACGGAACAACTCGACCCAAACACATAAAGTATATTCGTTTATTATTAACAGCTGATGGTCGATCGTTTGAAGATAAAAATGGGTAGACGACAGTACTCTCTCGTTCATAGTATTCTGCTATACGCTCTTGAGTCGTGACAGAATTGGCAATAAATATATCTGGCCTCTGAGCTGCTTTTTTATCCCATTTTCTCATAATAGCAAACGCTGTCGGTATAACTAACTTTGCGAACCAGTTCAACCAACCAAACTCCAGAAATCCTCGGTATGCCTCAGTATGACTCCAGAGATAGCGCGTAGGAGTATGACAATAGCATATATGCTTTGTTTTTCATGTTGTTTTTATACCCTTCGCCTCAGCAGAAGTAGCAGAGATCACGATATCATATTTGCCAAATCTAAAAAGCGAAAATGCAAGCGGGCGCAAAAGCATACAGAGCTTATGTCGACGATTTAAAAAGGGGATATACTGGATAAAACTCGTATATACTTTTCGTCCTGCAAATACCTCTGGTCTCTCTGGGAAAAATACAGAGGTATAAATATCTGCGTCTGGATACATGTCCATAAGCTTTGCCAATACTCTCTCTGCCCCACCCCAGTGAGTGATCCAGTCGGCTACGAGTGCTATTTTTTTACTATTCTGATTCATGTAAAAAGAGAGTATTCATTTTATTATTACACCATAAATAATTTACTTGACAAATAAATATTTTATATATTATACTTTTGTTTTAATTTTTAATTTTATTTTTATGAATACCCCTAGGCCTTCTACTAACAGAGTTACAACTCGAGATGCTGTATTATATGCAAGTGTACTTCTCACTTTATCGAGCATTCTTACTCCAAAAAATCCTCACGACCCAACTGGTCAGTCTGGGTTCACATTACGATGAACTGCCGCACTCGTTGATAATGAAGCAAAAAAAGCTGGTTTACCTATGGCCCCTTCAGATCAAGATACGGGTTGGCATCCGGGATTGAGTGTTGATGGAAAATAAAATACTACCCCCCTCGCTGGGGGTTTTTTATTGCTTTATAAATATTGACAATAAATAATAGTATTTATAATAATTTTATGGGAGCAATTAGCTGAAAATCACTCATAATAGAACAAAAAAGAGCACATGGCGAAGATATAGCCTCTGGCATATCGACGACAGATATTCACTCGCCCTGTATTGTAGTCACAAATTTATGCGACGCAGTGCAAGAGATAATGCTCTGATACCCCTTACATAGAATTGTATTCGATCCGACAGTGCCTCCACATCAAGGAAGCAGTAGGTTTCCACCTAATTTCAATGCTCTTTTCTGAGATGCAGTACTGAAATTATGGGGACGAACCGACATGCCACATATATTTTTTCACATACTTCAGTGATTGAGGCCAGAATTATGTCAGCAAAGGGCCTGATTCTTCTGACCTATACATTTCTTGTGTGACACTGATGCCACAAACGCTGAAGATGATACTAAGATAGCAGCAAAAGACGTCAAATGATTACAGATACACACACGAAGAGGGATATTAAAAGAATTATGAATCGATGAAAACACACCTAATTATAGAGTAAAAATAGCACAACATTTTGCAAAATTCTGAGAATTAAAATAATCTACCCATTACTATGGAAGAACTCAAACAACCCATATCAGAAATTATCAAAGCGCAAGAATATCGTGCTTTTATATACAAGTGAGCAATAGACGCTGTATGAGATGCTTTTAGATTCATAGAGCAATGATATGTGGTTTTTCCAGTACAACAGACAGTAAAAGAAGCCTGGAATAGACTCTGTGGCATTAAGCCAAAATTTTGTGGATGACTTCATGAACATCCAAATTTTACAAGAGGCGTACTGGCATGCGAAAATAAAGATAATCCTTGCTGCGGCCATCTAAACGCATCTTGTATGTTTCATACAATTGGTGTCGGTGGATTCTTGGCACAGAAAATTGATCCTTCAATGCCTCATCCATCTCAAGTAATAGAGAGAACTGTGCGTGATGATAATGCCTTCCAGGTTTACTATGGTGTTTCAATAGAAGATTGATATGGCTTTAATCCAATTCCAGCATCAGAGGTACCAGTAGTACGCCGCAAGCTCCAAATGAGACAGATGGAAACATATTACACCGTAACACGACCCTATATAGTGCGAGTTGGTGAAGTACTCCGAAATCAATTCAGATAAAAGGCATCTCTTTACTCTCCTCGATTTCGTCTATACTTTCTGACATGAAGAAACTTATCACTACCGCCATCCCCTACATGAATGGTGTCCCTCATATCGGCCACGCGCTTGAAGTCATCCTCACTGACGTTATCGCTCGTGGACATCGTCTCATAGATGGGAAAGATTCTGTCTTTTTCCTCACTGGAGCTGATGAACATGGAAGTAAAATCCTCAAAACTGCCGAAACAGCTGGCCGGGATGTGATGGAGATGCTCGATGAAAATGTAGCTCATTTTCAAGACATGAATACAGCGCTCTCTATCTCCAACGATGGCTATATCCGAACCTCTGATAAAAAGAAACATTGGCCCGTCGTACAAGCGCTCTGGATGAGACTCGTCGAACAAGGAGATATCTATAAAAAGAAATACGCTGGCTATTACTGTGACCGTGAAGAGCGTTTTGTGACCAAAGAAGAACTCGATGAAAATAAATGTCTCAAAGAAGGTGGTGCTCCGACACGCTGGACAGAAGATGAGAACTATTTTTTCAAACTGAGCAGATACAGCGACACTATCAAAGAGAAACTCATGAGCGGTGAAGTGAAAATCACTCCAGAATTCCGACAAAATGAGATGATTGCCATGATCGGTGACGGTCTAGAAGATGTCAGTTTCTCCCGTACAAAAAAACAACTCACCTGGGGTATCCCCGTGCCAAATGATCCAGAACACGTCATGTACGTCTGGTGTGACGCTCTCACAAACTACATTTCTGGCGTCTCAACAGGCAATATCGAAGAAGATTTCAAAAACTGGAACTGCGAACTCCATGTCATCGGTAAGGATATTGCTCGTTTTCACTGTCTCACGTGGATTGGCATGCTCCTCTCGGCTAGCATCAACCTCCCCAAAAATATCCTCGTTCACGGCTTTGTAAATGATAAAGATGGTGCAAAGATGAGCAAATCCGTCGGTAATGTCATCGATCCACATGTCATGATAGCAGAATATGGCTCTGATACCCTCCGTCTCTATATGACAAGCGAGGTCGGAGTCGGACAAGACCTCAACTTCAGCGATGAACGTATCAAATCTATCCACAACGATGTCCTCGCTAATAACTATGGGAATCTTGTGAATCGTGTACTTTCGCTGTGGATAGCCCACAGAGATAAGGGGGAAATTATTCCTCGAATACATGAAGCAACTGAAACGGTTCAGCATATTTTGAAAGCATATAAAATAAATATGCAGACTTCCGATATTAAAATGGCTTTTGCTCAGGAAATGACTGTTCTGTATGAAGCAAACAATATGCTCAACACCACTGAGCCATGGAAAAAATCAGGAGAAGAAAAAGGAAAACTCCTTGTAGAAGGAATTGTCTACGTCTACTACGCTACCCTCCTTCTCTCCCCTTTTATTCCTGAAGCAACGGGCAAAGTCATGAAAGCCATGGGAATTAAAGAAGAAACAAAACTTGATGACCCTATTTCGATAGACCTCAATACGATTACAAAACCAGAGATTCTGTTTGTGAAGAAGTAATTATTTTTTCACTTCACGAAGTATTCCCTGAAAATGCTCTTCACTGACAGGTGTAATAGAGAGTCTTGAACCTTTTTGAGCGACAACCATTTTTGAAAGTGTTTTATGGTTTTTGAGGAAACTCAGAGGAATTGGTTTTTTAAATTTTTCTACAAATTCCATCATTCTTGTCGTCCAGATAGGATTTTCGAGGGTCGATTTCGGATCATAGTGCTCGTTATGAATATCGAGCGCTGTCATATCTGGGAGAGCCTCACTTGCGACACGCATAAGTCCGACAATAGCAGGTTCTTCACAGTTGCTATGATAAAAGAAACATAAATCTCCAACATTCATACTATCTCGAAGCGTATTTCTCGCTTGATAATTGCGCACACCAGTCCAGGACTCTTGCTTCACTCGAGCGAGATCGTCAATACTAAAACAATTTGGTTCAGATTTAAGGAGAAAGTGATTCATCTAAAAGTATAATTTTTTCTCGAGTATTAAATGTCTCTGCACGATTTTTCGCTTTTCTCTGGCTCCGAGCAGCAAAGAGATAATATCGAGGTAAATACTTTTGCAAAATATATCTCCATTGAATTTCTCTTAAAAGTTCTAGATTATTATTTTTCAAAAAATCTCTCAAGCTATCTTCTCAGTTATATGCGCCCACTCTCTCAATAAAAACCCTATCTCGTATATTGGGTGGCAATTGTGAACTTATGCAAAAATTACCGCGATGAAAATCAATATATCAGACTTGCCCGTGTTCATCTATAAAAGAATTCAAAAAGTGTAGAGGCGAAAAAACCGGGATCTGCATATGTCTCCGGCTCAAACAAATATCAACATTTACTCATTCTTCAGATAAAATACGTCCAATAAGTACGGAAATAGTGTAACACCAGCTCCTCATAGGTAATTTTTTTTCTGGAATGACTTCTTCTCATAATGAAAGTCACATATTATGCTTCCATAGTTCAGGCGTAAAAGAATAATCCGATAATCATTCTCTCAAAATATCAGAAATATGTTCGACACTTTCATTCATATTGATTAGTGAATATACTATAAATAAAAAATATTATTAATCAATAATCAAAAAAATCTCCAAATACTTGAAGATTTAATGGTGGACCCACCTGGGATCGAACCAGGGACCAATTGATTATGAGTCAACTGCTCTAACCCCTGAGCTATGGGTCCGAAAAGATGGCGGCGGGAGATGGTGGATTTACCTTAAATGGCAAATCAAGTCAACCCGAGTGAGTACAGACGAACGAGAGTTCGAATATCTACACATTAACACCGATATAAACATGGCGGCGGGAGAGGGATTCGAACCCTCGCGGCAACTTTTGGTCACCCTACAGGATTAGCAATCCCGCCCCTTCAGCCACTTGGGTACCCCACCATAGTTTATGTGTGGATTGTATGAAAACTTTTGCTAGGAGCAAATTTTTATTCTTCTTCTGGAATAGAATCCTCGTCGATGAGGTCATCATCTTGTATTCGAGGCCTCAGATCATCTTCTTCACCATCTTCATCGAAACCCATATCTACCATCTGGGATGCCTCTTCTTTTTTCTGCTCCAAAAAATGAATAATAGCATTGATATCTGATTCACTCAATTCTCACTCAAAAATATCAGCATAGTCTCGTATCTCTCTCGGTGCATTGCGAAAAATATTCCAGTACATCATGCCAGGCTCTTCAAATCTATTCACAAGCAAGTTATTCAACAACAATAATCTCCGACGGTCATCCCCTTCTGCATCTTCATAATAGGGTATCATGGCAGTAAGGTGAGTCTGAACCTCTAAATCATGAATTTTATGAGCCTTTTGTGTTTCTTCTGCGATTCTTTTTTTCTCAAGAACATAGTAGTCATCATCTGATGATGATACTGGTCTCTCCGCTATGGTCTTTTTTTTGATTGTCATGGGGAAGAAAAGTACTACAATTGTAGTAATTTTCAAACACAAAATCAAACCTTATGCGGTTGACGAAAACGCTTCTTCATACCACAGAGAGTTATATCTCCAGACTCGCCCGCTGAGGCATAGAAACAGTCGAAGATCTACTCCTCTTTTTTCCTCGTGATATAGAAGACACTACTCAAGTACTGGACTCTTTTGCCTACGTCAATATCCAAGAAAAAAATACCATCAAAGTCACGCTCATCAATATCATCCAAGAACGAACCAGGTTTCAAAAAAAACTCACAAAATTTCTCATCGCTGATAAAAATGGTATGTCCTCGGAGTGTGTATTTTTTCATACTCCATTCTTCAAACAACCAATCAAACCAGGTGATACGATTATCATCCATGGAAAACCAAAATACGAGTATGGGAAACTCTCTTTTCCTCAACCTGATATAGAGCTTTTTGATGAGAAGAGACAGGCTTATCTGCCTGTCTACACTGAGATACAAGGTATAAATACAAAATGGTTTCGAGAAAAAATACCACTACTTTTCGAGTATCTCAAGTATATACCAGAGATCCTCCCAGAAGAAATACGTACGGAGAGAAAACACCGACCGAGAATAGAGAATATTCGTGCACTACACGCTCCGGAGACGCTTGAGACGTATGAGCTCGCAAAACATGAGCTCGCATACGAAGAACTCTTTGAGCTCCAATACAAAGCTCTTCAAAGAAAAAAAATCATCCAAGAGGCTAGTATGGGTCACGTAAAAGGAATTCCACTGGATGCTGATTTTATGAGGGCGGCTATCGGCAAACTCCCCTTCCCTCTCACGAACCATCAAAAAATCACTCTCTTTGAGATCACAAAAGATATGGAGCGAGATATCTGTATGCAGCGACTGCTTCAGGGCGATGTCGGCACGGGCAAAACTGTGGTGGCATTTCTCTCGCTTCTCCACTGGATCAAGGGAACTGGAGGACAAGTGGCCTATATGGCCCCGACAACTATCCTGGCAACCCAGGTAGCAAAAAAACTCGCAGAATTTCTCGAACCCTATGGTATCACCTCAGCTCTTCTTCTCGGCAGCCTCAAGGCAAAAGAAAAAAAAGAAATCAAAGCCGCTCTCGCATGAGGACAACTCTCAGTCGTCGTAGGGACACACGCACTGATCCAAGAAGATGTTCACTACAAACACCTCTCATACGTGATTATCGACGAGCAACATCGTTTTGGAGTAGAACAAAGAGAGAGACTCACCGAATATATCAGCAAATGAGTACTCCAGACAAGTCTCGGAGACACTCCAGAGAACACAAACGAAGTCTCTACATTTCCTCATGTACTCATGATGACCGCGACACCTATTCCACGGACACTCTCGATGGCACTCTACGGACATCAGGATATCTCTATCATCCGTGAATACCCGGCCAACAGAAAGCCCGTAACAACAAAAATAGTCATACCAACTCATGCTCATGAGGCCTACAACTGGATAGAAGCGCAGATACAAAATGGACACCAAGCCTACTGGATCTCTCCTCTGGTCGAGGAAAGCGAAAAAATCGATGCTGTCTCTGTCCATGAAACAGCCGAAAAACTCCGAATGCTGTTCCCTGAAAGAAGTATTGGTATCCTCCATGGTCGCATGTCTGCTGAAGAAAAGGAAACGATTATGCAGGACTTCATCGCAGGACACTATGACATACTCTCTTCTACCTCTGTGGTCGAAGTATGAGTCGATAATCCCAATGCGACGGTTATCTGTATCGAAAATGCTGAGCGATTTGGCCTGTCTCAACTCCATCAATTCCGTGGACGTGTCGGTCGTGGCCACGCGCAATCCTATTGCTATCTACTCTCTGATAATGCCAATGCTCAGCGTCTTCGTGCGCTCGAGAGAACCAATGATGGATTTGAAATATCAGAAATCGATATGCAGCTCCGTGGACCTGGAGAGGTCTATGGTGTGCGACAATCAGGAGTTCCCGATCTGAAGCTCGCCTCCATCATGGATCTCGAAAAAATCTATGAAATACGCAAGGATATAGAGCAATATCTCGAAAAGTAAGTATTACAACCTATTTCACATATTGTGCAAGTATTTTTGTGCATTTTTTACACAATAAGCCTGGAAAGAATACTAAAAATGAAGTAAATTGTGCCTGTACATTAATTTTTCCTTATGAAAAGTACCAAATATATCGTCTCAGGTCTTGCCGTTGCTGCTTTAGCATCATCTATGACTTTTGCGCAAATTCTCGATCCAAGCATCACTGGTGGTGGACAAGAAACGCTCATGTCAGGTGAAGCAACTACAGCCAACATAACGACGACAACGACACCAAAGACAACGACCACTACGCCAGTGCTTAACTCTGCTCCAGATAACATGTCAGGAGAGATTAACATCAATATCCCCTACAATCCAGCCGAAAACGATGTGACAGAACCATATCTCACTTCTGCTCCTCAGGGTCAACAGTATACACTCAATTCGGCAACAAATGTAGCAACAGGTCCAGCTCTCAATATGGCTATTGCATTCCTCTTATCATTGATTATCTCAGGCGTCATCTATTTCCGAGCGAAACCATTCATGAAATAAAAAAAGGAAGAAAAAATAAAAAGGTGTCTTCGGACACCTTTTTTAATTGCTTTTTTTGTAGAGTTATAAAAATATCATACATCTAATTTCTTTTTATGACTCAACTCGGACTTATCGGTCTCGGCACTATGGGCGAAAATCTCGTCCGAAACATCATCTCTCGCGATGAATCTATCGTAGTATGGAATCGATCTCTCGACAAGGTCGATGCTCTCGTGGCAGAAGCTGGTACTCCTGTGACAAAAGCTGAGACTATTGCAGATCTCGTACAAAAAACTGAATCACCTCGGAGCATCATCCTCCTCGTTCCAGCTGGAAAAGTAACAAATGAGGTTGCTCAGGAACTTTTTTCACTGCTCCAACCAGGAGACAGTATCTGGGATCTCGGGAATGC
>CAYVZT010000029.1:0-12717 GCA_964456455.1 uncultured Candidatus Peribacteria bacterium | reverse complement strand
GATGATGAGGGAATATGAGGTCGACTCCACCCATATGTATATCGATTTGTTCTCCGTGCCCCCAGAGGTTACAAGCGCTACATTCTATATGCCAGCCTGGTCGACCTTTGAGGGTCTTTGGTCCATCTTTGGTCTCAAATCTTGCTTCCCAAAAATTATCACCATCACCATCATCATATCATTTCCAGAGAGCAAAATCGGATACATTATCTTTGTCATATTCATCATTATTGACTCGTGCACCAGCTTTCATGCCTTTCATATCGAGATGGGCCAGATTACCGTATTTTTTGAAGCTCTTGATATCAAAATAGACTGAACCATCATCACTTACGTAGGCATGCTTACTGTCGATAAGTTTCTGAGTCATGCCAATCATCTCTGGTACTAGTTCGGAAATAGGCTTATGCCTTCTGAAACTCACGACATTCAGTTTTTCCAAATCTTCGAAAAAAAGTTTTGTGTAGTGTTCGGTAAAGGCCTTGAGTGTTTTATGTTCCTTCTGACTATCACGAATTGTTTTATCGTCTATATCTGTCAGATTCATGAGTGCATCGACCTCATATCCGAGAAACTCGAGACTACGTATGATGATATCCTCAAATGTAAAACAACACAGATTGCCAATATGGGCATAGTTGTAGACTGTTGGGCCACAAGCATAGAATTTTATTTTGTCTTCTTGAAGTGGTCTAAAAGGCTCAATCGTGCGAGAAAGCGTGTTGTAGAGGGAAAGCATAAAAATATCGTATTGATTTCGCTCTTTCTTGCAATACATTGAGCGTATGAAATATTTGATGATTTTCATTCTTTCTGCCATAGTGGGTGTTTCCGCGTTTCTCTACTGGAGTCGTGAGATTTCATCATGTCGTATTCCTACATCAGATTGATACTGGTCTTTTGAGGTAGCGAAAACACTTCCTGAACAAACACGCGGGCTCATGTGACGCAAAAGTCTGTGTAACAAGTGTGGTATGCTCTTTGTATTTGATACGCCAGGTGCGCAGGGATTTTGGATGAAAAACACGCTTATTCCTCTCGATATGTACTTCTATGATAGTGAAGGCGTGCTCGTCGACCGTGCCATGAATATGCGTCCTGATACAGAGATAAATCCTCCGATGCAATACATCTCTCAGAAACTCGTACGCTATGTCGTAGAAGTAGCACAGGGAAGTGGATTTTATGCTCGAAAACTCGATTTTAATCACTGTAACCTCCGATAATTATGACTCATTTTGTAGCTACTTGTATCAATGGTGTAGAATCTCTCGTCAGAAGTGAACTCGAACGTCAAAAAATCGACGTCACGTATGGACAGGATCGCATGGTGGGATTTGATGGAGATATGATGACGCTCACACAAGCCAATCTCTGGCTCCGAACAGCCAATCGTGTTTATATTGAGGTAGAAAAGATTGAAGTTATGTCACTTGAGATGATTTTCGCAGTCATCGAACAAATCAATTGGTCACAATGGATACCTGTTGGTACGCCAATCATCGTGTCTGCGACTTCCTCGAGGTCTGTCGTGACACATACGCCGAGTATGCAATCAATAGGCAAGAAAGCCATCATACGTTCGCTTATGGGGGAAGATGATTACTGGAAAGAAAATGAACACAGTCATCCGATTGAGATATTTCTCCTTCTCGTCGCAGATACTCTTCATATCCTCATCAATACCTCATGAGATGCGCTCCACAAGCGAGGATATAGGACTGAGGTAGGGGAGGCACCTCTCAAGGAATCGCTCGCAGCATCGCTGATACTGTTTAGTGGTTGGAAATTCAAGACACCACTCTATGATCCTATGTGTGGAAGTGGTACGCTCCTCATAGAAGCCGCTATGATCGCGAGAAATATAGCACCTGGGCTCAAGCGAGAATTTGATTATCTCTATTTTCCGTGGTATGACCTCCCATGTCATGATCGAGCGATAAAAGAGGCAAAAACAAAAATATTTGAGAAAAACTATGAAATATACGGAAGCGATATTGATTCACGAGTGCTCGAATATGCTATGGATAATGCGCATCGAGCAGGAGTTGGTGATACTATTCGTTTTTCAGAATCAGATTTTCGTGAAGTTTCATATCAGAAAAACGCTCATCTCGTGACCAATCCACCCTATGGAAAACGCATAGGTGATGACGATCTGAGCGGTCTCTATAGTGATATGGAAAATATATTTAGAACACATGAACTCACGGGATGAGTAATTACCTCAGTCGAAGATTTCCCACAGGATGAGGCTGGATGGACAAAAAAGAACCTCATGAATGGTGCAGAAAAGTGTGAATTTTGGAGAAAAATAAAATAGTTCTATACAATTTTTGATTAAAAGTCAAAAATTCATACGATGAAAGATATGAAAGAGTTTTCTATTTCATGAGATGAATCCCTGAAGCTTGTCCGAAAGAAGAAAAATGAATTTTCTATTGTAAGAGGGGAGGATTATTTAATGCAAATACCTTGAGATATTGGTCGAAAAATATGGTTGGCATTAATGGCGGAGGAAGAAGTAAAATCAAATGCCCTCATTTCATTTATGAGATCGAGACAACTTTCAAGAAGGTGGTTATGAGCAATTAAATACTTTTCAAATTGTCATGGAACTGCCTTTTGGCTAAAATGATGAGCCAATAATGCAGGCATTTTTATGGATATGCCTTCTCAAAAAACTTTTCAATATCCGAAAGGGTTTGAGTTTAATAGTTTTTTTGAGGCTCTCGAAAGAGGCGTATTTCCTATATTTGCTACTCACTGGCCAGAAAATATCGATGGCTCTGACCATAGTATTGTTATTCTATGACCTTCTATAGAGCCTCATAAATTTGTAGTATTTGATAAATGGGGATGAGAAGAATACCCTTATAGACTGAGAATTTGGCGAGAAGAAGCCATTGTAAATAAAATGACTCGATTTAGTGTTACAATGGAACAGTAAGTTAAAAAACATATTTTCTGAAATAATATTTGTTAGAATGATATTTTTCAAAAGTCTTCTCGATTTCTTTGCATCGAAAAGGAATATCTGGTACGATGGAAGTATAGTTTTCTAACACATATTTATGCAATTTGAATTCGTCGGTGCAGCGCAAACAGTGACGGGATCAAAACACATCCTCCGCGTCAATGGAAAAACCTATCTCCTTGATTGTGGTATGTTTCAGGGCCACAGAAAAGAATCAGACGATGCCAATCGCTTTCTCCCCATAAAAACGAGCGAAATAGATGCGGTGATACTCTCTCATGCACATATTGATCATGCCGGCCTCTTGCCTCTTCTCGTGAAAAAGGGGTATTCTGGTCCTATTTATTGTACACATGCCACTCGAGACCTCTGTTCTATCATGCTCCAGGATAGTGCACGTATCCAAGAACATGACGCAGAGCACATGTCAAAAAAAACTGGCAAAAATATTCCCCCTCTCTATACCGTCGAGGAAGCAATGGAGTGTATGATGCAGTTCCGGTCTGTAGGCTATGAACAGCCTGTACCACTCGACCAGGGTGTAAAAATGACATTTCATGATGCGGGCCATATTCTCGGTTCTGCTCTCGAAGAATGGGAAATCGAAGATAAAGACACCGGAGAGCATACACGATTTTGTTTTACTGGCGATCTCGGTCGTAAACATCTCCCCATTCTCCGTGAACCAACACAGATAAAAGATGTCGATATTCTCATTACTGAATCTACGTATGGAAATAGATTTCATGATGAGCTCGGAGATGTAGAAGAGAGACTTACAAAAGTTATCAATGAGACAGTGAATCGAGGCGGAAAAATATTTATTCCAGCATTTGCTGTCGAGCGAACGCAGGAGATTCTCTATGTCCTCCGACTTCTCATGAATCAGGGAAAAATCATCAAACTCCCCATCTACATCGATTCTCCTCTTGCTTCAGATGCGACTGATATTTTCAAGATTCACCCAGAATGTTTCGATGATGATACAAAAGCTCTCGAAGCGGGTTGAGTATTTCCATTTCTCGAAGGAGAGGGTGTACGATTTATGCGCAGCGTTGAAGAGTCAAAATCTCTCGATAAGATCAACTATCCAGCCATCATCATCGCCGCGTCTGGTATGGTCGAATACGGTCGTATCGTGCATCACGTAGCTAATAATATTGAGGATGAACGAAATCTTCTCTTGGCTATCGGTTATATGGCTGAGAATACCCTCGGTCGAAAACTCGTCGAAGGGGCAAAAGAAGTTCATATTTTTGATGAAGTGAAGCAGGTCAAAATGCAGATCGAGATTTTCAATGCTTTCTCTGGCCATGCAGATCGTAAGTGACTCCTCGAATTCGCAGCAAATTGTGGAAATCCAAAACAGATATTTCTCGTACATGGAGAAAAAGAATCTATGGATGCCCTCGCAAGCGGTATGGCAGAGCTTCCAAATCTCAAAGATACTACCATTACTGCACCAGCACCAGGAGATATATTTGATGTTCGTACTGGTAAAAAATGCGAAAAATCTCCAGAGAGAAACATGGAGTGTAACGGTATAGTTTGCAAGATCTAATTACCTATAATCTCGGAACTGAAATACAGCATCGCCGATAAGGATTTTTCCTTCCACGGTATACCATATTTCATCACTTCGTGTGATTTCACGTCATTCTTTGGCGAGATTTTTCACGACGAGTTTTTCTACCTCATTGGTGATTTTTCTCTTTCCCATGACATCCCACACTCGATCCACTGCTTCACTATTCTTCATAGAAGTCATACGGACTATTTGTTCGATTCGTTCACCACTGACGCGATAATTATGATTTCCCTCATCACTTACAGTAAAATCATTTGGATCTGAGGCACCTCGTAAATCGATGATGACATTGTCTGAGATAATTTCTATTTCTTGTTTTGGTATGTATTGAATGAGTTCGTTTTGGAGTTCTTCGAGGCCTTCTCAGATAGGTGCCGAGATAGGGAAAACTCTCTTTTTTGTTTTTTTCTCAATTTGAGACTTGAGATCTTCGACCATATCTGGATCAAGCAGGTCGCATTTTGAGAGTACGATAATTTCTTCTTTCTTGAGAAGTTCGGCATTAAAAAGTCAGAGTTCTTGTCGAATTATATCATAATCTGCTATACACTCTTCATATTTTCCAGCATCCAAGAGGTGACAGAGTACACGAGTTCGTTCTATGTGTTTGAGAAATTCTATTCCGAGTCCTGCACCATTATGTGCACCAGCTATGAGTCATGGTACATCCTCGAGAACCATATTCTTCCCCTTGTACTCCATAACTCCTAGATTTGGTATCAGGGTGGTAAAAGGGTAATCTGCGATTTTTGGTCTGACAGAGGTGATACAGGAGATGAGGGTTGATTTACCAGCAGACGGTATACCTATGATACCTACATCAGCGACGAGTTTGAGTTCTAGATGTGCACTCAACTTTGTTCATCTATCACCGAGTTCGGCAAAAGCAGGACTTCTTCTCGTGCTGGAGGCAAAATGGGAATTCCCATATCCACCTCGTCCGCCGACACAGAGTCGTACCATTTCACCCGGCTTTGCGAGATCGTGGAGGAGTTTTCCACTTTCATTATCGTAGATGAGCGTCCCAACAGGCAATTTAACGATTTTATCTGGTGCATTGGCTCCATGGAGTTCTTGTATGCCTCATCGCTCACCATCATCAGCAGCCACCTCTTTTACATAACGAAAATCTGAAAGTGTGTTGATATTTGGATCTGCTATAGCTATGAGATCGCCACCGCGGCCACCATCACCTCAAAAAGGCCCACCTTTGGCTATACGGGCTTCACGTCTCCATGAGACGATTCAGTTTCCACCATTTCATGCACGAAATTTCACATCTACTGCATCTATGAACATAATTGACAAGTTTTAATGAATATTTAAACTAACAGTATTATAGGAATAATTTTTGTATGTCGACAGAATCTCCGTCAGAGCCTATACGGACAGCAACAGTTGGTATTTTTTCACCAGATTTGTCTCATATTCTCTTGGTGTACAATGCTAAACTCGATGGACTTGTTCCGCCTGGCGGAAAGTACGACAAAAACAGAGATCGTACTCTCGTGGACACAGCAATTCGCGAGGTGTGAGAGGAGGTATGATTCTTGCTTTTCCATGGAACTGGTGTGTTCATGGATGGATGAGGTACTCCCATTGATTATCCAGAAGTTGTTTCAGAGATGAGTTTTCTTTTCCCTGATGGCCAGATAGGATGTGATTCTCTGTATTTATTTCGTCTTCATGAGATTCCAGGCTTTGAATTAAGACCGGGATTACACTGGTTAAATAAAAAACAATATACATGAGAGAGGGTTGAGATATGAGAAAAAATGTATCAATTTCGTGCTCCCGATATACAACAGATAATACTCAAAATTATGCGGTAGTTTTTCTGTAATATAAAAATAAGCCTTCCTGTCTCCTCATTTTATGAAGACATACTCCAGAGAGCTTCTCTATTTGGCAAGTTTTTTTTCTTGCAAAGAAAAACAGTGAACTAGAATTACATTCATATTTCTTGTAATTTTATGGTCTTTACACTTTCTCGGGAAGACGCTTCAAAAATGCTCGGCGTATCTACACGTACTGTCGATAGATACATACATTCTGGTAAGATCCGCACAAAACGTGATGGTAAGCTCATCATGCTCCATAAAGATGATGTCACACAGGTAAAAAGTGGTGGCACTCAGACTGATTATGAGGTTATCGCACCAAAACCAACTCTCGTTCCCACCATTGGCTATGATCCAAGGGAGGCTCAAAATGAGATTCTTCGCACGCTAGAAACTATTATTCGAGAAAAGGACGCACTTATTCAGGAACTGAGTTTTAAACTGGGTAAACTCGAGTCTGATATCGCCAATACTGTTCCCAAGCTCGAACACAAAAAGGCAGTTTTGGCTCTCGAAGAAGCAAACTCAAGTCGCATGCATGATATGGAAATGATAGTCCAGACAAAAAAGGAATTAGAGGATCGTTATCAGCGCGAGAAGCTCATTTCTACTGTTCTTATGATTGGAGTTTTTGTATTACTTTGCGCCTGTGTTGTACTCGCTTTCCATTTTTTTAGCTTGAGAGGTACGGTTCCTAATACGCTCTAAAATATGTTTGATGGTCTCACGAGTTCAGCAGATGGTTTATTTGTCTTGCTGTATGTCATAGCTTTGGTTGTGTTTTTTTTGTTTTGACCTCATAAGGTGTATGAGTCCCTTTTTGGAGCTCTCCTCGGCATAGGCACATATCTCTTATTTCACGAGATGACTTTTGTTTCTCCAGAGGTGACGCGCACTCTTTTTCTGGGTAACTGGATAGTAGAAAATCGCGGTTCACTTTTATTCACGTCAAAGATATTGAGTGTAGCTCTATTTTTCATAACACCTATGACTCTAGGGTTAAATGTTTCTGGTGTTATACGCGGTACTTTTTGGTTTTTTCTGAAGGTTCTGGTGCTATCGGCATTTTTTGTGTGTTTTGGTGTTGTGTTATTTTCTATGCTCTATGCTACACCAGGAGTTTTTGGTCAGGTAAGCATACTTCCTGGAACTGCTCTTGATATACCGTATCTAAAAAATTCTTTTCTCTATACTTGGATATCTGACAAAACCTATTCTCTCCTTATTATCGGTTTTATACTTGGTTTTTATAAGATAATTTTTTCTCACTGGGTGAGCCGAATTGTTCTTTTTTGAGGAGTGGTGTATATGAAATGAAATCAAATTTTTGGAAAAAGAGAACTCGATATAGCGCCCGATGGCGGAGCTCATGAGCATATTGATGATCACGGATGACATGATGATGGATGACACGATGCTCATGCCCATCATTAATCGTAGGTATCAAAAGCACTTACAAAAATATTCATCATCTTTTCTATATATCTAATATATCACCATTCTGATGTATCTTCTTCTATCTGTGGGAAAATATATATCTGAGCATGTGTTTTTTTGAGTAGAGGAGTGATTATTTGTCTTGTGCTCTCTGAATCAGTAAAAATAATTCAGATATTTTTCATTTGCAGCATAGACAGGACTTCTTCTCAGATAACTTGGTTTGTTTTCTCTGTTGTCTCCAGAGTCCCCATGTTATATTTTTCGAGGCCAAAATCAGCCAAAAAATCATGGATATTCTTTCATACAATTATAAAATTTGAATGGTTATATCCACGGATTCTATCATATAATTTTGTATATGTATCACCGAGGGTTTGGATATATGTCCCCGCATTATCATAGTATGTTCACTTTTTATTTGGATTTATTTCTGATAGGGCATCCCGGATAGCTGCAATATGCTCTATTTCATTGGTCTTGGAGGCAATACTGCTACTGTTCGCTGCATTGTTTCATCATACATTGAGATAGGTCCCTTTGTAGTTCTGAAGGACCGATCATATTTTACTTTTTTCGAGAGCAGTATCGCTGATGATGATATCAGAGTTAAGTATGAGCTCTCGTTCAGCATTGGAGAGATACTTTTTTTCATTTATTATGACGACAAAAACATCATCTTTTGCGATCATTTTTGCATGTATTGCGAGAGTTTCGTTTGTGGCAACTACGGGGAGTTTTTGGTGTTGAGTTGAGAGTATTTTTGTTCACTGAACCTGACATGATGATACAAATATCGTCAAAAACGATAGAAAGCAGAGAGTAAATATATTTTTTTTCATACGATATGAGACTTAGTATACAATTTTTACTCAATTATGCGTTTCAGGAGGGGATTCTTGTATATTGTTTATTTACCATATATATTTATTTATAATATTTAATTGTATTTTAAATTATGTCAATTTATTATAATCCTCTTCTATAAGGAGAAATATTCTCCATATGAAAATCAAGGTTTTTTTTCTTTGACTTCGAATAGTAGAATATGATAATTGGTTGCATGACAAGCATATCAGCTATACACCAATTACAGAGCTTTTCCCAGATTCTAGCATCTCGGATGAGAAAGCAGGATTTTTTGACCTATTTCCAAAAGATAAGTCTCGTCTCGCATGAGTCAGACGTTGTCACGATTGGTGTTGTATCAGAATTTATCAGAGACAACATGAGTTTCAGGTTTGCTGATGTTCTTCTCGTAGCTGCTGCTGAGGTATGGATTGGTGCACAGAAAATAGAAATCGTAGTAGATAGTCAGATAGATAATCCTACATATTCACCCGTCATTGATTGTAGAAAAGTATTTAAGAGCTCTCCATCCAAAGAAAAACCAGAAGTGGTAAAAAATTCTGGAAGAGAAGACTTTTCGTCTCGTTTTGATTTTGAGCATTTTGTCGTGTGACCGAGTAATCAGCTCGCATATTCTGCTTGTGATGCGGTGGTGAGAAAGCCAGGCGCGAACTACAACCCACTTTTTATCTATTCTGAAGTAGGTCTCTGAAAGACTCACCTCCTCCAGTGAACTGCGCTCGAAATAAAAAAGAAATTCCCGACAAAAAAGGTCGTTTATCTGACGTCAGACCAATTCGTGACTGACTATGTCAATGCTGTTAAAGATAGAAAAATCGATCAAATGAGAGCAAGATTTCGTGCTATAGATGTTCTTTTGATGGATGATGTGCAGTTTTTGGCTGGCAAAAAGGGCACTCAAGAAGAACTCTATACACTTTTCAATATTCTCTATGATGCTGGAAAACAAATCATTCTCAGTTCTGATAAGCCACCAAAAGAACTCACAGAAATAGAGCCACGTCTGACAAGTAGATTTGAATGGGGAATCATGGTAGACATCGATACTCCTGACTTTGAGACACGACTCGCGATTATTCAGCAGAAAGCTCGTGAAAAAGAGTTTATCGTGCCACAAGAAGTGGCAGAGTATATCGCCTATAATCTCGGCCGAAATGTGCGAGAAATAGAGGGGATTCTCAACCAAATGATTGCTGAATATGAGCTGAGTGGTCGGATGCCTACTATAGAATCTATTTCAAAAAGATTTACACGTCTCGGTATTAAGCATTCTCACATTGGTGAACGGGAGGGGGGTATCAAAAATATACTTCGATCTGTCTCTTACCAAGAAGTAATCGCTTCGGTGAGTGAATACTTCTGAGTTGAGCAAGATGCTCTCCTAGGAGATAACCGTTCACGGGATCTCATGATACCGAGACAGGTAGCCATGTACCTCCTCAAAAACAAGCTCCGATATACGTATGAGAGAATTGGAAATATATTTAATGGTCGCGAACACTCTGCTGTGATGTATTCTTGTCGCAAACTGGAGCTGATGCTCAAAAAAGATCAGAGACTTGCGAGTGACATCTACTCACTCCGAGAAAAATTAGGCGTTTAATTATTTAGGTATGTCGACCTCTGAACGTGGAAGAACAGAGGTCGACGACTTTTTGAGATGGACTTGGACTGGGGGGTTAGGTACCCCAGGTCTTAAACCACTCAAGAAGTTTGTGAAAGCAGAATGCGAATGAGGCACAAATGCCGCATATTGCAATGCCTCCACCAATGCTAACTTGCGAGAGAGCGTTGAGCGCTTCTGTCATAGGTAGAAAGGACATCTTTTAGGGTTGCATCGTATTGATTAGTAGAAACTTCTCAAGACTATACGAGCATTTGTTACCCCTCATTTTGATCTTTAAATACTATAAAAATTTATTATTTATGTCAACTCATGTGATAAATTGATCCATTTATGGAGAGATAGATCTTCTGCTCGCACATTTTCTGATATTCAGAGCTCCTGGAACAATTTCATTATTTTTGTTTTTTCAAATCTTTCACTGAGATTGGAGATGAGTTTCTTTCTTTTTTGGCTAAATCATTTTTCTATCAGCGAGAGTATCTTTTTTGCTTCCTGTTTATCACTTTGTTTTGTTTTGAATTTTAGACAAGTAGACCACACTTTTGGTGCCGGTACAAAATTATTGGGGCTGATATCACATATTTTTTCTACATCTGACACGAGCCAACAGCTCAGAGACAGGACAGAGTGTTTGCCATCACGAGCGAGTATCCTATCTGCTACTTCTTTTTGCATAGTGACGGTGATGGCGTCTGGTGATAAGGATACTTCATACAGCAAGTGTCTCAAGATGGGCGATGTGATATAGTATGGTATATTTCCATAGACCTCATAGGAAGGATAATGGATTATATTTCATTGAGCAAATAATATTCAGCTTTCTTTTTTTCGGAGCCCCTTCTGTATATCTATTTTCAGAATATCATGATGGTATATCGTTATATTTTCCCCATCAAATCTTTCTTGCAAAAGTTGAAACATATCAGCATCGAGCTCTACGAGATCTAGGGTAAGGGGGTTTTTTGTGAGAAGCGCCCCTGTCAGATCGCCCGGGCCAGGACCTATTTCGAGAATGTGTTTATATTCTAGCTTACCTTCACCGACAATATGTGCTAGTATACTCTTATTTTTGAGAAAATTTTGTCAGAGGTGTTTTTTTGCCTTCGGATTATACATTGTAGACTGTTCTCGTGAATCATTCAAATTGATTGGCTATGTTACCCATTTTTTTCAGAAATGTATTCATGACATTTGAAAAAGAATCCATAAATTCGTGCGATTTTTCGAGATATTTTTTGTTAGAAGATTCGATAAGTTTATCATTGTAACGAGCGAGTTCTTCGTAGGCAACTTTTTTATATATATCACTGACGAAAACCTTTGCTCTCTGCTTGCAGTTTGATTCTGCATCAGGCAAGAGTTTGTCATTTTCTCATACAGGCTTTTTGACTTCATTTTTTGCTTTATTGTGAGCTATCTTGCAGGCATCTATGTAGCGATAATAAAATGATTTTTTATTACAACCAGGAAATCCTTCATAACAGAAGGTCTCACCAATTTCTTTTGATATTTGAACAACACTCTTTCATTCTATTTTTTTTATACCCTGCACATACTTGATTGCTTCAGCATTAATCGGATTTGTCTCCTGACATAAATACATGTTATAAAGTTGATCAAAGCTCCCAGCAGGCATTGCTACCTGACCGTCATCATGAGACTTGGATCCATCATAATAACTACAATCCTCTTCTGCAAAAACATTTCCAAAGAGAGCCCATGAGGCAATGAAGAGGAAAAGGATGGACTTTATTTTCATAAAAAAATACGAATAATTTTTTTCCATAAAGGTGGCTCTCACTCGGGTTGTTTTTTCTTGAGACCAAAAGCACCAGCAATGATTGTCCCTAAAACTATACTTGTTATGAGAACATCCATTTTTTTTATTTTTTTTCTAAACATAGCATTGTGGATTATTCTTCACCGTCTTCAATATGCTCAACTTTTACAGTCCGAGCATCGACGATGAGATAGGGGATAGTGACTATAAGCATGCCTCTTTCAATTGTTGCTCTGATGGTATCAAGTGCTAGATTTTCTGGAAGTATTATGGATCTCGAAAACGGTCCATAGAAGCATTCTCTTACGGGGATTTTGTATGCCTCTCAGTAGACTTCTGGTTGTGGTCGGTTTCACGATATAGAAAGCACATTGCGAGAGATAGTCACATCCACATCACTACGAGGTACTCAGGCGAGAGGCGCGATGACGATATATCATTCGTGCGTTTCGAGTATATCGACCGCTATCTGTCCTATGTCTTCACCATGAGGCTCTTCGGTTGATTCTATAGGTACTTCTCGTCGAGAAGCGGAATAGTCTTCTTGATTGATGGGTTTTTTGAGGAATTCGAACATACAGAGAGTATATAATTATT
>CAYVZT010000028.1:0-13378 GCA_964456455.1 uncultured Candidatus Peribacteria bacterium | reverse complement strand
GCGAGTTTATTTGCTCTCAGCAGTTTTGCGTACTTTTGCTGTCAAAAGTACAAATCAGGCTATGGAATAGTAATCGTTTTAGAGTGGTATGACCAAAAAAATCCCCACCGAAGGGTGGGGATTTTTCGTGAGTACTCTATTCAACATCTGGAACGAGAGCATGAGCTGAGTGTACTTCAGTAATGTCAGTGACATTTCCTTCGTAATACTCTTCATCTGGTTCGAGATTGTTTTTGAAGTATTGGAGAGTCGGGATACGACGACCGATGATAACGTTTGATTTGATATCTTCGAGGTGGTCGATACGACGCTTGCTCGCAGCATCCACGAGGACTTTGACAGTCTCCTGGAATGACGCAGCAGAGAGCCATGAATCTGAGTGGAGAGAGACTTTTGCGATACCGAGAACGAGACGCTGACCGATAGCTTGTTTCTTGCCAGCAGCAACGAGTTTTTTGTTTGTATCATTGAAAATACCGATATCGATCGTATCTCCTTGGAAAAATTCTGAATCACCTGGTTCAATAATGGTGACTTTTGAGAACATCTGTCGGACGATACAACTGATGTGTTTCGCATTGACTGTCTGCCCCTGAGACGCATAGATTTCTTTGACTGCATCGACGATATACTGCTGAGCTTTCGCTGGAGTAGCAACAGTCATGAGTTCTTCTGCATCGATATTTCCCTCACAGAGCTTGTCTCCTTTTGAGACTTGAGAGCCTTGTGTGACAGTGAGTTTTCGACCAAATGGAGTGACATATTCGAGAGTCTGAGCTTCTGTGTCTGAGACATATATGATACCGTTTTCTATTTTTGAGACATAGCCTCCTGTCGTAGCGAGAATCTTTTGTTTTGTTTCTGGATTACGAGCGAGTGCTTGTTTAGCCTTGATTGTATCGCCTGTCTTCACTTCCTGTTCATAATCATGTGGTATATAGTATTCTCGAGTTTCTGGTTTGTGTGCACGAACATGGATCACAGATGATGTCTTTGTATGTTCGATCTTCACAACTTCACCATCGATGTAGCTGATTTTTGCCTGATATTTTGGTGTACGAGCTTCAAAGAGTTCTTCGACACGGGTGAGACCAGTCGTGATATCTCCTCCTTCTTTCGCGACTCATCCTGAGTGGAATGTACGCATCGTGAGCTGAGTACCAGGTTCACCGATAGACTGAGCAGCGACGATACCAATAGGTGTCCCTATATCGACAAGACGGTTGCGCGCGAGATCCATACCATAACAGTGCTGACAGATACCTTCGTGTGTTTCACAGTTGAGGATACTACGAACTGGTATAGTTTGAATATCTGATGCAACGATGGCCTTGAGGAGAGTCTGATCAATCATATCTCCTTTCTTCGCAGACACTTTTCCGGATTTATCAGAGAGGTCTTTTGCGAGGACTTTTCCATAGAGACGTTCTTCGAATGATTCTTCAAAAACGACACCACGAGCAGCACGATGTACTTCTTCAAAATGGAGAGTGCCACAGTCATTTTCACGAACAAGAATATTTTGAGCTGCATCGACGAGACGACGAGTCATGTAACCAGATTGTGCTGTCTTGAGCGCTGTATCTGCTTTACCTTTACGACCTCCGTGTGTCGCAATGAAGTATTCGAGAGCTGTGAGACCTTCTTTGAAGTTTGATTTAATTGGGAGCTCAATCGTCTTACCAGATGGTGACGCTACGAGACCCTTCATGCCACAGAGCTGGGTGACGTTACCCCATGAACCTCGGGCACCAGAATCGATAAAGTGATAAATATGATTCTGTTTTGGAAATACCTTTTTCATTTCAGATTCGATGGTATTTTTTGCCTGACTCCAGATACGGATAGACTGTTCATAACGCTCATCATCTGTGAGGAGACCCTCGTACGCTGCTGACTGAATAGTTCGTACTTTTTCCGTCGCCTGTTCGAGGATTTCACTCTTGTTACCTGGTGTCAGCATATCACTCTCCGAAATAGAGAGTCCTGACATAGTCGCATATTTAAATCCGAGATTTTTGATCTCATTTGCTACGACTGCTGTTGTGGCTGTTCCATGAGTTTCAAAGATATTTGAGAGAAGCTTGGAGAGTTGTTTTTTATTCATGGTGACGTTCTGGAATGCATATCCCTTTGGAAGAGCAGCATGGAAACGCATACGTCCATAAGTGGTAAATGGACCATCCTGCGTGAGAGGAACCCATCCTCGAACACGGATCTGTGTGTGAAGCTTGATTTCTCCATTCATGAATGCAATAGATGCATCATCGTATGAGGCAAATACGTGTCCTTTGAATGATTTTTCATCCTCTTTTGTGAGGAAGTAACAACCGAGAATCATGTCCTGAGTAGGAGATACGATTGGTTCACCATTTGAAGGATTGAGCATGTTTGCTGATGTCGCCATGAGTTCACGTGCTTCTTTTTGTGCTTCTGGTGTGAGTGGGAGGTGGACAGCCATCTGATCTCCGTCGAAGTCGGCATTGAACGCGACACATGTCAGTGGGTGGAGGTGGATAGCCTTACCTTCGACAAGCGTAGGACGGAAGGCCTGAATACCGAGACGGTGCAGTGTCGGAGCACGGTTCAAGAGGACGTACTTCCCTTCGATGACTTCTTCGAGAGCATCCCAGACTTCTTTTGTATTTTCTTCGATGATTTTTTCTGCGTGTTTCACATTGAATGCGTATTCGCGTTCGATGAGTTTCCCGATAACAAATGGTCGGAACAGTGTGAGTGCAATAGTTTTTGGGAGACCACACTGATCCATCTCAAGACCAGGACCAACCACGATAACAGAACGACCAGAATAGTCGACACGTTTACCGAGGAGATTCTGACGGAAACGACCTTGTTTACCCTTGAGGATATCAGTGAGTGATTTGAGTTTACGCTTGTTTGCCATCGCATACCCAGAACGAGAGCTACGAACTGAACCAGAGATGAGTGCATCGACTGATTCCTGGAGCATACGTTTTTCATTCTTGAGAATGACTTCTGGAGCACCGAGTTGGATGAGTTTTTTGAGACGATTATTTCGGTTGATAACACGACGGTAGAGGTCGTTCAAATCTGAAGACGCCATACGTCCACCATCGAGTTGGATCATCGGTCGGAGATCGGGAGGAAGAATCTGGAGAGCTTCCATGATGAAATCTCGTGGATGTTGATTGCTTGAAAAGAGATCGATAGCGAGACGGAGTTTCTGGAGGAGCTTCTTTTCTTTTGATTTAGCAGTTGTCTTGATTTCTTTCTGGATGTTCTGGATGAGCGCCTGAAGATCGACACGATCGAGGAGCTGACGAATAGCCTCTGCACCTGTGCCACCGACAAACACTTGTGGGAAACGCTCCATCAGGAGACGGTAATCCAGTTCTGAAATAACGGTTCCAGAAGTAAGTGCTTGGAGTTTTTCTTTCATTTCACGATATTCTGCATCGAGTTCATCGAGTTTATTTGTGCAATCACGCTCCATTTCATTGAGCGCTTTTTGCTTCATCTCCCCTGCTTCTTGCGCTATTTTTGCTTCATTGAGCATGCCTTGAAATTCTTTTTGCATCTCAGCACGAGTCTGCTTAAATCTATCCTCAAGAGATGCAAGTGCATCTTTTCGGTAATCTTCGTGTACATCGATGATGAGGTAGGCAGCAAAGTAGACAACTTGATCGAGTTTTTTTACTGGGATATCGAGCATGAGACCAACACGAGAAGGCACAGATTTCAGGAACCAGATATGTGCGACTGGAGACGCAAGCTCGATATGAGCCATGCGCTGACGTCGCACTTGAGAAGTCGTGACTTCTACACCACAACGCTCACAGATGATGCCCTTGTATCGGATACGCTTATATTTTCCACACGCACATTCATAATTTTTTCGTGGACCGAAAATCTGTTCACAAAAGAGACCACCACGCTCAGGACGCTGAGTACGATAGTTGATTGTTTCTGAGATAAGGATTTCTCCGTGTGACTGCGCGAGAATGTCATCTTTTTTTGCTATGCTGACAGAGAGACCTCGCACTTTGTTGAGATTTTTACCAGCCGTGATATTTTGCTTACCAGCATTTTTTGAGATAGCAGAATAGTCTGTGATACGATCATTGAGAAAATCCGTCATCTCATCTGTTAGATATGGATTCATGTTATCATCTCCGAGAAAACTCGCCTTCTCTTCTTCAGCAAAAAAGTCTGGCTCTTCTGTATCTGTCTTGCCTTCGGCTTCATCGAGAAGGAGATCATCCTCAGGAGTCATATCTGTATCGAGCTCTGTATCGAGAGCTTCATCGTTGATGAGTGAGTCGTCGTGTGTCATAAAAACAAAGATTAATGATTTAGGAAGAAAAGGATTATTCGGCTTCTCGTGAAGTTGCCGCAATTTCTGAGAGGACTTCTACCTCCCCCATACGTTCAGCATAATTCTCTGTTCTTTCTTGTACTTCATTCTGTTCGAGCAATTCCATCTTGAGACCGAGAGCTTGGAGCTCTTTGATCATCACGTGGAATGATTCTGGAACACTTGGTCGCTTGATGTGTTCGTTTTTTACGATAGCGCGATACGCCTGTGTACGTCCTGTGATATCATCTGATTTGATCGTGAGTATTTCTTGGAGGATATTGGCAGCACCGTATCCCTGAATAGCCCAACACTCCATTTCTCCGAATCGCTGACCTCCGTTCTGAGCTTTACCACCGAGAGGCTGCTGAGTAATCATAGAGTATGGACCGACAGCACGAGCATGAATCTTGTCTTCGACAAGGTGGTGCAGCTTGAGCATGTAAACAGTACCGAGCATGGTCTTCTCTTGGAATGGTTCACCTGTTTGTCCATCGTAGAGCTGGACTTTACCAGTGAGATCCATGTCAGCTTGTTTCATGAGATCATGGATAGTATCAATCGTCATACCATTGAGAACTGGTGTAGCAACTTTGATACCGAGTTGTCTTGCCGCTTCACCGAGGTGTGCTTCGAGGACTTGACCGATGTTCATACGAGAGACGACACCAAGAGGGTTGAGGATGATATCGACTGGCTGACCATCCGCTGTGTGAGGCATGTCTTCTGGTGGGACGATACGAGCGACGATACCCTTGTTACCATGTCGACCCGCCATCTTATCACCGACTTCGATTTTACGAGTTTGTGCAACGTAGACTTTTACCTGTTGGAAAACTCCAGTTGCGAGATTGTCTCCTTCTTCTTTTCGGAGAATCTGGACATCGATGACTTTTCCGCCTGATCCTGATGGGATATAGAGAGAAGAATCTTTGACGTCTTTTGATTTATCACCGAAGATAGCACGGAGGAGACGCTCTTCTGGAGAGAGTTCTTGTTCGCCTTTTGGTGTGATCTTACCGACGAGGATATCACCACCTCGGACAAACGCACCGATACGGATAATACCATTTTCATCGAGATCACGGAGTTTCGCTGACGATACATTTGGGATATCATTCGTTGTGCTTTCTGGTCAGAGTTTTGTTTCACGGACATCAAGGACATACTCGTTGATAGACACACTGGTAAACATATCATTTTCAACGAGGTTTGCATTGAGGATGACAGCATCTTCGAAGTTGTATCCATTCCATGGCATGTATGCGACACGGAGATTGTGACCGAGCGCGAGCTCGCCATTTTCCATAGAGTGACCATCGACGAGGATATCGCCTGCTTGGAATTCTTGACCGTGTGAGACGCGTGGGTATTGGTGAATCTGGAGATCGTGATTTGATCGCTCAAATGTGAGAAGTTCGTAGGTTTTTTTCTCGCCTGTTTCATACATCACGGTGACGTGTTTTGCATCGACACCGAGGACTTTTCCTGCGTGTTCTGCTTGGACGCAGTATCCACTCTTTTCACCGAATACTTTTTCATTACCAGTTCCGACTATTGGAGCAGTAGATTTGACGAGAGGGACGGCCTGACGCATCATGTTTGATCCCATTTCTGCACGGGTCGCATCGTCATGCTCGAGGAACGGGATGAGCGATGTGGTTTCTGAGACGATTTGCTTTGGAGAGACATCGATATGTGTGATATCACGGACATAGACGATAGTTGCTTCGCTGTTTTGTCGAGCACCGAGACGAGTCTCAGCAAAATTACCAAATTCATCAATTGGTGAGTTGGCTTCAGCAATAGTGAAGTTTCTCTCTATATACGCATCAACATATTCATAGTCATCGGTGAGGTATCCTCGAACAAGAATTTCTTTGTCTTTGATATTTGTCTGAAGAAGTTTTGCATGAGTTGCTGTCATGAGTGTTTTTTCTGGGACGACGACCTTGCCTTTTGCATCGAGCACATCTTCGAGAGTGATACGATTGATGGCTGATTTACCGTCATTTGAGACAAAGTGTGAAATCTTTCGGTATGGAGTTTGGATAAAACCATATTGATCAACACGAGAAAATGAAGCAAAATGAAGAACGAGACCGATATTTGGACCTTCTGGAGTCGCGATAGGACAGATACGACCGTATTGTGTCGGGTGAACGTCTCGGACTTCGAATGATGCACGCTCACGTGTCAAACCTCCTGGGCCCATCGCAGAGATGCGACGCTTATGTGCGAGCTCTGAGAGAGGATTACTCTGATCCATGAATTGTGAGAGCTGCGAACTTGAGAAAAATTCTTTGACAACTGCTTCGATAGGTCGGTGATTGATGAAGCTTCGTGCTGTTGATTCGTCGAGATTGAGAACGGTCATACGATCTTTCGCGATTCGTTCCATACGAGCGAGACCGACGAGGAATTTCTCCTGAACGAGTTCACCGACAGAGCGAATACGACGATTATCGAGACGATCGATATCATCTGGAGTCGCTGTTGGATCATCCATTTGGAGTTTCATGAGATAGCGCAGTGTTTCGACGATATCTTCTGTTGATATAAATCGTCCATCACCTTCATACTGTTCATTGACACCGAGTTTACGAGCCATTTTGAGACGAGCGACTTCACCGAGATCAAATCGTTTTGGATTGTAAAATGTCGTACGGAACAGGTCCTCTACTCGTTCGTCAGTACCGAGATCTCCTGGCCGTATGAGCTTGTAGAGTGCATGCCATGCTTCCACTTGATTTTTTGTTTTGTCTTTTTCGAGACTTGGCTGGAGGAATCGTGATACGATTTCCTTGTCACCGCTAAATGCTTTTATGATTGCTGCATCACTCTCAAGACCAAATGCTCGGAGCAATGTCGATGCTGGCATTTTTCGTTTCTTGTCGATACGGACCGTGATGACACCTCTCTTGTCGATTGAGAATTCGAGCCATGCACCTTTTTTTGGTTTGATTTTTGCAGTATAGACACCAGCATCTGATTCAAATGAGATACCGTCAGCCTTGATGATCTGGTGAACGACGACTCGTTCGACACCGTTGATAATAAATGTTCCACGGCTTGTCATAAGAGGGATGCCGCCCATGAAGACAGTATCTTCTTTGATTTCTCCTGTTTCCTTGTTGAGCATTTGAAGTTTTACACGGAGAAATGACTCGTAGTTGAGATTCTTACGACGACATTCTTTGGCAGTATATCGAGGTTCTTCGAGCTCCATACCCTTGAAGTGAATCTCGACTCGCTCTTCTGAAAAATCTGATACTGGGAAAACACTTTCGAGAGCTTCTCTGAGACCATATTCGAGGAAAGATTCATAAGAATTCAATTGTGCAGCAATGAGCTCTGGCATATCAACGATGGCACGATCTTCTGTGAAGAAGTGTCGTCCAGATCGGACATAGAGGGCTCCGTGTGTTGGCTTTTCGACGCGAGTTGATTTGATGACACGATTCTCTTCTGGTCGAAGAATATTTTTGACCACCATCTCCCGACGAGCTGGCTTTGTCTTTTTTTCCTTCTTCTCTTTTGGAGCTTTGACTGCTTTGACTTTTGGAGCTTTCGCGACTTTTTCAACTTTCTTAGCCTTTGGTGCTGGTTTAGTTTTTGGCTTTTTTGCGATGACGGGTTTGGCTACTTTCTTAGCTTTGGCTGGTTTTGCATTTTTTGCTTTTGGTGTTTTTTTCATAGGTTTGACTGATTTTTTTATTGGCTTTTTTGCTACCTTTTTGATAACTGCCTTCTTTTTCGGAAGTGGCTTTGATGCTTTTTTGATTGGCTTTTTTGGAGCTACTTTTTTAGCAGCTTTTGGAGCTACTTTTGCTTTTTGTGCCTTTTGAGACACTTTTGCACCCGCTTTTTTGGCAGGCTTGGTAGTTTTTTTCGCAGTCATAACAGAAAAAAAGGAGATAAAAGACACAGAAAAAGCGCATAGTGTGCTATGCGATTAACACGGACAAGTTATCTAAGAGGTTCGTGCACGAAAAGTCAGGAGAAAATGTGATATGCGGGGAGTATAGGGGCGACAATAAAAATGTCAAATTTATTTTTCAATTTTTATTTTTCCTCTGTATCATCTAAAATTTGAGTACCCGAAAGTGTCCGACGAGATATATGCGCTAGTGGTATAAGCTGAACATGCCCAGAATTATCCGGTTCCGTCTCAAGTACATCAAGATTTCTTGGTATGCTGCCTATTTTTTCTAATATACTGAGTGGTACTTCTTCCTTATCTAAAAAATCGGCTGCCTTGTACCCTTCTAATTCTAAAATATACTGAATTCTTCCGGCACAATTACACTCGCTGCAGTCTCGTGTGTTACACACTCAAAAACGTCGAGAGAATGTTTTTTCTGGAGAGTGTGGATTATCTCTATTCATGTTATATATTATATACTATAAATATATAATGTAAATAATCTATTCGTGCGTTGTGCGGTACATCTCCTTGCTCAGATGCACGAGCATATCATATGGAATCATATTGGCTCGTTCTGACTGACGAAGGAGACTCACGGGTGAATCCCGATTTTCATCAATGATGAGCACTTCATCGCCCTCCTGAGCATCGATACTGGAGAGATCGATAGTGGTAATATTCATCGATACGCGACCAATAATGGGACATACTTGTCCTCGTATCATCACGACACCAACACCAGAAAGACGTCGGTCTATACCGTCATGATATCCTATCGGAAGCACACCGATTTTCATATCATGCGAGGCGATAAATGTACCATCATAGCCGACCGTTTCCCCTTTTTTGATATTTTTGATTTGGATGAGATGAGTGGTGAGGCGAAGAGCTGGCTGCAATTCAGGAGATCCGTATCCATAAAATGCGAGGCCGCAGCGAGCAATCGAACCAGAGATTTCTCTATACGTATGAGCAGCTAATAGCCCCCCAGAAGCAGCAATATGAGTATATCGTGGATATATGCGGTACTTTCTGAGTATACCAAGCTGTTCTTCAAAAGAAGCTATTTGTGTTTCTGTGACAACACGATTATCTGGTGTGGAAAAGTGAGACATCACACCTTCTATACGAGGGGCGATTTTCGTCAAAACAGCATCCGCATGGTCCGTATTGATGTCAGATATCCCCTCTCTATGCATACCGGTATCCAGAAAAAGATGTAATCTAACACGAGCATACTTTTTGATAAGTGCTGTAGCATAATCCAAATCAGAAATTGCATAGATGAAATTTCTCCTCCGTGGGATATCTCGCGGATCAACATAGCCCATAATAAGAATATCTTTTTTGTATCCATATTTTTTGAGCTCATACGCTTCGTAGAGGGAGTCTACACAAACAAACGGAACATCATAATCATGGAGTAAAGGAGCGATAATTTTCATACCATGGCCATACGCATTGCTCTTGAGGACTGGAACAGGATTGATATCGTGGTGGAGTGATGAGAGCACAGAAAAATTATGGGCGAGTTTTTCTGGAAAAACAGTCAGGGTATTGAGGTGATGATACGGCATTATTCGTTAATTGACAAATTGTAATATTGTATACTATCAATCGGTATTATATAAAAAAATATGAATAGACCAAGTCGTCCGGAGGAAATAGTAGCTGTCGTGGCGGGTTGAGCATGATTACATGGGAAAAACCATGTACAACATCTCATAAATGCGAAAGTAGGAAATATTTTTATCGTTGACCCCTGCAGTAATACACCAGAACTACAGCAACAAAGCGGTATTAATGTTATGCGTTTCCGATGAACATTATCAGATTTTCTAAGAGGAGAAAGCCTCCCTCTCGATCTCATCATAGATTCATCTCCAGATGCTCTCCATATACCAAATATGGCTGAGATTCTTAAATACAGACAGACTCATGTTATTTGTTCAGAAAAACCTGTGGCCAATAATGCATGAGAACTCCGTAGATACTATGATTTATCTCAACAAGCAGCACAATTAGGTATACATATCACCACCTGTCTTCCTCGTATTATGGATGCCCCTTATATGGAATTCAAGGCACTATTAAAAGGATTTATTCAGAAGCATGGAGCAATCACGCACATAAAACATACTTTTGGATTTCAGAAAAATGACTCCATCGTATCAACAGGTCGAGACCATCTCGCTCATGAGATATCTCTGGTTCTTTTTCTTCTCCAAGGACATAGCCAGGGAACATCCGTCTCATATGAGAAATCTGGAGATGACTTCATGGATTCACCGACATCCTATCTCGCTCGCTGAAAAATAGGAAGTGTCTGATTCGAGGTAGGGGGTAATCGCCGTGCAGAATTATCTGAAACTGTCGAGCTCACATTGGCATCATGAGTGAAAATAACTCTTGATGCCCGAACTGGTAACGTGATAGTCATGCAAGGTACTCAGGTCGTAGATCGAACAGAGGTTAATCCAACCAGCCCCATCAACAGACTGACTCGAGTATCCAATCATCTCGTTGCTATGGTTCTATGAGAAAGCAACTACCTCACTCCCGTTATACAAGATGCGGCGATTCAGGGACCGGCTACTCTGTTTGGAGTTCAGTAATTTTTCTCTGGAGAGTCCATCCCGTTTTCTGCAATTTCGTTGCATCGAGTGCAGTTCTCTGTATTTCTCAGAGAGCGGCACTGTATTGCGGTGTGAGAGTTGTACCCGTAGCACGAGCGATGATATCCCATAATTCGTTCACCGATGTCTCAACTCCAGTACCAACATGATAGATGCCCGTGAGATTTTTGTCGAGTGAATGCATATTCGCTGAGACGACATCGTCAACATGGATAAAATCCCGTGTCTGTTTTCCATCACCAAAAATAGTTGGAGCTTCGTTATTTTTAATTTTTTCCAAAAATATGGAGACAACTCATGCCTCACCATGTGCATTTTGTCGGGGTCAATAGACATTTGCATACCGGAGAATAGTGGCTCGAATACCATACTGTCTCTCATAGAAAGCAAGATGAAGCTCTATTGTGCGTTTAGAAATGCCATACGGATCTGTCGGGCTTGGAACTTGATTCTCAGTGTATGGAGGTGTATTTTCCGAAAACATCACTCCACCCGTCGAAGAAAATATGATACGCTGACAATGTACTTCTCTCATCGCCTGAAGAATATTTAATGTTCAGAGTATATTGACTTCGACATCATGTTTTGGGTTTTTGATAGATTCGCGGACATTGATCTGCGCTGCGAGATGATACACCACATCGGGGACAAAATTTCGAAAAATAAATGACATTCGCTCTTCATCACAGATATTACCTTCGCAGACTGTTAGGCGAATATTATTCTTATGTCTGGAAATATTATCTCGTGATCCAGAAGAAAAATCATCCACCACACAAACGGTATGACCAGCATCCATACACGCATCCACAATATGAGACCCTATAAATCCAGCCCCTCCTGTAATAAGAATATTCATGGTGATATGATAAACAAAAATGTCTGAAGACAAGAAAAACTCCCGATATTTTCGGGAGTTTTTAGTAATGGAGAAGAAATTATTCTGCTGTTTCTGTTTTCTTTTTTGTAGGTTTCATCTTTTTTGAAGATGTTTCTTTTGATACTTCTTTTACTTCTTTGAGACGAGCTGATTTACCTTCGAGACCTCGTACGTAGCGAATATTTTTACGATTTACCTTGAATTGTCGGATGATTTTCACTCCTTCAACTGTTGGGCAAGAAACTGGGAAAGTTTTCTCGATTCCAAATCCACCAGTTGCGCGTCGAACTGTATAAGTCTTTTCTCAGTGAGTCTTGCCACCAGTACGGATGACGACTCCTTCGAATTTTTGTACACGAGATTTATCACCTTCTGTGATTCTCTGAGAGACTTCTACCTGCATACCAGTACGAAGAACTGGGAAGTCTTTCTTGCCTGCGGCGAGATTTTGGATATGTGCTATGAGTTTTGCATCCATAAATAAAAATTAAAAATATTAGAAAAATCGTTTGTAGTCATACGCCTGTGATTCAGCCTTGAATCGACGGAGGAGCTCAAGGATGACTCCTACGACGATGATGAGACCAGATCCAGAAATAAGAAAATCAATATGAGCTGTTTTAAGAGAAGGAATATTGTACTGTTTGAGTACATTATTGACCAGGGTAGCGATATACGGGAACGCTGCTACTATAGCTATAAATGTGCCTCCGAAGAAATTGAGATGATTCGAGACAGAACGAAGATAGTCTGCTGTCTGTCGTCCTGGACGGATACCAGGGATATAACCACCTCGTTTTTGGATACCTTCTGCGACTTCTTTTGTATCAAACGTAATAGAAAGGTAGAAGTAAGAGAATCCTATGACGAGAGTCATAAATATAACTACGAACCACCATGTTGGAGCATTTGGATTGAAAATCTGTACCATGAGAGTACTCGCGCTCTGCACAAATTGTGGCATACCAGCACTACGAAGAGTAATAGCTTGGCCGATAATATATGGGAAAGTAACGAGTGACATCGCAAAGATGATAGGAACCATACCTGACTGATTGACACGAATAGGAAAGTATGATCGCTCATCACGTCCTGTACGAGTATAGACAAGTGGTACTCTACGGTATCATTCTGTAAATCGGATAATCACATAGATGACGAGCAGTGTCGCGAGGACGAGGAGAATAAATGGTATCAATTGAGTAATAAAATCTCCTGTTGATCCTGTCCATGTCACGTCTGAGAGGAGAGAAACTATACGAGATGGGACGTCTGCGAGGACACCAGCAAAAATAATGATAGAGATACCATTACCGAGACCTGATTCATTGATTTGTTCACCGAGCCACATGAGGAGTATCGTACCAGCCGTGATAGTGGTCATCATTGAGAGGAGGAGACTCCAGTTTGATGTATCAACGAGAGGCGTTCCCTGAACGAGACTATTGAGGAGGATAATCATACCATAGCTCTGGACGAATGCGAGTGGCACAGTCAGGATACGTGTATAATTATTGATTTTTTTCTGACCTTGTGCACCTTCTTTTTTGATTTCTTCGAGCTTTGGATCAACGACTGAAAGAAGCTGTAGAATAATC